>NZ_JCBANU010000023.1:0-97238 GCF_059816145.1 Methylobacterium sp. 001424705 | reverse complement strand
CCCCCCCCCCCCCCCCCCCCCCCCCCCCCCCCCCCCCCCCCCCCCCCCCGCCCCCCCCCCCCCCCCCCCCCCCCCCCACGGAGCGAAATCGCGGGCCAAATCTTGATCTTTCCGAATCCACGTCGGATCCGCGCGCGACTTGTGCCGGGTTCATCACCGGCCTGCATCGGGAAAAGCTTGCTTCCGGCCGATCCGGACATTATGTCGGGGCAACGCTCGCCGGTGTTGCGCATCCGATGGGATCGGACCCGCCGCCCGCCGCGTTTTGCCGAACGGCTTCGTTTTGTGTCCCGGGTCGCCCCTTTTCAGGCCGTCCGGCTGGAGAGTGTGGATGGCGAAAGAAGAGTTGATGCAGTTCGACGGTCTCGTGATCGAGATCCTGCCGGACGCGCGCTACCGCGTGCAGCTCGACCAAGGGCACGAGATCGTGGCCTACACGGCCGGCAAGATGAAGAAGAACCGCATCAAGACTCTGGCCGGCGACCGCGTCACCGTCGAGATGTCGCCCTACGACTTGGAGAAGGGCCGCCTCGTGTTCCGGCACAAGGACGAGCGCTCCTCCGGTCCGCGCCCGCCCATGCGGGGTCAGTTCCGCCGCCGCTGACTCAAGCGGCGCGACCCGGCTTCTCGCCTTGTAGGGATTCCTTGTGCGGCAAGACTCGGTTTCCCGGGCCTTGCCGTCTGTGTTTGGCCCGGTTGACGACTGTCTGCCGGTCCTTGACGGATCTCCACCGAGCTCCTCGACCTGTCTCCTGCCATTGACGGACATGCGCCAACGGCGCGGTCTTGGGCATGGCCAGCGTGCTCCCTACGGTCATCGAGACGAGGTCTATCTGCGCTCTGCCGAACGCGCCATGACCGATGTCGCGCGAGGTGCGGTGGGGGATTTCCTCGCGGCCCATCCGCAGGCGCGCGAGGTGATTCCGGGGCCTAGCGGCCTTCGGAAGGTTCGCGTTCCCTTGACCGGGCGCGGCGAGCGCGGCGGCGCCCGCGTGATCTCGTTCTCTGGGGGCGATGAGCGAGGGACGACGCGATGTTCGCCGAGTTGGCGTTGAGCCTGAAACAGGCGGCCGCCCATGCGCGCGGGGACATCGGAGCCGGGTTCGGCATCCACGTCCCGCAGGACATCGACGTCGCCGCGATCCGAAAGGCGACGGATCTCTCACAGGATGCCTTCGCCCGTCGGATCGGTGTCGCCGTCGGCACCCTGCGGAACTGGGAACAGCGCCGTCGCCAGCCCGAAGGACCGGCCCGCATGCTCCTGGCGCTCCTCCAGCGAAACCCGCGCCTCGTCGAGGAAACGCTCGGCCAGACGCCCTGAAATTCGCGTCCAGGCGCCTGGGGCCGACCGCGCCTTCTACTTCCCGAACCGCTCGAACTTCGGGAAGCTCCGGGTCATCAGGGCGCCGGCATCCGAGCGGTGGCCCAGCCATTTCTCCAGAATCCCCGCATGGGCGAGGCGCGCCTCGCCGCCCGCCTCGCGCCAGGGCAGCCCTTCGGCCAGGGGGAAGACGTGGGCGTCGGTGAGCGTGGTCTGGCGGCAGCGCTGCAGGCGCACGCCCTTGCCGCGCACCATCTCGGGCAATTCGCTCAAGGGGAAGACCAGCATCAGCCGGTCGGCACTGCACACCGCCACGTGGTCGCCGGTGGCCGGCACCAGCACGGCGGCCGTCGCCGGCGCGTCGAGGCCCATGATGCCCTTGCCCTTGCGGGTGTTGGCCACGAGCGCATCGGCCGGCGCCAGGAAGCCGCGCCCGTCGGTGGCCGCGACCAGGACCTTGGCGCCCGGCTGGTAGGGGATGGCCGCCACGATCTCGGTGCCGTCGTCGAAATCCACCATCAGGCGGATCGGGTCGCCGAAGCCGCGCCCGCCCGGCAGCTTGGCCGCCTCCAGGGTGAAGACCTTGCCGTTCGAGGCCAGCACCAGGATCTTGGCCGTGGTCTCGCTGGGAAAGGCGAGCTTGAGGCCGTCGTCGCCCTTGAAGGCGACGCCCGAGAGGTCGGCCACGTGGCCCTTGAGGGCCCGGATCCAGCCCTTGTTGGAGACGATGACGGTGATCGGCTCGCGTTCCACCAGGGCGGCGGCGAAGTCGATGCCGGCGGTGTCGGGCGGGTTCTCCAGGGTGGTGCGCCGGGCGCCGATCTTGGTCTCGGGACCGAAGGTCTTCTTCACCGCGCGGATCTGCTTGGTGATGTCGGCCCATTGCAGCTTGTCGGAGCCGAGCAGCCCCTCGATCCCCTCCTTCTCCAGGGTCAGGGCGTCGAGCTCGCGCTTCATCTCCATCTCCTCGAGCTTGCGCAGCGAGCGCAGGCGCGTGTCGAGGATGGCGTTGGCCTGCACCTCGGTGAGTTCGAAGCGCTTCATCAGGGCGGGCTTCGGCTCGTCCTCCTCGCGGATGATGCGGATCACCTCGTCGAGGTCGAGATAGACGATGAGCAGGCCGCCCAGGATCTCCAGGCGGCGGTCGATCTGGCCGAGGCGGTGGCGCGACCGGCGCTGGAGCACGACGCGGCGGTGGTCGAGCCACTCGCGCAGGGCCTCGGCGAGGCCGATGACGCGGGGCACCAGCCCGCCCACCAGCACGTTCATGTTGAGCGAGATGCGGGATTCGAGCTCGGTGAGCCGGAACAGCGATTCCATCAGGATGACGGGATCGACGTTGCGGGCGCGCGGCTCCAGCACGATGCGGACGTCCTCGGCCGATTCGTCGCGCACGTCGGCGAGCAGGGGCAGCTTGCGCTCCTGCAGGAGCTCGGCGAGCTTCTCGATCAGGCGGGCCTTCTGCACGCCGTAGGGGATCTCCGTGACCACGATGGTCCAGGTGCCCCGCCCCAGGTCCTCCTTGGCCCAGCGCGCCCGCACGCGGAAGCCGCCGCGCCCGGTGCGGTAGGCCTCGGTGATCGATTCGGCGCTGTCGATCAGGATACCGCCGGTGGGAAAGTCCGGCCCCTTCACGAAGGTGAGGAGCTGGGCGGAGGTCGCCTCGGGATGGCCGATCAGGTAGAGCGCCGCGTCGCAGAGCTCGGCCGCGTTGTGGGGCGGGATCGAGGTCGCCATGCCCACCGCGATGCCCTGGGAGCCGTTGGCCAGCAGGT
The DNA here is from genome assembly GCF_059816145.1 of Methylobacterium sp. 001424705. Classification (NCBI taxonomy): domain Bacteria; kingdom Pseudomonadati; phylum Pseudomonadota; class Alphaproteobacteria; order Hyphomicrobiales; family Methylobacteriaceae; genus Methylobacterium; species Methylobacterium sp. 001424705. The sequence continues at coordinate 94,142 of NZ_JCBANU010000023.1, read as the reverse complement.
TCGGGAAGGCGGCGGGGAGCACCACCGGCTCCTCCTCCTGCCCGTCGTAGTTCGGGCGGAAATCCACCGAATCATCGTCGAGGCCTTCGAGGAGGAGGCGCGCCACCTCCGTCATCCGGGCCTCGGTGTAGCGCTGGGCGGCGGCGTTATCGCCGTCGATGTTCCCGAAATTGCCCTGCCCGTCGACCAGCGGATAGCGCTGCGCGAAGTCCTGCGCCATGCGCACCAGGGCGTCGTAGGCCGCCGTGTCGCCGTGCGGATGGTACTTGCCGATGACGTCGCCCACGATGCGGGCGCATTTCTTGAAGGCCGAGGTCGGATCGAGCTTCAGGAGCCGCATGGCGAACAGGATGCGGCGGTGGACGGGTTTGAGCCCGTCGCGGGCATCGGGCAGCGCCCGGTGCATGATCGTCGACAGCGCGTAGGCGAGGTAGCGATCCTCGAGCGCGGTCTTCAGCTCGACGCTCTCGATGCCATCGGGACTCGATGGCGGCTCGAAGGGCTGGCCCATCACGAACTCCCGGGCCTCAGACGACCCAATTCAGAACAAAACACGAACGGAATTTAGGCGCTTCCCGTGCCCAATGCAACGAAGCGCGCGCGCTCCTCGGGCACGGGGATCGCGCGCGGTCCCCAGATGTGCTGGTCGAGGAAATACCCCGTCAAGGTAAACCCCGCGGTAACGTCCCGGGCGTCCGGCGTCATCGGCAGGGACGCACCCGGCGCCCGGGCCCGCAGGAAGTCCGGCAGCGCCAGGAGCCGGTCGCGATAGGGCTCGCCGGCCGAGGCGCTCACCGCCCGCCCGCTGCGGGGCGAGACGTAGATCAGCGCGTCGTTGCCCCCCGTGGCGGCGCAGGCCGCCAGGTCGAGCCCGAAGCCGAGCTCGGCCAGGATGGCGAGTTCGAAGCGGACCATCAGCGGCGGGGCGATGTCCGGGTCGTGCAGGTGCGCCACCAGGAGGCCGGCCGCCTCGAACAGTTCGGGATGGGGGTCGCGCTCGGGCAGCAGGCGGAGCAGGCCCGCGAGATGGCTCATGCCGTAGAGGGCGAGCCCCGACCCCATCAGCCGGGCGGCGACGGATTCGACGGGCTCCACCGCGAAGGCGCCCAGGCTCTCGTCGAGGCGCGCCCGCCAGGTGGCCTGCACCCGGTTGCCGGCCTGCAGCACCGGCTGCATCCGGCGCGAGCGCCCGCCATGCACGAGCCCGAGGTGGCGGCCGTGGGTCCGGGTCATGAGTTCGAGGATGACGCTGGTCTCGCCCTGGCGGCGCAGGCCGAGCACCAGGGCCTCGTCGGTCCATTGCATGCCCGTGTCTTACGGCGCCGTCGAGGCGATGCAAGCGCGCTGCGTCCATTCCGGTTGCAAGTGAACGCAGTTTCCCCCAAGGCGGGAAATTCGATAGGCTCGCCATCACACTGAGTCGAGCCTGCCCCGATGTCCCTGCCCGTGCGCGCGGCCCGCCGCCGCCCCGCCCTTGTCCTCGCCGCCCTGCTGCCCCTCGCGGCCTGCGGGCCGCGGGCATCCATCCCGACGCCCGCCGCGACCGCGCCCCTGCGGGAACGGCTCGCCGCCTTCGCCCTCGGGCAGGCCGCGTTCGGCGCGGTCTCGCTGATCCCGGTGCGGTTCGCGCACAGCCGGGTCTCGCAGCCGTTCCAAGACGCCGGCCGCACGCTCTACTGCCTCTCGAGCCGGATGACGGGACGCACCTTCGGCCGCGCCGAGCGGCCGAAGATCGTCGTGCAGGAGGCCGGCGGCGTCCTCACCCGCGTCGACGAGGATCCGGAGATCTGCGAGGGGCACCGGACCGAGCCGCTGCCGGAACTGGAGGCTTTGGCGGCCGGCCGGGGCTGAGGCACGCCCCCCGGCGCGGCCGGTCTTGCGCTTCGGCGCGGCCGGTCTTGCGCTTCGGCGCGGCCGGTCTTGCGCTTCGGCGCAGCCGGTCTTGCGCCCCGGCCTGCCCGGTGGTTCGCTGGCCCCATGCCCGACCAGCCCCTCGCCCTGACCCTCGCCCTCATCGCCCGTGCCCATCCGACGCCGGTGGCGGACGACGCGACGGCCCTCGCGCTGCTGAGCGATGCCGAACTGGCCCCGGGCCTCGCCGCCGCCCTCGCCGCCCGGCCGATGCCCGCGGAGGGCTTGTGGGTGTTCGGCTACGGCTCGCTGATCTGGCAGCCGGAATTCGCCTATTCCGAGCGCCGGGTCGGCACCGTGCACGGCTATCACCGGCGCTTCTGCCTCCTCCAGCGCCGGTTCCGCGGCAGCGTGGACAATCCCGGCCTCGTCCTGGCCCTCGATGCGGGCGGCTCCTGCGAGGGGGTCGCCTTCCGGCTGAGCGGTGCGGAGGCGGCCGAGACCCTGCTGCCGGTCTGGCGCCGCGAGATGCGCGGCAACGGCTATCTCGGGCGCTGGGTCCCGGTGGAGACGGCCGCCGGCACGATCCAGGCGCTGACCTTCCTGGTGAATCCCGAGAGTGACCGCTACACCGGCCCGATCCCGGACGACGTGATCGCGGACCGGATCGCCGCCGGGGCCGGCCATCTCGGGCCGAGCGCCGAGTACCTGTTTCGCACGGTGGCCGCCTGCCTCGAGGCGGGCATCCGCTGCCCGCACCTCCTCACCCTGCAGGCGATGGTGGCGGAGCGCCTGCGGGCGCGAGTCCGGGCCGGCACCGCCGGCCCGTCGGCGGCCGGCGCCTGACGCGCCCTTTCGGACCTTCGACGCGCGGGTTCCGCCGGAACGACGGGGCGTGGCGCGCGGGTAGGACGTCGGGCGGTCCGTTCGTTCGACCCCGATCGACCGGACATGCCCGCGATCGGTGATCCACGTGACGTTGCTGGCCCAAAAATGCTCATCTCGATTGTATAGATGGACCATATTAGTTCAGGTAGATCTGACGATGCAGATAGATAATGTAATTTAAGACATTTTTATTGGTCAACACCTAGGAGACATGCACAAACCACGCAACGGATCAGGCCTCTCGATGACATACGGTATCCGCGCTCGCCTCTACGCCGGATTCGGCAGCCTGATCCTGATCACCGGCGGAATTGGCCTGACCGCGCAGTATCAACTCGGCTCCATCGTGGCCGAATACGCACGGGTCGCTCGCCTCGAGGAGGGGGCACGCAACGTCTTCGCGATGAACGGCCTCGCGGAGCGGCTGTCCGGGCAGGCTCTGGATCTGCAGTCGAGCCGGACGCCCGATCAGATCGAGCAGGTCGAGCAGACACGCCAGGCCATCACCACGGTGCTCCAGCGCCAGGTCGACATCGCGGTGTCGGAGGAGCGGCGCGCGATCTACGCCGGCATGCGGGACCAGTCTGCCGCCCTGAAGGACGATATCCAGCGCCTCGGACAAGCCGGTCTGGCGCTGACGGACAGCAAGACCAAGCTGTTCCGGACCGGCGACGAGCTGACGCGCGTGGCCGGCCTCCTGATCTCCGACATCCGTCAGAACGGCTCTGCGGCGCAGATCGCTCAGGTCGCGACGGTCGACAGCGCGGTGCTGCTGATGCGGGTCGCGAACTGGCGTTTCCTGGCCACCCGCGATCCCCAGGGTCCCGCGACCTTCGCCACGAACAGCCTCAAGGCCGACACCGCCATCAGGACGCTGAAGGAGCTCGACACGGGCGGCGCGTTCACGCGTCCGATCAAGCGGTTGCAGGACACGGTCGCCGCCTACATCGACGCCTTCAACGCGGCGGCAGCCGCCATCGAGGCGACGCGGGCGGCCCATGACGACACGCTCAAACCGCATGCGGCGGCCCTGATGCAGGCGGGCCTGGGAGTCCGGGCGAAGATCGAGTCGGCCGTGAGCGAGATCATCGCCGACACGGACGCGAGCGTGAGCCGGGCCCGCGTCCTGCAGATGGCCTTCGTCGGCCTGGCGCTGGCGCTCGGCGGCGCCCTCGCCGTCCTGATCGCCCGCAGCATCATCCGGCCGATCTCCGGCATGACGGACGCGATGAGCCGCCTGGCCGCCGGCGAGACGGCCGTCACGGTCCCCTCGCAGACGGCGGGGGACGAGATGGGCGCGATGGCCAAGGCCGTCGACGTGTTTCGCCAGAACGCCATCGCGCGCATCGACCTGGAGGCGCAGCAGGTCGCCGCGCTGTCGGCGCGCCAGCGCCGGGCGGACCGGGTCGACGAGCTCGTCCAGAGCTTCGAGCAGACCATCTCGGGCACCATCGGCATCGTCACCTCCGCGGCGACCGAACTCGACGCCACGGCCCGGTCGATGACCCAGGTGGCGGAGAGCACCAGCGGGCAGGCGCTCGCCTCGAGCGCGGCCGCGCGGGAAACCGCAACGAACGTGCAGACCGTGGCCGCGGCCGCCGAGGAGATGGTCGCCTCCCTGCAGGAGATCGAACGCCAGGTTCAGCAATCGAACGCCGCCGCCGGCGCCGCGGCCCGCGAGGCGGAAGCGACGGACGCCAGCATGGGCAGCCTGATCCAGGCCGCCGACCGGATCGGAGAGGCCGTGACGATGATCTCCGGCATCGCCAGCCAGACCAACCTGCTGGCGCTCAACGCCACCATCGAGGCGGCGCGGGCCGGCGAGGCGGGACGCGGCTTCGCGGTGGTCGCCGCGGAGGTCAAGGAGCTCGCCGGCCAGACCGCCCGGGCCACCGACCAGATCGGCGGGCAGATCGCGGCGATCCAGCAGGCCACCGCCCAGGCCGTCGCGGCCATCCGCCAGATCGGCCAGACCATCGTGTCGGTGAACGCGATCACCGAGAGCATCGCCGCGACGGTGGTGGAGCAGACGGCGGCCACCGGCGAGATCTCCCGCAACGCGGCCGAAGCGGCCCGCGGAACCCAGGACGTCTCGACGAACGTCGCCCAGGTCCTCGCCTCCTCCGGCGACACCGGCTCCGCGGCCCAGCAGGTGCTGATGGCGGCGGGCGAACTCTCGGTCCAGTCGGTCACCGTGCGCCAGGAGGTCGAGGGCTTCCTCGCCGCCATCCGCGCGGCGTGAGACGGCTCCGCTTACTCACACCGGGGCCTTGATCGGGCTAAGTCGGAGGCGCGCAGGACAGGCCCGCGCACCCCCTGATCGGAGCCCGGATCCGGCCTCCCGAAGCCCGGCATGCCGAGGGATCGATCGGGTCCGATGCGAGAGGGCGTCCGCGCGATCCCTCCGGTGGGGTGGGTCGAAACAGGCCCCCGCTTTCATCCGGGAGAGGGTTGGGGTGAGGGGTTCGCCCCTCCGACGTGGTCACGCGCCTTACCCTGTTCCTCTCCCTCCAGGAGGGGGACCTGCGCGAGAGGCGCCGGAGGAATCCACCGAAGACCGTCGAAGACCGGATGAGCGGAAGCGTCGGTCGGGCTCCCGGCCCGGCCGATGCGAGGCCCCGTGCCTAAGGGCCGACGCCTCAGTTCACCTCGACCTGCACCACGCCCGGCACCGCCCGGAGCGCTCCGGCGATCTGGGGCGTCGCCTGGTACCGGCCCGGCAGCTTGACCTCGACCTCGCGGGCGCCGTCGAGGAGGAGGATCAGGGAGACCTCGCCCTCCCCGCGCACCTGCAGGCGCTGCTGCACGGATTGGATCGGGCGCTCGTCCTGCAGGTAGACGCGCATGCCCTTCTGGTGGCGGGCCACCGCCACGTCGAGGGGCTCGGCGGTCATGATGCGGGCGCGCACGTCCTCGCCCTCGAGGTTAGCCTGGAGCTGGAGCACCAGCGGCCGGCCCGGCTCGAGGATCTCGCGGTACTGGCCGAGGCCCTCCGAGAAGATGATCGCCTCGAAATGCCCGGTCTGGTCGGACAGGATGACGATGCCGAGCTTGTTGCCGGTCTTGGTCCGGCGCTCCGAGCGGTCGAGCACCGAGGCCGCCACGCGGCCCACGCTGGTGGTGCCGGCCCGGACGGCGCGGCAGAACTCGGCCCAGGTCTGGACCCGGAGCTTGCCGAGGAGGTCGCCGTACTCGTCGAGGGGATGGCCCGACAGGAAGAAGCCGATCGCCTCGTATTCCTTCTTCAGCTTGTCGGCCATCGGCCAGGGGTCGTAGGGCGGCACCCGCAGGGTGACGTCGGCGGCGGTGATGCCGCCGAACATGTCCTCGATGCCGGTGCTGGCCGCCTCGGCCGCCCCTTGCGCCAGCTTCATCATCGGTTCGATGGCGGCGCAGGCCCGGGCGCGATCCGGCTCGATGGTGTCCATCGCGCCGGCCGCCACGAGGTTCTCCAGGGTGCGCTTGTTGAGCATGCGCGGGTTGAGGCGGCGGGCGAGGCAGGCGAGATCCTTGAAGGGCCGGTCCCCCCGGGCCTCGATCAGGGCCTCGACCGCCCCCCGGCCCACGCCCTTGATCGCCGCGAGCGCGTAGTGGATGCGCCCCTCGCGCACCTCGAAGCCGACGCCCGAGGTGTTGATCGAGGGCGGCTCGACGGTGATCTTCAGGCGCTGGGCGTCCTGGCGGAACTCCGCCAGCTTGTCGGTGACGTCGATGTCGAGCTGCATCGCGGCGGCCAGGAACTCCACCGGATGGTTCGCCTTGAGGTAGGCGGTCTGGTAGGTCAGCAGGGCGTAGGCGGCGGCGTGCGACTTGTTGAAGCCGTAATCGGCGAACTTGGCGAGCAGGTCGAAGATCTCGTTGGCCTTGGCCTTGGTGAGGTCGCGCTCGATGCAGCCCTTCACGAAGCGGTCGCGCTGGGCGTCCATCTCGGCCTTGATCTTCTTGCCCATGGCGCGGCGGAGCATGTCGGCCTCGCCGAGCGAGTAGCCGGCCAGGACCTTGGCCACCTCCATCACCTGTTCCTGGTAGACGATGATGCCGAAGGTCTCCTTGAGGATCGGCTCCAGCTTCTCGTGCGGGTACCAGCTCGCCTCGTTGCCGGCATCGCGGCCGAGCTTGCGCTCGCAATAGACCGGGATGTTGGCCATGGGGCCCGGGCGGTAGAGCGCCACCAGGGCGATGATGTCCTCGAAGCGGTCGGCCTGCATCTCGACCAGGGCCTTGCGCATGCCGGCCGATTCCACCTGGAACACGCCCACCGTCTCGCCGCGCTTCATCGGCGCGTAGGTCGCCGCGTCGTCGAGGGGCAGCGAGGCGAGATCCACGATGATGCCGCGCCGGGCCAGGAAGTCCGTGCAGCAGCGCAGCAGCGTCAGGGTCTTCAGGCCGAGGAAGTCGAACTTCACCAGGCCCGCGGCCTCGACCCACTTCATGTTGAACTGGGTCACCCGCATGCCGGTCTTCGGGTCGCGGTAGAGCGGCACCAGCTGTTCGAGGGGACGGTCGCCGATGACCACGCCGGCGGCGTGGGTCGAGGCGTGCCGGTGCAGGCCCTCGAGCTTCTTCGAGATTTCCATGAGCCGGGCGACGATCGGCTCCTCCTCGATCGCCTGCTGGAGCTTCGGCTCGCCCTCGATGGCCTGGACCAGGGTGACGGGATTGGCCGGGTTCTGCGGCACGAGCTTGGTCAGCTTGTCGACCTGCCCGTAGGGCATCTCCAGCACGCGGCCGACGTCGCGCAGCACGCCGCGGGCCAGCAGGGTGCCGAAGGTGATGATCTGCGCCACCTGCCGCTCGCCGTAGCGCTGCTGCACGTAACTGATCACCCGCTCGCGGCCCTCGACGCAGAAGTCGATGTCGAAATCCGGCATCGAGACGCGCTCGGGGTTGAGGAAGCGCTCGAACAGCAGGCCGAAGCGCAGCGGGTCGAGGTCGGTGATGAGGAGCGACCAGGCCACCAGGGAGCCGGCGCCGGAGCCGCGGCCCGGCCCCACCGGGATGTCGTGGTCCTTGGCCCACTTGATGAAGTCCGACACGATCAGGAAGTAGCCGGGAAACTTCATGCCGACGATGACGTCGAGTTCGAAGGCGAGGCGGTCGCGATAGACCTGCTCGGACATGCCGGGCGCGGTGCCGTGCTGGGCGAGGCGCCGTTCGAGGCCGGCCTCCGCCTGCCGGCGCAGCTCCGCCGGCTCGTCGAGGGGGGGCGCCGCCGGGACTTCGGGGGTGCCCTCGGGGGCGGCGGCGTCGAGGACGGCGACCACGCCGAAATTCGGCAGGATCGGCTTGCGGGTGCGCACGCGGTAGGCGCAGCGCATGGCGATCTCGACGGTGGCGTTCAGGGCGTCCGGCAGGTCGGCGAAGAGCGCGGCCATCTCGGCGCGGGTCTTGAAGCCGTGGCGCGGGGTCAGCTTGCGGCGGCGGTCGTCCGAGACGAGGCGGCCGTCCGCGATGGCCAGCAGCGCGTCGTGGGCGTCGTAGTCGCCCTCCCGGGCGAAGAACGGCTCGTTGGCGGCCACCACCGAGAGGCCGTTCGTGTCGGCGAGCCGCAGCAATTCCCGCTCGACCATGCGCTCGTCGGGCAGCCCGTGGCGCAGGATCTCGACGTAGAGGCCGTCCTCGCCGAAGGCCGCGCGCAGCTGCGCCAGGCGGCCGGCGGCGAGTTCGGCCCGGCCCTGCCGCAGGGCGCTGTCGAGGGGCCCGGTGGAACCGCCCGTCAGGGCGATCAGGCCGGCGCTCGACTCGGCCAGGGCCTCGACGCCGACCCGGGGGGCGTCGCCCAGCGCCCCGTCGAAATAGGCGCGGCTCGCCAGACGCAGCAGGTTGCCGTAGCCGGTCTCGTCCTTGGCCAGCACGACGATGTTGGCGCAGCCGGCCTGGCCCTGCCCGACGCGCGCCATCGGATCGGGCGCCTCGAAGGCGACGGTGAGCTGGAGGCCCGGGATCGGCTGGAGGCCGGCGCCGGCTGCCTTCTCGGAGAATTCCAGCGCCCCGAACAGGTTGTTGGTGTCGGTGAGCGCCAGGGCCGGCTGCCGGTCGGCGAGCGCCGCCTTCACGATGTCCCCGACCTTCAGGGCCCCTTCCAGCAGGGAGAACGACGAGTGAACGTGGAGGTGGACGTAAGCCGGGTCTTTCAGGATGCGCGCCATGAGACCACCAGCCCGAGTCGTGGTTTCCAATCCATGAGAATTCGGGGCCCGGACGCGTTTCCCTGTGGACCGCACGACCCCTGTGACCCCGTCGCAACGCTAACGCAAGGGCGCCAGTGCGACAGCCCAGGCGGCGATGGACATCGCCAGGAGCCCGAAGGCCATGAACTCGACCGCACCCGTCAGGATCATCCGCTTGAACATGGGCCTCGCCTTTCGTTGACGCCCCAAGTTTTGTTCTTGTTTTGTTCTATGTAAAGCGAAACTCGTCGGCGCACCGCATCGTGGTTACGGCCCGGTAAATCCCGTCGCCTTGGCCAGCGGTCGCGGATCGGCTCCGCGTGCTCACGCGAAGGCGTCGGACCTCCGCGGCCCAGCGATCCGCCGCCATTGATACCCGTGCCCGGCCCTCAGGGCAGCTGCTCGATCAGCCCGTCCCGGATCGTCACGCGCCGGTCCATGCGGGCGGCGAGATCCATGTTGTGGGTGGCGATCAGCGCGGCGAGGCCGGAGGCGCGCACCAGCGCCACCAGGATGCCGAAGACGTGGGCGGCGGTGTGCGGATCGAGGTTGCCGGTGGGCTCGTCGGCCAGGAGCAGGCGCGGGCCGTTGGCGACCGCGCGGGCGATGGCGACGCGCTGCTGCTCGCCGCCCGAGAGTTCGGCCGGCCGGTGCTGGAGGCGCTCCTTGAGGCCGAGGAAGCTCAGGAGTTCGTCCGCCCGCGCCCGCGCCTCGCGCTGCGAGAGCCCGCGGATCAGCTGCGGCATCACCACGTTCTCCAGGGCCGAGAATTCCGGCAGGAGGTGGTGGAACTGATAGACGAAGCCCATCTCCTCGCGCCGCAGGCGGGTGCGCTCGGCATCCACCATCGCGGCGGTCGGACGGCCGCCGATGTAGATCTCGCCGCCGTCGGGGCGCTCCAGCAGGCCGGCGAGGTGCAGCAGCGTGCTCTTGCCGGCCCCCGAGGGCGCCACCAGGGCGACGAGCTCGCCCGGCCAGATCGCGAAATCCGCCTGGCGCAGGATCTCGAGGGCGCCGGCCCCTTGGGCGTAGCGCCGCTCCACCTTGGCGAAGAACAGGGCCGGGACCGGCTGCGCGCCGGGCGCCTCGGCTGTCGTGGTCATGGATGCTCGGGCCTCAACCGTAGCGCAGGGCCTGCACCGGATCGAGCCGGGCGGCGCGCCACGAGGGATACAGCGTCGCGATCAGCGACAGGGCGATGGAGGTGACGACCACCACGGTGATCTCGTTGGCGTTCATCTCGGCCGGGATCTCGGCCAGGAAGCGCACCGTGGGGTCCCAGGCGGAGGGGAACAGCACCCGCTGGATCCCCTTGATGTTCATCGTGATCAGGATGCCGAGGGCCAGCCCGCTCAGGGTCCCCACCACGCCGATCAGCGCGCCGTTGATGAGGAACACCCGCATGATGGTGCCGGGGGTCGCACCCATGGTGCGCAGGATGGCGATGTCGCTGGACTTGTCGCGCACGAGCAGGATCAGTCCCGAAATGATGTTCAGGGTCGCGACCACGACGATCAGGCTGAGGATCAGGAACATCACGTTCCGCTCCACCTCCAGGGCGCCGAAGAAGGTCCGGTTGCGCTGGCGCCAGTCGGTGAGGAGCACCGGGCGCTCGGCCGCCATCTCGAGGTCGGGCCGCATCGTGCCCACCGCCTCGGCATTGTCGAGGTAGATCTCGATCAGGCTGACATCGGCGTCCCGGTTGAAGAAGGCCTGGGACTCCGTCAGGGGCATGAACACGAAGGTCGAGTCGAACTCGGTCATGCCGATCTCGAAGATCGCCTTGATGGTGTAGCCCTTGGTGCGCGGCGCCGTGCCGAACGGCGTCGAGGCGCCCTTCGGCGTCAGCAGGTTGATCTGGTCGCCGGCCTGGACGCCGAGGGATTCGGCCAGGCGCCGGCCGATGGCGACGCCCGACCCGTCGTCGAAGCCCTCCAGGCTGCCGCCCTTGATGTTGCTCGCGATGGCGCCGATCTTGTCGAGGTCCTCGCCCCGGATGCCGCGGACCAGCACGCCGCTGCCGGCGCCGCCATAGGGCGAGGAGGCGAAGGCCTGCCCCTCCACCAGGGGGATCGCCGCCCGCACCCCGGCGACCTTCGACAGGCGCTCGGACAGGTCGGCATAGTCGGTGAAGAGCTTGTCGATCGGGGCGACGAAGACGTGGCCGTTGATGCCGACGATCTTCGACAGGAGCTCGGTGCGGAAGCCGTTCATCACCGAGAGCACGATGATCAGCGTGGCGACGCCCAGGGCGATGCCGAGGAGCGAGAAGAACGCCACCACGGAGACGCCGCCGCCCCGGCGCCGGGCCCGCAGGTAGCGCCCGGCGATGATCCACTCGAACCCGGCGAAGGGGGGCGTGCTCCCGCGCCGGAACCGGGCGCGAAGGCCCGCAAGCCTGTCCGTGAGGGTCGCCGCCATGGGGTGCCTCAGAGCCGCTTCAGGCGGGCGAGCAGATCGATCGGGGCGATGCTTTCGCGCTCGCCGCCGGCCCGACGCTTCAGCTCCACCTTGCCCTCCGCGAGGCCGCGGGGGCCGACGATGACCTGCCAGGGCAGGCCGATGAGGTCGGCCGTGGCGAACTTGGCGCCCGGGCGCTCGTCGCGGTCGTCGTAGAGCACGCTGAGGCCGGCCGCCTCGAGGGTGGCCTGGATCTCGCCGCAGGCGGCGTCGGTGGCGGCATCGCCCGTCTTGAGGTTGATTAGTGCCACGTCGAAGGGCGCCACCGCGTCGGGCCAGATGATCCCGGCCTCGTCGTGCGAAGCCTCGATGATCGCCGCCACGAGGCGGCTCGGGCCGATCCCGTAGGAGCCCATGTGGACCGGGCGCTCGACGCCGTCGGGACCGGTGACCTTGGCGCCCATGGGCTCGGAATACTTGGTGCCGAAGTAGAAGATGTGCCCGACCTCGATGCCGCGCGCGGCCATCTGCTTGTCGGCCTGCACCTCGGCGAAGGCCACCGGCTCGTGCATCTCGGAGGTGGCGGCGTAGAGCGAGGTCCAGCGGTCGACGGTGCCCTGGAGCGCGGCGACGTCCTCGAAGTCGGTGGTCACCGGCGGGACCTCGAAATCGAGGTACTGGCTGTCGCAGTAGACCTCGCTCTCGCCGGTCTGGGCCAGGATGATGAACTCGTGGCTGAGGTCGCCGCCGATCGGACCCGTGTCGGCCCGCATCGGGATCGCCTTCAGGCCGAGGCCCGCGAAGGTGCGCAGGTAGGCCACGAACATCCGGTTGTAGGCGTGGCGGGCGGCGGCCTGGTCGATGTCGAAGGAATAGGCGTCCTTCATGAGGAACTCGCGCGAGCGCATGGTGCCGAAGCGCGGCCGGACCTCGTCGCGGAACTTCCAGGAGATCTGGTAGAGGTTCTTCGGAAGGTCCTTGTAGGAGCGCACGCTGCCGCGGAAGATCTCGGTGACGACCTCTTCGGCGGTGGGGCCGAACAGCATCTCGCGGTCGTGGCGGTCGGAGATGCGGAGCATCTCCTTGCCGTAGGCCTCGTAGCGGCCGGATTCCCGCCAGAGCTCGGCCGACTGGATCGCCGGCATCAGGATCTCGATGGCGCCCGCCCGGTCCTGCTCCTCGCGGATCACCGCGCAGACCCTGTTCAGGACGCGCAGGCCCAGCGGCAGCCAGGCATAGATGCCGGCGGCCTCCTGGCGCACGAGCCCGGCGCGCAGCATGAGGCGGTGGGAGACGATCTCGGCCTCCTTGGGCGTCTCGCGCAAGGTCGGCAGGAAGTAGCGGGAGAGACGCATGAAAGGCCCTGGAAACAGCGTGCCAGCGGGTCGGCGGTACGCCGGGGCACACAACACATTGCATCGGGAAAACACAAGCGCGGAGGGGTGACACGGGTCCGCCGCGTGGCGTTTCGCCGTCAGGAGGCAGGGTGGTCCGGCCGAACGTTGCCCGCGCGCCAGGCTCCGCCCGCAAGCGCCGCCTCCCATTCCGGTAGAAAAGCGCAGGAATGTCTCACGAAGCAGGTGACAATGAGAATTGTTGTTCCTATAAGCGCGTCCGTGATGGATGCGCCGCCCAAGCAGTGGCGCCACACGGTCCGAGTCTCGGGAGGAATTTCAGCCGCCACGCCGTCAGCAATGCGTGAGACAATCGAGGCTGAGCAAACGACCATCTTCATAAAAGCAAGGCTTAGGCCTTGCTTTTTTTATGTCTCGACGCTTGCGCGAGGCTGTCGCCACTGCGTCGCGGTCCGACCGACGTCTCACGCCGACGCGCCGTCATCCCGGGGCCGCGCAGCGGAACGCGGGATCCAGAAACACAGGTGGCGCAAGACCTTGCACCGTCGGCGGTTCTGGATTCCGGGCTCGCCTGCGGCGCCCCGGAATGACGCGGTGCTGTCACTGCGGCCGTGGTTCGATGTCCCGCGTGCGCGACGTCCGTTCTTCGCGGGGGCAGCGACGCGCCCGGTCTGGAAGACGACGGCGGCGTGACCTTACGTCCGTGCGCGGGCTCACGTCCGGTTCGACCGGACCACGCCGAACCCCCTCAGAGGCCGGCCAGCTCGAAGACCTGGATCGCCACCAGGAAGACGACGCTCGCCAGGAGCGAGGTCAGGATCGCCTTCTCGCGCAGGCGCGGGACGGCGGGCGCCCCGGGATCCTGGCCGGGCACGATCCGCTCCGGGTCGGTCTCCACCTGGTTGCGCAGGGGCAGGATGACGAAGAGCAGGGTCCACCAGACCACGAAGTAGAGGGCGAGCGCGCCGAACATCGAGAGCTTGAACAGGCCCACCGCGAGGGCGACCACCCCGGCGAGCACCACCACCATCACGCCGACGGTGCGCAGGGTGGAGGCTGCCAGGGCCTGGAGGACGGCACCCATCCGGCTCAGACCTGTTCCAGCTCGACGAGGGTGCCGAGGAAGTCCTTCGGGTGGAGGAAGAGAACGGGCTTGCCGTGGGCGCCGATCTTCGGCTCGCCGGTGCCGAGGACGCGCGCGCCCTGGGTCTTGAGCTTGTCGCGGGCGGCGATGATGTCGTCGACCTCGTAGCAGACGTGATGGACGCCGCCGTTGGGGTTGCGCTCGACGAAGCTCTCGATGGGCGAGCCCGCGCCCAGGGGCGCCATCAGCTCGACCTTGCTGTTGGGCAGGTTGACGAACACCACGGTGACGCCGTGCTCGGGCTGCGGCAGCGGCTCCGTCACGGTGGCCCCGAGGGTGTCCCGGTAGATGGCGCAGGCAGCGTCGAGATCGCGGACCGCGATGGCGACATGGTTCAGGCGTCCGATCATGGTGTCCTCCCCTTCCTTCCCTCAATCCCGACTGCCACCCCTCCCCCGTCGAAGCGGGCGATATCGATGGCACCGCGGCGTCATTCCGGGGCGCCGCAGGCGAGCCCGGGAATCCAGAGCTGCCGACGATGCCGGACGCGACGAAACCTATGGTTCTGGATCCCGGGCTCCGCTGCGCGGCCCCGAGATGACGGTGTGCTGCGCGCCGACGTCCCGCGCAACCCACCCGCATCGGCGACACCCCTCCCCCGCAGAGGGGGGGAGGGTTCGCCCATTAGACCTCGACCACCTGCACGTGGCAGGCGGGCTTCTTGCCCCAGACCTCGTTCACCGCGGAGCGGATCGCGCGGTCGACGGCCTTCTCGACGCCCTCGGCGTCCTTGCGCTTGGGCTTCGACAGCCCCGAGAGCGTGCGCGACACGCACTCCACGACGACGTCGAGCATCGCTTGGCCGGTCCGGCCGCGATTGGGCAGGCCGATGATGTCGATCGCGGGCTCCCCCAGGATCTCGCCCTGGACGTCGATGGCGATGGCCACCGAGACGAGGCCGGCCTGCGAGAGCTTGCGGCGCTCGGGGATGGCCCGGTCCTTGGCGTCGATCAGGACGTTGCCGTCCTTGAACAGGCGCCCGGCCTTGACGTGGTCGACGATCTCCGGCGTGCCGGGCGCGAGGCGCACGACGCTGCCGTTGCGGGCCTTGACGATGTTCGGAACGCCCTGGTCCCGGGCGAAGCGGGCGTGCTCGTCGAGGTGCAGGGCCTCGCCATGGACCGGGATCGCGGTCTGCGGCCGGGTCCAGGCATACATCTCCGCCATCTCGTCGCGCCGGGGGTGGCCCGAGACGTGGACGAGCTTGGTGCGGTCGGTGACCACCTCGATGCCGGCATTGACGAGGTCGTTGATGATCGCGCCCACCGCCCGCTCGTTGCCGGGGATCGCCCGCGAGGAGAAGATGACGCGGTCGCCGGCGGCGAGGGTGATGTCCGGATGGTCGTCGCGCGAGACGCGGGCGAGCGCGGCCCGCTCCTCGCCCTGCGAGCCGGTGAGCAGGGCCACGACCTTGTCGCGCGGCAGGTAGCCGTAGCTGTCCGACGACCGGAACTCGGGCAGCCCGTCGAGGAAGCCGCACTCGCGGGCGACCGCGATGACCCGGTCCATGGCGCGGCCGACCGCGACGACCTCGCGGCCGCAGGCCTGGGCGGCCTCGGCCACGGCCCGCATGCGCGCGACGTTGGAGGCGAAGGTCGTCACCGCGACCCGGTGGGGGGCGTCGGCGATGAGCTCGCGCAGGGTGGCGGCGACCTCCGCCTCGCTCGGGGAACGCCCCTCGCGCACGACGTTGGTCGAATCGCTGATCATCGCCAGGATGCCCTCGTCGCCGAGCGCCCGGAAGGCGGTCTCCGAGGTCACGTCGCCGAGGATCGGGGTCGGATCGAGCTTCCAGTCGCCGGTGTGGAGCAGGAGGCCGTGCGGCGTCCGGATGGCGACCGCGTTCGACTCGGGGATCGAGTGCGAGACCGGCACGTACTCGATCTCGAACGGGCCGACCTGCACCCGGCGGCCGGCCTGGATCTCCTTGAGGATCACCTTGGGCGCGCCCGGCTCGCTGAGGCGGCGGGCCTCCAGAAGGTTCTTGGCGAAGCGCGTCGCGTAGACGGGCGCCTTGAGCTTGGGCCACAGCTCACCGATCGCGCCGATATGGTCCTCGTGCGCGTGGGTGATGAAGATGGCGAGGAGGTCGTCCTTGCGCTCCTCGATGAAGCTGAGATCCGGGAACATCAGGTCGATGCCGGGGAATCCCTCCTCGCCGGCGAAGCCCATGCCGCAATCGACCATGATCCATTTGCGCCGCTTCGGGGGGCCGAAGCCGTAGAGCGCCGCGTTCATGCCGATCTCGCCCACGCCGCCGAGCGGCACGAAGACGAGTTCGTCTTGCCCTGTCGTCATTGTCCGTCCAAACCTCAAGCCGCCGTCGCGGCCGTTCCCAGATGCACCTCGCCCGCCGTCACGGTCCGTCGCGTCCCATCCTCCGATCGGACCACGAGCCGCCCTGCCTCGTCGATCGTCTCGAAAATTCCTTGTACGGACGTGTCGCCCATGCGCACCGAAACCGGCGCGCCGATTCCGGCCGCGTCCGCGATCCAGCGCTCGCGGATCCTCGCGAATCCGTGGCCACACGCCCAAAGCCGCGCGGCGTCGATGATTCCGTCCGTCAGGTGGACGAACAGATCCTCGGCGCGCGTGTCGTACCGCATCTGCCTGAGGCACGTGGCGCGATAAGGCAAGCCCTGCGGCGTCGCAGCGACATTGACACCGAAGCCCATCACCACCGCACGGCGCCCGCCGGGCCGGCTCTCGGCCTCCAACAGGAGCCCCGCCAGCTTGGCGCCCGAGGCCAGGACGTCGTTCGGCCACTTCAGGCGGCACCCGGTGACGCCGGCCGCCGCGAGGGCGGAGACCACGGCGAGGCCGGCGACGAAGCCGAGGGTCGGCACCAAGCCGGGCTCCACGTCGTCCACGGGCCAGAGCAGGCTCGCGGTCAGGTTTCCGGGCTCGGACAGCCAGCTGTTGCCGCGCCGGCCCCGTCCGGCCTCCTGCCGCCGCGCCACCACCCAGAGCGGCCCGGCCTCGCCGTCGCGGAAGCGCGCCAGCGCCTCGGTGTTGGTGGAGCCGAGGCTTTCGTGGACGTGGAGGCGGTGCCCCTCCGCCCGCGCCCGGGTGCCGAGGACGTAGCCGCTCAAGGACCTAGAACAGCGACTTGGCGGCCGCACCCGCGGCGCCCACGATGGGACCCGGCACGATCCCGAGCAGCACCACGACCAGACTCGCCAGGGCGAGGACGATGCGGGCCCCCGGCGGCATCGGCTCGTAGGCGGCGACCGGCTCGTCGAAATACATCACCTTGACGAGGCGCAGGTAGTAGAACGCGCCGACCACGCTGGTGACCACGCCGATGATCGCCAGGGCGACGAGGCCCGATTTGATGGCCGCGAGGAAGACGTAGTACTTGGCGAAGAACCCCGCCAGCGGCGGGATGCCGGCCAGCGAGAACATCATCGCGGCGAGGCAGAAGGCCATGACCGGATGGGTGCGCGACAGCCCGGCGAGGTCGTCGACGGATTCGAACATCCGGCCGCCGCGGCGCAGCGACAGCAGCACCGCGAAGGCCCCCAGCGTCATCGCCAGGTAGATGATCATGTAGACGACGACGCCGCTGATGCCCTCCTGCGAGCCGGCGGCGAGGCCCACCAGGGCGTAGCCGACATTGCCGATGGAGGAATAGGCCATCAGGCGCTTCAGGGAGCGCTGGCCGATGGCGGCGAAGGAGCCCAGCGCCATCGAGGCGATCGCCACGAAGACGATGATTTGCTGCCAGATCGCGGTCACGTCCGGGAAGGCGCCGATGAAGAGGCGCACCGTCATCGCCATGGCGGCCATCTTGGGCGCCGAGGCGAAGAAGGCGGTCACGGGGGTCGGCGAGCCCTCGTAGACGTCGGGCGTCCACATGTGGAACGGCACCGCCGCGAGCTTGAAGGCGACGCCGGCCGCCACGAAGACGATGCCGAGCACGATGCCGAAGCCCGCGGTGCCGTCCAGCGCCGCGACGATGCCGGGGAACGAGACGGTGCCGGTGAAGCCGTAGACCAGGGAGGCGCCGTAGAGCAGCATGCCCGAGGAGAGCGCGCCGAGGACGAAGTACTTCAGCCCGGCTTCCGTCGACTTCAGGTTGTCGCGATGGAAGGCCGCGATGACGTAGGCGGCGAGCGACTGCAGCTCCAGGCCGAGATAGAGCGCGATCAGGTCGTTGGCCGAAGCCATGACCATCATGCCGATGGTGCAGAGGATCAGCAGGATCGGGAACTCGAACCGGTCGATGCGCTCCCGCTGGAAATAGTCGCGCGAGAGCAGGATCGTGGCCGCAGAGCCCAGCAGGATCAGGGCCTTCATCACCTTGGAGAAGTTGTCGACGATGAAGGAGCCGTTCAGGGTCGTGACCTTGGCGCCCGACTGGGACATGACCGCGAACAGCGCCACCACCAGCAGGATCAGGGCCCCGACGTTGACGCCCTCGGCGGAGCGCTCGCCCCGGAACGCACCGTAGAGGATCAGCACCAGCACGCCGACGCTGAGGATCAGCTCCGGCAGGGCGGGCCCGAGCGCGGGCAGGACGATCTGAGCGGCGTTCATCGGGTCAAGCCTTCAGCGCGACGCGGGCGGCAGGGTGGCCGCGGCGGTCTGCGTGTTCGAGAGCGCGGTCCGCATGCTCTGCATCAACGCGTCCGTGGAGGGCGCGAAGGTGTCGAGCACGGGGGCCGGGTGGACGCCGTAATAGATCGTCAGGGCGACGAGCGGCGCGATGATGATCTTCTCGCGCAGGTCCAGGTCGAGGATGCCCTGCAGGTTGGGCTTCTCGAGCTTGCCGTAGATCACGCGGGCATAGAGCCAGAGGGCGTAGCCGGCCGACAGGATGATGCCGAAGACCGAGAAGAACGCCACCGTCGGGTTGGCCCGGAAGGCGCCCATCATGGCGAGGAACTCGCCCACGAAGCCGGAGGTGCCGGGCAGGCCGACATTGGCCATGGTGAAGACCATCATGGCCGCCGCGTAGAGGGGCATCCGCTTCACGAGGCCGCCATAGGCCGCGATCTCGCGGGTGTGCATCCGGTCGTAGACCACGCCGACGCAGAGGAAGAGCGCGCCCGACACGATGCCGTGCGAGATCATCAGGAACAGCGCGCCCTGGATGCCCTGCTCGTTCATCGTAAAGAGGCCCAGCGTCACGAAGCCCATATGCGCCACCGAGGAGTAGGCAATGAGCTTCTTGATGTCGGACTGCATCAGGGCGATCAGCGAGGTGAAGATGATCGCGATCACCGAGAGCGCGAACACCATCGGGGCGAAGGCGTGGCTCGCGTCCGGGAACATCGGCAGCGAGATCCGGATGAAGCCGTAGCCGCCCATCTTCAGGAGGATGCCCGCCAGGATCACCGAGCCGGCGGTGGGCGCCTCCACGTGCGCGTCGGGCAGCCAGGTATGGACCGGCCACATCGGCATCTTCACCGCGAAGGAGGCGAAAAAAGCCAGCCAGAGCCAGGTCTGCAGTTCCACGGGGAAGCGGGTGTGCAGCAGGGTCGGGATGTCGGTGGTGCCGGCGTGCCAGTACATCGCCATGATGGCGAGCAGCATCAGCACCGAGCCGAGCAGGGTGTAGAGGAAGAACTTGAAGCTGGCGTAGATGCGCCGCTTGCCGCCCCAGATGCCGATGATGAGGAACATCGGGATCAGGCCGGCCTCGAAGAACAGGTAGAACAGCACCAGGTCGAGGGCGCAGAACACGCCGATCATCGTCGTCTCGAGGACGAGGAAGGCGACGAAGTACTCCTTCACCCGGACGTTCACCGAGAGCCACGAGGCGCCGATGCAGAACGGCATCAGGAAGGTGGTCAGCAGGATCAACGGCATCGAGAAGCCGTCGACGCCGAGCTTGAACCGGGTGGCCTCGCTCAGCCAGGCATGGGTCTCGACGAGCTGGAAGTTCGCCGTGGTCGCGTCGTAGCGGCCCCAGGCCACCAGCGAGAGCAGGAAGGTGGCGAGCGTGGTGATGAGTGCGGCCCAGCGGGCGTTGCGCTTCGCGGCTTCCGTCTCCTCGCCCAGGGTGAGGATGAAGGCCGCGCCGCAGAGCGGCACGATGAGCAGGCCGGACAGGATTCCGAGGCCTAACATGAGCGGGCGCTCCGATACGTGACGGCGGCCATCAATGGGCGACCTTGGGCAAGCCGGTCAGCATGTACCAGCTGATGAGGGCGGCGACGCCGACGAGCATGACGAAGGCGTAGTGGTAGACGTAGCCGGTCTGGAAGCGGACCACGCCGCGGGTCACGTCGAGGACGCGGGTGGCGATGCCGTCCGGGCCCATGCCGTCGATGACGCGGCCGTCGGCCTCCTTCCAGAGGAACTTGCCGAAGTCCTTGGCCGGGCGGACGAAGATCCGGTCGTAGAGCTCGTCGAAGTACCACTTGTTGAGGAGGAACCGGTACAGGCTCGGCTGCTGGGCGGCGAGCTGGCCCGGCAGTTCCGGCCGGCGGATATACATCCAGTAGGCCAGCACGAAGCCGATCAGCATCATGATGAAGGGCGAATAGGCCACCAGCGCCGGCACCGCGTGGATGTCGTGCATGATGTGGTTGTCGGGGCCGTGGCCGAGGGCGTGGCCCCAGAACGAGTCCATGCCCTCGCCGATGAACCGGTTCTTGAAGATCAGGCCGGCGAAGAGCGCGCCGAAGGCCAGGATGCCGAGGGGGATCGTCATCACCAGCGGGCTCTCATGCGGGGTGTGCGCATGGTCGTGGTGCTCGATGGCGCTGTGCGAGGCCGGCTCGACGTCGTGGCCGTGATCGTCGTGGGCGACGCCCTCGTGGTGGCCCGGGGCGCCGTCGGCCTGGGTCGAGGCGGCGGCATGCGCCACCGCGTGGGCGTCGTCGTGGTGCGCCCCGTGGCCGGCCCAGCGGGCCGGTCCCTCGAAGGTCATGAAGAACAGGCGCCAGGAATAGAACGAGGTCATCAGCGCGGCGACGACGGTGCAGATGAAGGCCAGGGTGTGCCCGGGCCGCGTCGAGGCGTAAGCCGCCTCGATGATGGCGTCCTTCGAATAGTAGCCCGCGGTGAAGGGGAAGCCGATCAGCGCCAGGGTGCCGATGGTCATCATCGCCGAGGTGAAGGGGATGTAGCGGCGCAGGTTCCCCATGTTCCGCATGTCCTGCTCGTGGTGCATCGCGTGGATGACCGAGCCAGCCCCGAGGAACAGCAGCGCCTTGAAGAAGGCGTGGGTGAAGAGGTGGAAGACGGCCGCCGAGTAGGCGCCGACGCCGAGCGCCACGAACATGTAGCCCAGCTGCGAGCAGGTCGAGTAGGCGATCACGCGCTTGATGTCGTTCTGCACGAGGCCGATCGTGGCCGCGAAGAACGCCGTGATGCCGCCGATGACCGTGACCACGACGAGGGCGTTGGGGGCGAGCTCGAACAGCGGCGACAGGCGCGCCACCATGAAGACGCCAGCCGTCACCATGGTGGCGGCGTGGATCAGCGCGGAGACGGGGGTCGGCCCTTCCATCGCGTCCGGCAGCCAGGTGTGCAGCAGGAACTGGGCCGACTTGCCCATGGCGCCCGTGAACAGCAGCAGGCAGGCGAGGGTCAGGGCGTTCCAGTCGTAGCCCAGGAAGTGGAAGGTCGCGTCCTTGATCTCGGGCGCGCGGGCGAAGATGCCGTCGAAGGCGATCGAGCCCGTCAGCACGAAGACGAGGAAGATGCCCAGCGAGAACCCGAAATCGCCGACGCGGTTGACGATGAAGGCCTTCATGGCCGCGGCGTTGGCGGAAGGCTTCTCGTACCAGAACCCGATCAGCAGGTAGGAGGCGAGGCCGACGCCCTCCCAGCCGAAGAACATCTGCACGAGGTTGTCGGCCGTCACCAGCATCAGCATGGCGAAGGTGAAGAGCGACAGGTAGGCGAAGAAGCGCGGCCGGTGCGGATCCTCCTCCATGTAGCCGATGGAATAGAGGTGCACGAGGGTCGAGACCGAGGTCACCACCACCAGCATGATCACCGTCAGGGTGTCGATGCGGAAGGCCCAGTCGACCACGAGGTCGCCGGCGGTGAACCAGGTCGCCACCTGCACGCGGGTGGCGTGCTCGGTGCCCGGCACCTCCAGGAAGGCGCCCCAGGACAGAAGCGCCGAGAAGGCGAGGAGGCCGGTGGTGATGCCCTCGCTGAGCTTCGGGCCGAGCTGGCGGCCGAACAGGCCGGCGAGCAGCGCGCCGACGAGCGGGAGGAAGACGATCGCGTGATACATCGCTGGCTTGTCCGGCCTCCTGGGTGCGCCCGGTCCCCGCGCGCTGCGCGGGGAGCCCGAGCGGCGCCCTGTGGGGTTCGTGTCACCGCCCCGGCGGCGCGCGCACCGCGCTGCCGGGCGTCGAATCGGGTGGCGTCGCGGTCCCGCGTCAGCCCTTCATCATGTTGACGTCCTCCACCGCGATCGAACCGCGGTTTCGGAAGAACACGACGAGGATGGCGAGGCCGATGGCCGCCTCCGCCGCCGCGACCGTCAGCACGAACAGGGCGAAGACCTGGCCGGTGATGTCGTTGAGGTGGGTGGAGAAGGCGACGAGATTGATGTTCACCGCCAGCAGGATCAGCTCAACGGACATCAGGATGACGATGACGTTCTTGCGGTTCACGAAGATGCCGAGCACCCCCAGCGTGAACAGGATCGCGGCGACCGTCAGGTAATGGCTCAGGCCGATCATCGGATGTGGCTCCCGGTCTCTGCCGTTCGAGGTCCGCCGGCCATCAGACTTCCACGCCCTGGCGCGAGGGCACCTTGCGGGTTTCCACCGCCATGGTCTGCGTGCGCGCGTTCTGGACGGCGATGTTCTGGCGCTTGACGCCCGGTCGGTCGCGCAGAGTCAGCACGATGGCGCCGATCATCGCGACGAGCAGGATCAGGCCGGCGAGCTGGAAGAAGAAGACGTAGTCCGTGTAGAGCACCCGGCCCAGCGCTTGGGTGTTGGTCACCGCCTCGGCGCTGGCGACCGGACCGAGGGGCGCCTGCACGAGGCCCGGATCGATGGTCCAGGAGCCCACCACGAGCAGCAGCTCGATCAGGAAGACCGCGCCGATCAGCGCGCCGATGGGCAGGTATTGCTGGAAGCCCTGGCGCAGCTGGGCGAAATCCACGTCGAGCATCATCACGACGAACAGGAACAGCACCGCCACCGCGCCGACGTAGACGACCACCAGGATCATCGCCAGGAACTCGGCGCCCATCATCACGAACAGCCCGGCGGCGTTCACGAAGGCCAGGATGAGGAAGAGCACGGAGGCCACGGGATTGCGCGAGGCGATCACCATGAAGCCCGAGGCGATGGTCACACCTGCGAACAGGTAGAAGAAGGCAGCGGCTGCGCTCATGCGATTCTAGAGATCAGCCGTCCCGAGGACGGCCCCTTCTGCCGAAATTGTGCCACGGCCCATCGGCCGCCCGTCTATAGAACCCGCCCCTGCGGCGCACAACCGCCTCGGCGGGGTCCGGCCGACTCCGTGGGAACGGAATCGGCCCTGATGTCTTATCCGCGGGCCGCGTGAAGGATGCACCCGGCAAGAGGATCCGCCCGGCGGGAGCGCGCGCTCAGCGGTAGGGCGCGTCCACCGCGAGGTTGCGGGCGATCTCGCGCTCCCAGCGGTCGCCGTTCAGGAGGAGCTTCTCCTTGTCGTAGAGGAGCTCCTCGCGGGTCTCGACCGAGAACTCGAGATTCGGCCCTTCCACGATGGCGTCCACCGGGCAGGCCTCCTGGCACATGCCGCAATAGATGCACTTGACCATGTCGAGGTCGTAGCGGGTCGTGCGGCGGGTGCCGTCGTTGCGGCGTGGGCCCGCCTCGATGGTGATGGCCTGGGCGGGGCAGATCGCCTCGCACAGCTTGCAGGCGATGCAGCGCTCCTCGCCGTTGGGGTATCGGCGCAGGGCGTGCTCCCCCCGGAAGCGCGGGCCGCGATGGCCCATCTCGAAGGGGTAGTTGATCGTGGCCTTCGGCTTGAAGAAGTACTTCATCGCCAGGACGAACCCGGACGCGAACTCCTTCAGCAGCAGACCCTGAGCGACCTGATCGAGCTTCATGGCTCGGATCTCCGTGAGGGGTTGTCAGGCGCCCGGCGCGAGGCCGGTGAGCTTGAGGACAAAGGCGACGACGATGACCGAGACCAGCGAGAGCGGCAGGAACACCTTCCAGCCGAGGCGCATGAGCTGGTCATAGCGGTAGCGCGGCACCATGGCCTTCACCATGGCGATCATGAAGAAGAGGAAGCTCGCCTTCAGGGCGAACCAGATCAGGCCCGGCACCCAGGTGAAGGGCGCGAACGGGATCGGCGAGAGCCAGCCGCCGAGGAACAGCACCGTGCCCAGCGCGCACATGGTCATGATGGCCACGTACTCGCCGAGCATGAAGAGCAGGTACGGGGTCGAGGAATACTCGACCATGTAGCCGGCCACGAGTTCAGATTCGGCCTCCGGCAGGTCGAAGGGCGGGCGGTTCGTCTCGGCCAGCGCCGAGATGAAGAACACCACGAACATCGGGAACAGCCAGAGCCAGTACCAGCCCAGGATGCCGAGGCTGGTGTCCTGCGCCATGACGATGCGCGAGAGGTTCAGGGAGCCCGCGCAGAGCAGGACGCAGATGATGACGAAGCCGAGGGAGACCTCGTAGGAGATCATCTGCGCGGCAGACCGGAGGGCACCCAGGAAGGCGTATTTCGAGTTCGAGGCCCAGCCGCCCATCAGGACGCCGTAGACGCCCAGCGACGAGATCGCGAAGATGTAGGTGATGCCGACGTTGAGGTCGGCGATGGCCCAGCCCTCGGCCAGGGGAATCACCGCCCAGGCGGCCAGCGCCAGGGTGGCGAAGACCAGGGGCGCCAGCAGGAACAGCGCCTTGTTGGCGCCGGCCGGGATGACCGGTTCCTTCAGGACGAATTTCAGGAGATCGGCGAAGGACTGGAACAGGCCCCAGGGCCCGACCACGTTCGGGCCGCGCCGGAGCTGCACCGCCGCCCAGATCTTGCGGTCGGCCAGCAGCGCGTAGGCGATGAAGACGAGCAGCAGCGCCAGCAGCACGAAGCTCTTGAGCGCCAGCAGCAGGACGGTGCCGAGGACTTCCCAGAAGGTCATCGCAGGAGATCCTTATTCGGCCGCTTCGAGGCCGCGCACCCGGGCGAGGCTCGAACACTCGGCGAGCACCCGCGAGGCGCGGGCGATCGCGTTGCTGAGGTAGAAGTCCGGCACCGCCGCGCTGAAAGCGGTTCGGGTCGGCTCGCCGCCGAGACCCGACAGGGTCTCCACGGTGGCCACCGCATCGCTCGGGGCGATGGCGTCGAGGGCCGCGAAATGCGGATGCTCGGCATAGAGCGCCCGGCGCAGGGCCCCCAGCGAATCGAAGGCCAGGCGCTTGCCCAGCACGTCGGACAGGGCGCGCAGGATCGCCCAATCCTCGCGGGCATCGCCCGGCGGGAAGCCGGCGCGGTTGGTGGTCTGGACCCGGCCCTCGAGGTTGACGTAGGTCGCGCTCTTCTCGGTATAGGCGGCCCCCGGCAGGATGACGTCGGCCCGCGTGGCGCCCTGGTCGCCGTGCGTGCCCTGGTAGATCACGAACGCACCCGGATCCAGCGCGACCTCGTCGGCACCCAAGTTGTATACCACGTCGAGATTTCCGCCCTTCGCGATCCCGGCGAAGTCCAGACCGCCCTCCCCCGGCACGAAGCCGAGATCGAGGGCACCGACCCGGGCCGCCGCGGTCTGGAGCACGCCGAAGCCGCTCCACGCGGGCGTCACGGCGCCGATGTCGCGCGCGAGCTTCGCCGCCGCGGCCAGGATCGCGGCGCCGTCCGGCCGCGCCAGCGCGCCGGTGCCTACGATGACGAGCGGCCGGCTCGCCGCCTTCAGCGCCTCGGCGAAGCTGTGCCGGCCGGAGACGAGATCGGCCAGGGTCTCCGGTCCGGCCCCCAGGTAGGTGTGCGGATAGGTGAGGTCGACGGGCTCGCCGATGAGGCCCACCGCCAGGGGACCCATGCGCCAGCGCTTGCGGATGCGCACGTTGAGGAGCGAGGCCTCCAGGCGCGGGTTGGTGCCGATGAGGAGAATCGCATCCGCCTCCTCGATCCCGGCGATGCCGGTGCCGAGGGTGTAGGCGGCCCGGCCCCAAGCCGGATCGATCGCCTCGCCGGCCTGTCGGCAGTCGAGGCTCGTCACCCCGAGGGAGGTCATCAGCGCCTTCAGCGCGTAGATCTCCTCGACGCCGGCGAGATCGCCCACCACCGCGCCGATGCGCTTGGGGTCGGTGCCCTTCACCTTCGCCGCGATGGCGGCGAACGCCTCACCCCAGGACGCAGGGCGCAGGCGGCCGTTCTCGCGCAGGTAGGGCCGGTCGAGGCGCTGGGTGCGCAGACCATCCACCGCGTGGCGGGTCTTGTCGGAAATCCACTCCTCGTTGATTTCCTCGTGCACGCGCGGCTCGATCTGCATGACCTCGCGCCCGCGGGCATCGACCCGGATGGCGCAACCGACGGCGTCCATCACGTCGACGGATTCGGTCTTCGACAGCTCCCACGGCCGCACCTCGTAGCTCTGCGGCTTGTGGACGAGGGCGCCCACGGGGCAGAGGTCGGCGACGTTGCCCTGAAGCTCCGAGCCCATGGCGGATTCGAGGTAGCTCGTGATCTCCATGTCCTCGCCGCGCCCGATGGCGCCGAGATCCGGCACGCCGGCGACCTCCGCCAGGAAGCGGACGCAGCGGGTGCAGTGGATGCAGCGGTTCATGGCGGTCCGCACCAGCGGGCCGATGTACTTCTCCTCGACGGCGCGCTTGTTCTCCCCGTAGCGGGTCGAGTCGACGCCGTAGGCCATTGCCTGGTCCTGCAGGTCGCAGTGGCCGCCCTGGTCGCAGATCGGGCAGTCGAGCGGGTGGTTGATGAGGAGGAACTCCATCACCCCCTCGCGGGCCTTCTTCGTCTGGCCCGAGCGCGTCAGCACCTCCGGCGGCTCGCCGTTGGGTCCGGGCCGGCAATCCTTCACCGCATAGGCGCAGGAGGCCACCGGCTTCGGAGCGCCCTTGAGCTCCACGAGGCACATCCGGCAATTGCCCGCGATGGACAGCCGCTCGTGGAAGCAGAAGCGCGGAATTTCCGCGCCTGCGGCCTCGCAGGCCTGGAGCAGCGTGTACTCCGCCGGAACATCGACCTCGGTGCCGTCGACGACGATCTTGGTCATGCGTGGGTCTCGGTCTCGAAACTTAAGGGCGGCGCGAGGGGCGGATCACTCCGCCGCCATCGGCACCGGATCGGAATGCGGGTTGGCGCTGTAGCGGTCGATGCGCTTCTCGATCTCAGGACGGAAGTGCCGGATCAGACCCTGGATCGGCCAGGCGGCCGCGTCGCCGAGCGCGCAGATGGTGTGACCCTCGATCTGCTTCGTCACGTCGAGGAGCATGTCGATCTCCCGGCGCTGGGCCCGGCCCTCCGCCATGCGCAGCATCACGCGCCACATCCAGCCCGTTCCTTCGCGGCAGGGCGTGCACTGGCCGCAGGACTCGTGCTTGTAGAAGTAGGCGATACGGGCGATCGCCGAGACGATGTCGGTGGACTTGTCGAGCACGATGACCGCCGCCGTGCCGAGGCCGGAGCCGAGGTTCTTAAGCGTGTCGAAGTCCATCTTGGCATCGATGATCTGCTCGGCTGGGACCAGGGGCACCGAGGAGCCGCCGGGAATCGAGCAGAGCAGGTTGTCCCACCCGCCACGCATGCCGCCGCAATGCTTGTCGATGAGTTCGCGGAAGGTGATCCCGAGTTCCTCCTCGACGTTGCAGGGTTTGTTGACGTGGCCCGAGACGCAGAACAGCTTGGTGCCGGTGTTGTTCTTGCCACCGAGGCCGGCGAACCAGGCGCCGCCGCGGCGTAGGATGGTGCCCGCCACCGCAATGGATTCGACGTTGTTGACCGTCGTGGGGCAACCATAGAGACCCATATTGGCGGGGAATGGAGGCTTCAGGCGCGGCATGCCCTTCTTGCCTTCGAGGCTCTCCAGCAGCGCCGTTTCCTCGCCGCAGATATAGGCGCCGGCGCCGTGGTGGACGTAGATGTCGAAGGGATAGCCGTGGACATTGTCCTTGCCGACGAGGCGGGCCTCGTAAGCCTCGTCCACCGCCCGCTGGAGGGCGTGCTTCTCGGCGACGTACTCGCCGCGGATGTAGATGTAGCAGGCATGCGCAGCCATCGCGAAGGATGCCAGCATGCAGCCCTCGATCAGGAGATGCGGATCGTGCCGCATGATCTCCCGGTCCTTGCAGGTGCCCGGCTCGGACTCGTCGGCATTGACCACGAGGTAGTGCGGACGCCCGTCGGACTTCTTGGGCATGAATGACCACTTAAGGCCTGTGGGGAAGCCAGCGCCGCCACGGCCCCGCAGGCCCGACTGCTTCATCTCGTCGATGATCCAGTCGCGGCCCATCTCCAGCAGGAATTTGGTGCCATCCCAGGCGCCGCGCTGCTTGGCGGCCTCGAGCCCGGGAGAATGCAGGCCGTAGAGGTTCGTGAAGATGCGATCCTGATCGGCGAGCATGTCAGTTCCCCTTCTTTGGGGCGAAAAACCCGGGTGTCTCCGGCCTCGTCGTTGAAGCCTTCGTCGATGAGGCCTCGGTGCCGGCCGACTGAGGGTCTTTGACGTCCGCGCTGGCACCTGTGGCCGCTGGCTGGGGCGGTGGCTCGTTGCGCGGCAGGCTCGACTGGGTACCGGCTTCCGCACCTGCGGCTTCCGATTTCGCGATCATCTCCGGAGCCGGCGCGGTCGGCGAGGCTGGCTGCGCCGTTGAGTTTGTCCCGTCGGCGGCATCCATCTTATCGCTCGCCTTCACGGGAGACTCTCCGGCCGCAGCCCGCTGGGCAGGCCCGTCGGTCGCCGACGTCCCGACGGCCCGACCCGCATCGGGACGGGCGGGCTTCGGGTCCCCAGCGGCGCGCTGTTCGGACGAAGCCGCCTCGGCCTTGCCCTGCTCGCTGCCACCTTCGGCCTCTTTCTGCTCGAAGCGCTTGCGCCAGGTTCCGACGCGCGATCCGTCGAACAGGTTCGCATCGGTGAGTGTATCGGCGCCCCCGAGCGGCTCGGACGAGGTCCGTCCGACTTGCGAGCCGACCTTCACCGGCCGGCCAGCGGCGAGGTCGTCCATCAGCTTGCCGAGGAGGTCGGGTGTCAGGTCCTCGTAGTAATCCTGATTGATCTGCGCCATCGGAGCATTGCAGCAGGCGCCCAGGCACTCGACCTCGAGCCAAGAGAAGTTACCGTCAGCACTCACGTGGCCGGGCGCTCCGAGACGGTGGTGCAGGTAGTCCTTCAACTCGCGCGCGCCACAGGAATCACACGGCACGGTCCCGCAAAGCTGGATCCAGAACCTGCCGACCGGCTCCAAGGCGAACATTGTGTAGAAGGTCGCGACTTCGAGCACGCGGATATGCGGCATGCCAAGTTCGTCAGCCACCGCCTCAATGGCCTTCTGCGGCAGCCAGCCGCCATTCTGCTCCTGCGCCTTCCAAAGCAGCGGGATCACCGCCGAGGCCTGACGGCCCTCAGGATACTTCTCGATTTGGCCCTTCGCCCAATCAGCGTTCTCGGACGAGAACGTGAAGGTGGCGGGCTGCTCGGCAGCGGAGGCGAGTCTGCGGTTGGCCATCAGTTTCGAACCTTGATCCTCACCGGTCCACTTCGCCGAACACGATGTCCAGCGTGCCAAGCACGCAGGACACGTCGGCCAGCATGTGGCCGCGGCACATCCAGTCCATCGCCTGAAGGTGGGCGAAACCCGGAGCGCGGATCTTGCAGCGGTAGGGCTTGTTGCTGCCGTCGGCGACGAGATAGACGCCGAACTCGCCCTTGGGTGCCTCGACGGCGGCGTAGACCTCGCCGGCCGGCACGTGGAAGCCTTCGGTGTAGAGCTTGAAGTGGTGGATCAGCGCTTCCATCGAGCGCTTCATCTCGCGGCGTGGCGGCGGAGCGATCTTGCCGTCCGTAGCTGAAATCGGCCCCTGGCCTGCCGGCTGGCGCAGCTTGATGCAGCACTGCTTCATGATCTTCGCCGATTCGCGCATCTCTTCCATGCGGATGACCTGGCGATCGTAGGTGTCGCCGTTCTTCCCCACGGGGATGTCGAACTCCATCTCCTCGTAGGCCTCGTAGGGCTGCGACTTGCGCAGGTCCCACGGGATGCCGGAACCACGGACCATCACGCCGGAGAAGCCCCAGGCCATCGCCTCGTCCACGGTGACGATGCCGATGTCGACGTTGCGCTGCTTGAAGATGCGGTTGCCCATGACGAGGTTGTCGAGATCATCGACAACCTGCAGGAACGGATCGATGAACGCTTCGATGTCGTCGATCAGTGCGGGCGGCAGGTCCTGATGGACGCCACCGGGCCGGAAGTAGTTGGCGTGGAGCCGAGCGCCCGATGCACGCTCGTAGAAGATCATCAGCTTCTCACGCTCTTCAAAGCCCCAGAGCGGCGGCGTCAGGGCGCCGACATCCATGGCCTGCGTGGTGACGTTGAGAAGGTGGGAGAGAATGCGCCCGATCTCGCAGAACAGCGTGCGGATCAGCTGCGCCCGCCGCGGCACCTCGAGCCCGAGCAGCTTCTCGATGCCGAGGCAGAAGGCGTGCTCCTGGTTCATCGGCGAAACATAGTCGAGCCGGTCAAAGTAGGGCGTCGCCTGGAGGTAGGTCTTGTGCTCGATGAGTTTTTCGGTGCCGCGATGGAGCAGGCCGATATGGGGATCGACCCGCTCGACGATCTCCCCGTCGAGTTCCAGCACGAGGCGCAGCACGCCGTGAGCCGCCGGATGCTGCGGTCCGAAATTGATCGCGAAGTTGCGGATGTTGTGCTCGGTCATGGCCTCGCTCCGCTGCTCAAGCCGACGTCTTCTCATCGCCCGGGAGCACGTACTCGGTGCCCTCCCACGGCGAAAGGAAGTCGAAGTTTCGGAATTCCTGGGTGAGCTTGACCGGCTCGTAGACCACGCGCGCTTCGTCCTGGTCGTAGCGGACTTCGACGAAGCCGGTGAGCGGAAAGTCCTTGCGCAGGGGGTGCCCTTCGAAGCCATAATCAGTGAGCAGCCGACGCAGGTCCGGGTGGCCCGAGAACAGGATGCCGTAGAGGTCGTAGGTCTCGCGTTCGAACCAGTTCGCGGCCGGAAAGACCTTGATTACGGAGGGCACCGGCGTCTGGTCGTCGGTCTGCACCTTCAAGCGGATCCGTGAATTATGGCGCAGCGAGAGCAGGTGATAGACCACGTCGAACCGCTTCTCCCGGGCCGGATAATCGGCGCCGCAGATGTCGATGAAGCAGCGAAAGGCGCAGGCTGGGTCGTCGCGCAGGTAGGTCAGCGCGTAGACGATGTCGCTGGCCTGCACCACGAGGGTGAGTTCGCCGAAGGCGATGGTGCGGGAGACGATCGCGGGCCCGAGCGCACCGGCGACATGGTCGCTGATCCGCTGCAGGGCGCCGACGCCGGACTCCGGCGCGGTATGGTCAAGGATGCTGATGCCATTGGTCATGCCGGGCGTCCTTCCTCAGCGCTCGATCGTACCAGTGCGGCGGATCTTCTTCTGGAGCAGGAGCACGCCATACAGCAGCGCCTCGGCCGTGGGCGGGCAGCCCGGGACGTAAATATCCACCGGCACCACCCGGTCGCAGCCGCGGACCACCGAGTAGGAATAGTGGTAGTAGCCTCCGCCGTTGGCGCAGGAACCCATCGAGATGACGTAGCGAGGCTCCGGCATCTGGTCGTAGACCTTGCGCAAAGCCGGAGCCATCTTGTTGGTCAGCGTGCCGGCGACGATCATCACATCGGACTGACGCGGGCTCCCGCGTGGCGCAAATCCGAAGCGCTCGCAGTCGTAGCGCGGCATTGACATCTGCATCATCTCAACGGCGCAGCAGGCGAGACCGAAGGTCATCCACATCAGCGAGCCGGTGCGGGCCCAGTTGATCAGATCATCCGTGGACGTGACGAGAAACCCGCGATCGGCGAGTTCGTCGTTGATCGACAGGAAGGTCGGATCATTGGCGCCGATCGGAAGGCCCGTGCTGGGATCGATGATGCCCTTGGGGGCCTGGGCGATCGCCGGGGCGCGGGAGAGGTCGGGGCTGAAGGCCATCGGTTTCTCGGGATCAGGCTTCGGATGGGCGGACTTCGTGGACGGCGCGATTCGGGAACACTAGTCCCATTCGAGGGCGCCTTTGCGCCACTCGTAGACGAAGCCGACGGTCAGAACGCCGAGGAAAGCCATCATCGACCACATGCCGAACCATCCAAGCTCACCGAAGGAGATTGCCCACGGGAACAGAAACGCGACCTCAAGGTCGAAGATGATGAAGAGGATCGCGACGAGGTAGAAGCGAACATCGAACTTCATGCGCGCGTCGTCGAAAGCATTGAAGCCACACTCGTAGGCCGACAGCTTTTCCGGATCGGGGCTGTTGTAGGCGACCAGGAAGGGCGCAACCAGCAGGGCCGCAGCAATGAACACAGAGACGCCGATAAAGACGATGAGGGGCAGATAGTCTGCCATCAGGCCGGACATGCGGGACCTCTCGTATTGGCAGGCGATTGCGACGCCTTCGACGCCTTAAGCCGCATGGAATTGCTCCAATGCCAGACTGCGCCGGCGCGAGGCTTAGACGACCCCCCGGAGTGAAACAAGGGCATCGTGCGTCGCACAAAATCGGCCATGCGCATGAGGTAGTTCTTCCCCCGTTCCGAACAACACGACCGATGCGCGCAGGGGGTCGTTCGGCCGATTTCCTACAATTCCTGCCATGGACTTGTCTGGCATGCCAGACGGCATCGAACGCGGGGATAGCGGGGACATCTTAGTCCGTTTGTCAGAGAGTTCTGGCGTAGCTCAAGGGCCGGGAACCATAACCTTGGCCGTCCGTTTCGTTCATGTCCCACTCAGGCCGGATCGCGTTAGGTCGGCGCAACATTCGACCTCATAGGAGACGCTTCGTGCGCATTGCCCAGATTGCTCCGCTTTCGGAGGCCGTACCCCCGAAGTTCTATGGTGGTACTGAGCGCGTGGTGTCATGGATCACCGAGGAACTGGTCCGCCAGGGCCACGATGTGACTTTGTTCGCTAGCGGTGATTCGGAGACCTCGGCCAAGCTCGCAGCCTGCACGCCCGAGGGCCTGCGCCTCCTCGGCTATCGGGATCACACTGCGAGCCACCTTGCCATGTTGCACCACGTGCACAAGCGAGCGCACGAGTTCGATATCCTCCACTTCCACATCGATCTGCTTCAGTATCCGATGTTCGAAGATCTAAATCACAAATGCCTCACGACGATGCACGGGCGCCTCGACGTGCCGGACTTCATGCCGGTCTACCGCACCTTCACGGGTATGCCTCTGGTGTCGATCTCGGACAATCAGCGTGATCCGATGCCCGAGAACGTCAACTGGCTCTCGACCATCCACCATGGTCTTCCGGCCCAGAACTGCCCGTTCTATCCGGAGTCGAAAGGCGGCTACCTTGCCTTCCTCGGCCGCATCTCCCCGGAAAAGCGTCCCGACCGTGCGATCGAGATGGCGATCCGTTCCGGCATACCGCTGAAAATCGCCGCGAAAGTCGACAAGGCCGACCAAGATTATTGGGACGAGGTCATCGAGCCCATGATCCACCATCCCCTCGTCGAGTTCATCGGCGAGATCAACGAGGAGCAGAAGAAGGACTTCCTCGGCAACGCCCTCGCCCTTGCCTTCCCGATCGACTGGCCGGAGCCCTTCGGCCTCGTGATGATCGAGGCGATGTCGGCCGGCACGCCGGTCATCGCTTTCCGGAACGGTTCCGTGCCGGAGGTGATCGCGGATGGTGTCTCTGGCGTCCTGTGCGACTCGATGGATGACGCGGTGGCGGCGGTCCACGCAGTGAAGTCGATGAGCCGTACTGGCGTGCGCAGGCACTTCGAAGGTAATTTCACCGCCGAGTGCATGGTGCGTAAGTACGTGGCCGCCTACGAACGATTGCTAGCCGGCGCGAACTCGGTGATCAAGCTACCGCATGCCGGCGCTTTCTCCTCGCATTATGGCGAGATGAACGGCTCCGCCCTGCCCCAGATCTCCGTCGCTGCGATGCCTGCCTGATACTGTCCGAGCCGGGCCCCGCCCGGCATCGGATTTGCTCGCCGCCGAGCAGGCTGGCGCCGCAAGATTGCCGCACTACCTCTGCCACTGAGGGCCGCCGCGCCGCATCATGCGACCGGCGGCCCTTTTGATTCGACACCCATTTCGGAGACGCTCAGGCATGGCAGCGGATACACTGAAGGCGACCTCCGAGCCCGCAACCGAAACGCGGATTCCCCGGGGCTTCCAGGATGCCGACGAAGTCCTGCCGCAATATCACATCGAGGCGCAGACCTCACTTGTCGAGCGCCCGCTGCGCTCGCTGAAATACGGCGAGGCTTTCGCGGTTCTCGACAGCTACGGCGATATCGGCGTGCTCCCCGGTCCCGAGGGCCTCTACTTCCAAGACACGCGCTACCTTTCACGTCTGCATGTCACCATCGAGGACCAGCGACCGCTGCTGCTGTCCTCGGTGATGCAGGACGACAACGGCGCGCTCAGCGTCGACATGACGACGCCCGACATCCGCATCGATGCTCATGACGAGACCACGATCCCCCGCGAACTGATCGCGATCGAACGCACCAAGTTTCTCTTCAAGGGCGCGTGCTACGATAGGATCGGCCTCCGCAACTATGATTCCCGACACTGGCATCTGAAGGTTGCCGTCACCTTCGACGCCGATTTCCGGGATCTTTTCGAAGTGCGCGGCATGGACCGCCCCGTGCGCGGCAAGCGCAGCGTTCAGGTGGCGAGCGAATCCGAGGTCCAGTTTCGCTACGCCGGCCTCGACGAGGTCGTGCGCACCACGAGCCTGCATTTCGGGCCAACGCCCAAGCACATCGAGCCGGGCCGCGCCGAGTTCGTCGTCTCCCTGCCGCCAGGCGGACGCGCTTCGCTGTTCCTGAGAGCGGTCTTCGAATCACACCGCGCCTTCACCAGCGCTCCCGCTGCGGAGCGGGTTGGCGAGGATGCAGCAGCCGGCCTGTCGCGCGCCGCAGGGAGTTCCGCTGCTCCGCGCCACCCGAAGGGTCTCGCCGAGGGTGTCATTTTCGCTCGGGCCTATCGCGACTCCCGTCGCGACCTGCGCCAGCTCACTGCCGGCATCACGACGATCATTTCGTCGAACGACCAGTTTAACGAAGCCGCCTGTCGCGCTACCGCCGACCTCTACATGCTGGCAAGCCGGACGCCGGAAGGCATCTACCCCTTCGCGGGCATTCCCTGGTACTCCACGGTATTCGGGCGCGACGGGATCATCACCGCCATGATGGCGCTTTGGATCGACCCGAACTTCGGGAAGGGCGTCTTGCGCTACCTCGCCTCGACCCAGGCCCAGGCCGTCGACCCGGCCGCCGACGCGCAGCCCGGCAAGGTTCTGCACGAAACCCGGCGCGGTGAGATGGCCATGCTCGGCGAGGTGCCGTTCCGGCACTACTACGGCACCATCGACGGCACGCCGCTCTTCGTGATGCTGGCCTGGGAGTACTATGCCGTCACCGGTGACCTGGAGACAATCTCGGGGATCTGGCCTGCTCTGGAACTCGCCCTCACCTGGATGGACGAGTACGGCGACCGAGACGGCGATGGGTTCGTTGAGTATGCCCGCGACACCGACAAGGGCCTTGAGAACCAGGGCTGGAAGGACAGTCACGACTCCATCTTCCACACCGACGGCAATCTGGCGAAGGGCCCTATCGCTCTCTGCGAAGTCCAGGGCTACGTCTATGCCGCCAAGAACGGGGCGGCCAAGCTCGCCTCGCTCCTGGGCCATGACACCCTGGCGCAGCGTCTCGGCGAGGAGGCGCAGACCCTGCGCGACAATTTCGACAAGGCATTCTGGTGCGAGGCGATCGGCACCTACGCCCTCGCCCTCGATGGCGAGAAGCGGCAATGCGCCGTACGCTCGTCCAACGCCGGCCATGCGCTTTTCACCGGCATCGCGCGGCAGGAGCGCGCAGCGAGCGTCGCTGCCAACCTCCTGTCGAAGGACGGCTTCAACGGCTGGGGCGTGCGCACGATCGCCCGCGGCGAAGCTCGCTACAATCCGATGTCGTACCATAACGGCTCGATCTGGCCGCACGACAACGCACTGATCGCCCTGGGACTGGCGCGTTACAACCTGAAACCGGAAGCGTCGCGGATCTTCGAGGGCATGTTCGACACGGCTCTCTATCAGGATCAGAAGCGGCTGCCGGAGCTGTTCTGTGGTTTCATGCGACGCCACCAGCGCGGCCCCGTCTCCTACCCCGTGGCCTGCTCGCCACAGGCCTGGGCCGCAGCGGCGCCGTTCGCCTTCCTGGCGGCTTGCCTCGGGTTGGAGATCGACCACGACCGTAATCGGGTCCGCTTCCGCAATCCGACCTTGCCGCCGTTCCTCGACGGCGTGTCGATCTTCAACCTGAAGATTGGCACCTCACGCGTGGACCTGCGCCTGCAGCGCTACGGCGAGGACGTCACGGTCAATGTCCTCCGGCGGACCGGCGATGCGCAGATCTCTCTGCTGAAGTAGGCCTCAAAGAGCGGGCGGCATTCGCGCGGGATGCTGCCCGCTGGGCAAAAACGCTCTCTACTTGGAAGACCGCCGGTCGACACACCGACGCGTCGTCGACCGGATTCATGCAGGCGTGGAAAACGAAAAACACCGCCTGCCGAGAGGAAGGCGGTGCATTTTCTGCGTCAGGCGCTCAGCCGGGAGCGGCTCAGCGCGGAGCCAGAATCATGATCATCTGGCGGCCTTCGAGCATCGGCTCGCTCTCAACCTTAGCGATCTCCTGGGTCTCGTTCTTCACCCGCTCGAGCAGGCGCAGGCCGATGTCCTGGTGAGCCATCTCACGACCGCGGAAGCGCAGAGTCACTTTGACCTTGTCGCCTTCCTCAAAGAACCGGATTACGGCCTTCATCTTTGTATCGTAGTCGTGCTTGTCGATCCCGGGGCGGAGTTTGATCTCCTTGACCTCGACCGTCTTCTGCTTCTTGCGCGCTTCGTTCTGCTTCTTCTGTTCGTTGAAGCGGAAACGGCCGTAGTCAAGAAGCTTACAGACGGGAGGGACGGAGTTCGGTGCGATCTCGACGAGGTCGAGACCCGCCTCCTCGGCCATGGCGATGGCGT
Organism: Methylobacterium sp. 001424705; assembly: GCF_059816145.1. Classification (NCBI taxonomy): domain Bacteria; kingdom Pseudomonadati; phylum Pseudomonadota; class Alphaproteobacteria; order Hyphomicrobiales; family Methylobacteriaceae; genus Methylobacterium; species Methylobacterium sp. 001424705. Next base: position 57,164 of record NZ_JCBANU010000023.1, on the reverse strand, counting down.
CGAAGAAGGCGACGACGCCACGGTTCTGTCCGGTGTCGTCGATGAGCTGCACTTCGCGGACGCCGCGGATGTCCCGGTTGGCGCGCGGCCCGTCCTTCTGCGGGGCCGGCATAGCTCTCATAGGTCTACGAATGGCTTTGGTCTCCTAATGAAACGACGAAACGGCAGCCCGCGAACTCAAACCCCGTTTGGGGTCGATCCTGGCCACCCATCGCTCGCGAAATTCGGTGCGACACCTTGGCTGAACTCTCGTGCAAGTCAACACGGTCGTCGCAGTTTGGTTCATTGGACGCAGCGATCACCCGCGTGCGGCCACGGCCCGGCTGACGATGAGGTCGGCATAGACGGCAAGTGTGTCACCGACCATGCCTTCGAGGGAGAAGTGCGCCTCGACATGCGCTCGGCCGCGCCGGGTCATCGCATCGCGCGCGCTGGCCCCTAGGGACAGGGCGTCCGACAGAGCGTCGGCCAGAGCACCGGCATCACCCGGCGGAACTCGCCATCCCGTCCGCTGGGCCGGCGGAACTTCGGGAGGTGCCAACACCGTTTCCGGCACGGCTCCAAGATCCGACACCACCACAGGGGTGCCCAGGGCCTGGGCCTCCACGGCGGAACGGCCGAAAGCTTCGGGCTCCACGGATGGTACCGCCACGACGGAGGCCGCCCGGAAGGCCGCCGGCATATCAGTGCAGTGCCCAACCCGGTGCACAATCGCCTGAAGGCCGCGCGCCGCGATTAACGCGTCGAGCTCGCGCTCGTAGGCGACGCGTCCCTGCGGATCGCCGGCGAGGACAATGGCAACGTCGGTGATGCCGCGATCGCGCATCAGCGCCGCCGCCTCGATCAGGACCCGCTGACCCTTCCAGCCCGTCAGCCGCGCCGCGAGCAGCACCACGCGCTCATGCGGGGCGACGCCCCAGGCACGGCGCAGGGCTTCGACCCGCGTCGGCAAGACCGCCGCGGGCGTGAACTGCGCCAGATCGGTGCCGCGATGGATGACCCGAACCCGGTCGCCCGCCTGTTCCGGGTGCAGTGTGCGGATCAGGTCGGCCGTGTAGTGCGAGTTGGCGATGACCACGTCACCCCGTGCCATCACGGAGTTGTAGAGGACTTTTACCCCCGTACGGCCGGAGTAGCTGCCGTGATACGTCGTCACGAAGGGAAGCTTCACGCGGCGCGCTGCACCCAAGGCGACCCAGGCCGGGGCCCGCGAGCGAGCGTGGACGACATGCACGCCCTCGCGTCGGCACAGGCGGGCGAGGCGCCCCACATTTAAGGCCATGGCAAGCGGATTCTTCGAAGCCGCCGGAAACGGGAGCCAGATGCCGCCCTTGGCCTGCAATTCGCCGATCAGGCGGCCGCCCTCGGTGGCCACCAGCGCCCGGGCGCCGGCCGCAGCCAAGGCGGCGGCGACATCGACGGTGGTGCGCTCGGCGCCGCCGGCATCAAGCTCCGGAATGATCTGCAAGATGGTCGCCCCCGCGAGCGGCGCACGCTCGGACGGAAAGCTGCCGCGCACGTCGCCGTTCATGACGGGCAAGCCGGAATGGCCCACGGTCCGGGATCGAAGCTCGGGTCGCGTACCCAAGGAAAACAGCGTCCGTCTTGCGTGTCGGTCATAGCCGTGAGCTTGAACGCCGCGCTTTACGGCCCGGTAAACGGAATGCAAAGGCGATGCGTTCAGTTCGATGCATCCCAGGGCAAGGGTTAACGAATGACGTCTGTGCAGGATGGGGCGCTGGAGTTCCTTGAGGTGGGGACCGGATCGGCGGCACGGCAGATCGCAGTGCGACGGAGAGCCGGCGAAGGCCCTCCACTGGTCTGGCTCGGCGGCTTCCGCTCCGATATGGGCGCCACCAAGGCGATGACGCTCGATGCCTGGGCCAAGCGGCAAGGCCGACCTCTGGTTCGATTCGACTACACTGGCCATGGCGAATCGACCGGCGTATTCGCCGAAGCCACGATTTCAACTTGGCTCGCGGATGCACAGGCGGTCGTTGCTGCCTACGCGCCCGAGAACCCGATCCTGGTGGGTTCGTCGATGGGCGGCTGGATCGCATGCCTGGTGGCCTGTGCGCGCGCAGGCAACCGCCGGACGGCGCCGTCAGGCCTTGTCCTCATCGCGCCGGCCCTGGATTTCACCCAGAGCCTCCTCTGGGATCGGTTCACGCCAGAAATCCGGGCGCAGATCGAACGGGACGGCGCCTGGCTTCGGCCAAGCGCCTATGATCCGACGCCGGTCCCGATCACTCACGCGCTCATCCAAGACGGTCAGCGCCATTGTCTGCTCGGAGCGAACTTCGATCCCGGCTGCCCGGTCCATATCCTGCAAGGCATGGACGACCCCGACGTTCCCTACACGCACGCCCTGCGCGTGGTGGAGAGGCTTCCGAAGGCCGGCACCCTCCTCACCCTCATCGCGGACGGCGACCATCGTCTGTCCCGGCCGCAGGATCTGCAACGGCTTCTGACGACGGTCACCGAATTCCGGGTCAGTGCAGACTGACCGTGTAGAGGTCGTTGGCGGCCGCATTGGCCACCACGGCATCCCGAGAGTCGGCGAGCAGGATCGGTGCACCGCTGGCCGAGAGAAGCGCGAACAGGTCAAGACCAGGCGTCAGGTCAGGTGCCTGCGGAAAGATGCGCTTTACCTCGTCGGAGCGGATCGCGCGCACATAGGCGATATGTCCTTCGCCGAGCGCAGCGAGATCAGCCACATTGAAGTCGGCCGGGTCGAGATCGGCCTGGGTGAGCGGATTGGTGTTGAACTCGGTCATGGACTGCCCTCCTTCTTGGCAGAGCGGTACACCGGGAACGGGCCCGGCGGTCGATGTGGGCCGAAGCCCTGGCATCAGGCCTCGTCGCGGGACGCGATGGCAATCTTCCGGACGATTCTGTCCGGCTCCGGCCGAGTCAGGTCGATCGACAAGAGACCGTTCGAGAGATCGGCGCCCATCACCTCCATCCCGTCCGCGAGCAGAAATGCGCGCTGGAACTGACGCGCAGCGATACCGCGGTGCAGGAACTGCCGGGTCTTGTCGTCCACCTGCCGGCCACGCACCACCAGTTGGCTCTCCTCGAGCATCACGTCGAGCTGATCGCGGGTGAACCCCGCGACAGCCAGAGTGATGCGAAGGCGCTCCGGCTGATGCTCGGTCCGCGCCAGACGCTCGATATTGTAAGGCGGATACCCATCGTTGGCGGCCTTCGACACCCGGTCGAGAGCCTGTTCGATCTCATCGAATCCGAGGAGAAAGGGATGTCCGAACGGAGAGGGCCGAGTCGTCACGAACGCATATCCTTCCAGCGAAGCCCGAAACAGAGTTTCATGAGGCACTTCGGTGATCGGGGCCCGCCTTCGCAGCACCCCTCCCGGCATTCGATCGCCGGTCATCGCGATATGGAGGCGGGCTCGGAACGCATCAAGGGCGAGGCCGCCCCGACACATTGCCCCATCAGCCTCCGAGCACCCGTTAGCCCCTGAGGGCTCAGGCGCTTTCGGCATCCAAAGGCGGGACGGTTCGGCAGATCGCAAGCTAGACCGCTTCGGTGTCCCGAGTAACAGTTTGGAATTCCTCTGATATTCCGCCCTGCGCTTGATCTGCGGTCGCGTCCTCGGATATGCCCACCCCGCGTAGGGCAGTCCCTGGATCGCGGTTCTCAGACGGCGCGCCGGGGTGCTCACCGAAATCGATGCCGGGCCAAGCAGGGCTGTCGAGACATCCTGTCGAGACAGGCGATCGCGCTGGGATCTGGTTGCGTCGCGCTGAGCGACGGTACTTTAGCGGGAGTGCGCGGCGTGAGCGAAGACGGGTCCTTGCGTAGGAATAAGACCATCGTGGCGAAGCATGTCGTTGCCGGCCTTGCGTCCCTGGCGATACTCACGAGCCTTGCCGCACCGGTCACCGCGCAGGACGGCAAGACCGCGCCGATCAAGCTGGAACTCAATCGCCTGGAACCCGCCGGCGACGCCTGCCGCACCTATCTTCTCGTGGACAATAGCCGCGGCCCAGCGTTGAAATCCCTGAAGGTCGACCTGTTCGCCTTTGATACCGAAGGCATCGCCCAGAAGCGCTTGTCCGTGGAGCTGGGACCGGTGCAAGACCGCAAGACGATGGTCCGCCTCTTCGACTTCCCGGGGATCGCCTGCCCAAAGATCGGTCGCCTGCTCCTCAACGACGTCCTGGCCTGCGAGGGCGGCGAGGCCAGCCGTGAGACCTGCCTCGACCGCATTGAGACCGAGAGTAAGACCTCCGCGGCCTTCGTGCGCTGATCAGCGCATTCGAGATCCGATATCGAAGCCCGCACACCGTACGCACTGAGAGAGACCATCATGGACCCGACCGCAGCGCAGGCCGAAGTCACGCACGACTTTTCCTTCATCGGACTGTTCCTGCAGGCGGATCCGATCGTGAAGGGCGTGATGATCCTCCTCGTAATCGCCTCGATCGCGTGCTGGACCGTCGTCTTCGAAAAGATCGTCCGGATTGCCGCCGCCAAGCGTCAAGCCAAGGCGTTCGACGTGCTGGTGCGGTCCGGTGGAGCGCTCGAATCATCCGGCGGCGGCATGGACGCTCAGATCATGGGAGCGGCCGCAGAGGCTTGGCGGGATCAGGATTCCAGCGAGACCCGGGCCGAGCGGCGCGACCGCATCGAGCGCGCGATGCGCGCGGCCCTGACCAGCCGGATCAAGCGTCTGCAAACCGGCCTGCCTCTCCTGGCCACCGCTGGCTCGACGGCGCCCTTCATCGGGCTGTTCGGGACGGTCTGGGGCATCATGAATTCCTTCTCGTCCATCGCCAAGAGTCAGGACACCTCGCTGGCGGTGGTCGCCCCAGGGATCGCCGAAGCCCTGTTCGCCACGGCCATCGGCCTCATCGTCGCGATCCCTGCCGTGATGGCCTACAACAAGCTTATCAACGATGTCAGTCGGATCCAGTCCAGTTTCGTCTCCAGCATCGGCATTCTCGGCAATCGCCTCGCCCGCGACCGAGCCGTGCATGGCCGTGCCGCCGCCGAGTGAACGCTCCTACCTGACCAAGGCACGCTCCGGCGCCGCGCGAGCGCCGATTCCTGACAGCAACCTGTGCGGCGGACCGGCCTGATCGCCCTTCGCCCTGGCCCTGGAGGGCCGCTTCACGATGGCAATGGGTTCGATCCGCGCCGGCGGCAGCGATGACGATGATGGTCTCGACGCAGCGCCGATGTCCGAGATCAACGTCACCCCGATGGTCGACGTTATGCTCGTGCTGCTGATCATCTTCATGGTGGCCGCTCCCCTGATGACCACGGGCGTGCCTGTGCAGTTGCCCAAGACCACCGCCCAGAAAGTCGCCCAGGCCAAGAAGCCGCTCGAGATCTCCATCGACAAGGACGGCAGGCCCTACCTCGCCAAGGAAGAACTCACGCCGGATGCGATCCTGCCCCGCCTGCGCGCATTGGCGGCCCAGGACCCGACCCAGGTGATGCTGGTGCGTGGCGACCGCGACGTGCCCTATGGCAAGATCATGGAGGTGATGGGCCTCGTCGGCCAAGCCGGCTTCACGAAGGTCTCGTTGATCGCCCAATCGCCCGGCGGTGCGCTGCCCGCTTCGCCGGCCGCCGCTCCGGCCCCTGTCAGCGGAACGCCGCAGTAATCCATGAACGCCCTGCATCCCAATAGCGCCTTCGCGACACCGGTCGAACCGGAACAGCGCGGTCCGTCCGGGCTCGCCGCGGCGTTCCTCGTTGCGCTGGCCCTGCACCTCGCAGCGCTGGTCGGCATGGCACTGTTCGGCACGGCGCCAACCGCGCCTCCGGGCGAGAATATCGTGACGATCGATCTCGCCCCGCAGATGACAGAGGCGAACACCCAGGCGCCCGCCGAGCAGGCAGCCCAGGCACCCGCCCCGCCTGAAGCGAATCCGGTGGAAACGCCAGAGGCGGTTCCGGTCACGAAACCTCTTGAGACGACCGAGGTGGCGCCGCCCGAAGCCACCGTCCCGCCGCCGCCGGACGCGGCACCGATCGCCCCCGAAGCCACCACCATGGCCGAGCCGCCTGAGGCACCGGTCACGCCTCCGACCGAAGCGGTCGTCGAACCGCCGCCCGAGGATCAGGTCATCACCTCGACGGGACAGGAAGCGCCCGCCCTGGCGCCGCCCCCGCCCACGATCGCGGAGGCTCCCAAGCCTTTAGAGGTGGAGAAGCCGAAGCCGGATATGGCCAAGATCCTCGAGGCCAAGCGTGAGGCGAAGCGGAAGGCCGATCGCGAGGCCCGCCTGAAGGTCGAACAGGAGGAGCGCCGCGAGGCCATCGCCGAGGCCCGTCGCGAAGCTGCCAAGGAAGCCAAGGCAAAGGCTGCCAAGGAGGCTGCACGCCGCGCGGCGGCCGCGGCGAGCGAAGGGCGTGCCCAGCAGAATTCGGCTTCCGCTTCGCGGCAGAGCAGTGCGGGCTCAGCCGCTGGCGGGAACGATCCGAATGCGCTCAGGGCATGGCAAGGCATGCTGAGCTCGGCGATCCGGGGGCGAATGAACGCGAATGCGGCGGCTGGCACCAGCGGCGGCGTGGCCGTCGTTCGGTTCACGGTGTCCCGCTCCGGTCAGGTGCTGAGTTCGGGGCTGGCGAGCAGCAGCGGGGTCGGCGCCATCGACAGCGCGGCCTTGGCGACCGTTCGTGGCTCACTCCCCGCAGCACCCGCCGGGATCAGTCTGAGCAGCCTCGCCGTTACCGTGCCGCTGCGCTTCAGTCCCGGACGCTGATCGCGGCGCGGGCAGCCAACTGTGGCCGTGTGGTTCACCAGCGACACGCATTTCGGCGATCCGCGCATCCTGCGGATCGACAAGCGGCCCTACGCCGATCTTGCGACACACGACGCCGCACTCATCGCCGCCTGGAATGCGGTCGTCGGGCCCGAGGACGACGTCTGGCACCTTGGCGACTTCGCCCTCGGTTCCTCCGACAGCCGCATTGCCGCGATCCTGGGAAGCCTGTCAGGCACCAAGCACCTCATCATCGGAAACAATGACGGGGCCGGGACACTGCATGCGCCCGGATGGGCTACGATCGCCCATTATGCCGAGATTACCGTCGATGCGCGGCGCTTGGTACTCTGTCACTACGCGTTCCGGACTTGGAACGGAATCGGTCGCGGTGCCGTCAACCTGCACGGTCACTCGCACAACAAGTTGAAACCGATTCCCCGGCAGTACGATGTCGGTGTCGATGCGCAGGGCCCCGCCCCGATTTCCCTGGCCGCAATTCTGGTTTCCCGGCGCCGGCGGACGACGCCATGGGCCAGCGTGGAACCTTAACGACAGGTTCGCCGTTTCTGGAACCTGCACGCGATATGAGTGCTGCTCCTCCGATGCAATATCGGAGAGTTCAGTACTGATCTTGCGGACACTTTCGAACGCTCGATGAATTCTGTTCACCGGCGGCACGTCCAAGTGTCCCCATCTCAGGTGTCCCCATGCGTCAACCCCTTCAACTGACTCTTGCCGCCGGCCTCGTGATGGCTCTCGTGACGCCAGCCCTCGCCGCCCCCGCCTGTCTCGACGCGCAACGCAAGATCGATGAGGCCAATGCCCTCCGCTACCAGTTCCGTCAGGAGGCGCGGATCGGCCATCACGACCGTGCCTGTGACACCCTTGACGAGATCGGCGACCGTTATGCCGATGCGCGTGATGCCTTCGAGGACTGCGGCGCTGGCGTCGTCGCCATCGATCTGCGCAGCGAGTCGCGGGCTCTTCGGGCGGCCAAGCGCGCCAATCGTTGCGATTGATGGGGTGTGGGCCCGCACGCCCGCCCGCCACGCTTCGTTTCACTGTCAACCCGCACGCGACAGATGAGTCGCCGCCAAGGTCAGCCATCATGAACACCACCGCCGCCTTCGACCTGAAGACCACGGATCGCAGCTTCTCCACCGGCCCCTCCTTCGCGGCCGCCCTCTGCGGGTTCGTCAGCACCACCGTGGCGACCACGATGGTGATGTTCCTGATCAGCAGCCTCTGAGTCTTACGGATCGCTCGCTCACGGAGCGACGAACCAGAACCGTCGCTTTGAGAACAGCATGTCCGGTTGTCCTACCGTCGCGGTCTGACGGCATGGCGGATCTGGGCGAGAGGCCTCCGGCGTCTTCGCCGATGGCATCAACAGCGCAGTGGACACGGGAAAAAGGCCCAGCTTGGCCTGCACGACCGGTTGGCGGACGGCGGAAATCGTGACGAGCCCGACCAGCAATCCGCCCGCGACAGTGCCCAGAATGAAATTCATCATGGTGGCGGTAATCCAACACCCTGCGCGTGATCCGCGCGGGCGCGCGCTCTCCGTCGTCGCATATCCGGGCATGATTACGGCACGGCGTGATATTACGGTCCCTTAACAATCGGGTGCCTAAGTTCGGCCCGCGCCCCGAATCGGGTCTGCACACCTTGAGGGAGGATCGAGCGATGTCGTACGGGGCCAGCGCCTATGCCCGGGTTGCACAGACTGCACTGTCGCCGCGCGAGGCAGAGGCTGCCGTCTTGATCAAGGCTGCGACACGTCTGCAGGCGATCCAGACCGATTGGACCAATCAGTCCCCTGCCCTGAACGACGCCCTGAACTTCAATCAGAAGGTCTGGACCATCATCGCCGGAGCGGCCACGGCTCCCGAGAGCCCGTTGCCGGTCGAGATCAAGAACAACATCGCGGAACTCTCGACCTTCGTCTTCAAGCGGATGATCGACACGCTGATCGAACCGAGAGCCGAGAAGCTCTCTGCCCTCATCAGCATCAATCAGAACATCGCCGCCGGCCTGCGCATGTAGCTTCCGAACCGCAAGCCTCCATCGAAAGAGCCCGCCGCTGGGAAGCGGCGGGCTCTTTCGATTCAGCCTCGGTATCCCTGCCTCAACCGCGGGACGCCGCGGGCGGTGCCAGCCGCTCGGCCAGCGATTGCTCGTAGTGGATCAACTCCTTGCAGCGCTTCAGAGCACGATAAAGGTCGCGCTCGGCGATGAAATCATGGATGTCGCGCAGGTAGGGCGCCATGCTGGGCGCTGCCGCGATCAGGGCATTGGCCTGCGTGATGAAGAGATCCTCGGTCTCCGAGGTCACCTCGGCGAGGTACATTACCGTAAGGGTGAGATAGAGGCGCTTGCAGGCGGTGTCCGCCTCGCTCTCCAGGATGATGTCGCTCTCGCGCAGAAACTTCGTCACGGTCTCGATGACGAAGCTGGAACGCCGTGAGCCGTTGCGAATCGCGGTGCCCCCGATCAGCAGGCGTTCGAACGGCTTCAGTTCGATCTTCAGGGGCATGGCGATCCTCGTTGCGAACCTGACAGGTACAATGGTCGATCTTGGTTAACAGGACATCAAGGGCGATCCCGCCCTACATCATCAACACTTTGACAAAAAACATCTTTTTCAAAATCGACGGCAATTGATCTTTCCCGTCAAGCTTTCGTTCGACGCGTGTCTTAAGTCGATCGCAACGGATGGGTGCTCATGTGACCTTGCCTCCAAAAACGGAGGCGCACCGATCAGAATGGATCGAACAGCATGTCCTCAGGCATCACCCTTACCGCCGCGACCCGCCAGAACCTGCTCTCGCTGCAGGGCACGGCCGACCTTCTCTCCAGCACCCAGAACCGGCTCTCGACCGGCAAGAAGGTCAACTCGGCCCTCGATGACCCGACGAGCTTCTTCACCTCGCAGTCGCTGTCCGGCCGCTCGGGCGATCTCGGCTCTCTCCTCAACGGCATTTCGAACGGCGTCCAGACCATTCAGGCCGCCAACCAGGGTATCACCTCGATCCAGAAGCTGGTCGATTCCGCAAAGTCCACCGCCAACCAGGCACTGGCCGACAAGAGTGCTGTCTCCAGTGGAACCCCTGCTACTGCCGCAATCCTCACAGCGGTGACTGGCTTTCAGGGCACCACCACGGCTGCCACCGATGGTACGCAAGACTTTTCGGGCACCCGCAACGCCACTTTCACTCTTGGTGACGGGACCAACGCCACCACGATCACGCTTGATGCAACGACTCTGAGCGGTGTTACCAGCAATGTTGCGAAAGCGACTGCCGACGACGTTGTGAAGGCGATCAACAATCAGCTTGCCAACGATACGACCAATCCGGCAGCGGTCTCCGCGTCCAAGACCACCGACGGTCGTATTGTCTTCACCTCGACGGCAACGGGTTCGGCAGCCTCCGCGGTTGTCACCAACACCGCTGGCAACGAAGTGGATATCGGGTTCGGCACGGCGGTCGCTGCGCAGACTGCCACGGGTGCCGCTGCTAAGAGCACGGCAACCGCTGCGATCGCAGTTGCCAATACGGCTGTAGCGACGACCCTTGATCTCTCCGGCGCCAACACGGCTGCGTTCAACATCCAGTTGGGCAGCGGTCCGACCAAGACTATCACGGTGGCGGCAGGTGCGACACCCGCTGCGACGACGAAGACCGAGATCCTTGCTTCGATCAACAGCCAGCTTTCATCTGATACTGGCTTCAAGGGCCAGGTCACTGCAAGCTTCGACACCAACAACAAATTGACCTTCACGTCGACTGCAACCGGCTCATCTCAGAAGATTACCATCGACAACTCCGCCGGCGGCAACACGGACCTCGGCTTCGGCGTTGCTGGTACCACGACCAAGGCTGTCGTCGCCTCGGGCTCTGGTTCGGCCAGTGGTACGAACTCTACCCGGACTGCGCTGGCCAAGCAGTTCAACGACCTGTTGACCCAGATCACGCAGCAGGCCCAGGACTCCAGCTACAACGGTATCAATCTGCTGTCCCGCTCGGGCAGCGATCCAAGTGAGAACTCGCTGAAGGTTACTTTCAATGAGACCGGTTCTTCGAGTATCACGATTGCCGGCGCGAAGCTCGACGCCGATGGTCTGGGTCTCAACTCCATCACCGGCGGCTTCCAGTCGGATGATGAGATCAACTCGGCCCTGACGGCCATCACTGCCGCCACCAGCCAGCTTCGCGCCCAGTCCTCGACCTTCGGCTCGAATCTCACGGTGGTGCAGAACCGTCAGGATTTCTCGAAGAACCTGATCAACATCCTCGACACCGGCTCGGCCAACCTGACGAACGCGGACCTCAACGAGGAAGCCGCCAACTCGCAGGCCCTGTCGACCCGCCAGTCGATCGGCATCTCGGCCCTCTCGCTCGCCAACACGGCGCAGCAGGGCATCCTGCAGCTCCTCCGCTAAGGGGAAGCCGGCCGCCGGCCTTCGGGCCGGCGGCTTTTTTCTGATTCGAGTGGACGTCAAAAGAGAAGGCCGGGGCGCACCGCCCCGGCCTTCTCTTCGTTTCGCTCGCTGCAGCTCAGGCGGTACGGTCGAAGGGGCGGGCCACGGGCTTGGCGCGGGCCTCGGCGGCCTCCGCATAGGCGCGGGCCTTGAGCACCACCGGGTCGGGCAGCTGCACCACGACGTCGCCAGAATTCGGATCCACCTCTTGGTAGACCACCGCCTTGGTGTCCTGGTCGATCCGGATGCGTGGCTCCATCACGGTCTGGGTCGCCTTCGCGTCCTGCTCGGACGTGGGCGTCCGGACGGTGCCGGCGCGCGGATCGGCTCCCGGGTCCTGGCTGCGAATCTCCACCCGCACGGCCGGTGCGAGGGGCGCCGGGGCCTGAACGGGCTGAACCGGGGGACTGGGAGCCGGCGTGGCGCCGGTGACGCGGGCCGGAAGCACGGCGCCGAGGCTAGTGATCGACATGGCACGCTCCTGTTCGCGGCTTTCGCGGTCTCCAGCCAGACAAGGCTTGCGGCGTGAATGGGATCTTAAGGAATCGGTTCCGCCACCGGCTTCTTGGCCGACAGGCTCAAGGCAATGCCAAGGCGACGCATCGAATCTTAACGATCGGTCAGATCTCGACGGCGCCGGCCGCCCGTCCCATCCCGTGCGGATCGAAGGCGACGCTCTTGACGATGGCGAAGACCGGCCGTCCGGGGACGAGGCCGAGTTCGTGCACGGAGGCGCGGGTCAGGCGTGCGGAGAGCACGGCGCCGCCGCAATCCACCTCCACCAGCACCGTGCCGTCCGCCTGAGGATGCAGGGCAAGGACTTGCCCGCTCAGGCGATTTCGGGCGCTCAAGCCGATGGGCTCGTCGAGGGAGAGCAGGACGTCGCGGGCGGGAACGTGGACGCGGATGCCGGTGCCGACCGCCCGATTGAGGCGCGGCACGAGGAGGCGCCCGGCCCGCCCGGAGAGGAGCGTCAGGCCGGAATTCGGGGCGTCGGCCTCCACCACCATGTCGAGGAGGGCGCCGGCTTCGGCCGCGTGGAAGGCCCCGAGATCGCCCCGGCGCAGGATGCCCTCGGCGGGTCCGGCGGCAGCGACGCGGCCCCCTTCGAGCACCACGATGGTGTCGGCGAGGCGCGCCACCTCGGGCACCGCATGGCTGACGTATACCAAGGGGATCGCGGCCACGTCACGCAGGCGCTCGATCAGCGGCAGGATCTCGGCCTTGCGCTCGGCATCGAGGGCGGCGAGCGGCTCGTCCAGGAGCAGGAGGCGGGGCCGCGACAGCAGCGCCCGGCCGATCGCCACGCGCTGGCCCTCGCCGCCGGAGAGACCGGCCGGCCGCCGGTCGAGGAGGTGGCCGATGCCCAGGAGCGCGATGACCGCCTCCGGTTCCAGGCCGGCTCTGTCCCGGCGGCCGCGGGCGAACCAGCGCCCGTAGGCGAGGTTCTGCCGGACCGAGAGGTGGGGCATCAGCCGCGCCTCCTGGAAGACGGTGCCGATGCGGCGGCGATGGGCGGGCACCGCGCGGCCGCGCTCGGTGTCGAGCAGGGTCTCGCCGTCGAGGGCGATCCGACCCCGGTCGGGCCGGGCCAGACCGGCGAGGCAGGCGATCACCGTGCTCTTGCCCGAGCCCGAGCGGCCGAACAGGGCGGTAAGGCCCGGCGGAGCGGTGAAGGCCACGTCGAGGCGGAAGGCGCCGCGCGCCAGGGCAAGATCGACCGCGAGCGTCATCGGCTCACCCCGCCCCGATCCGGCGCCCGACCCGGCGGGCCAGGAGTTCGGAGACCAGGAGGGCCGCCATCGAGATCGCCACGGAGACCAGGGTGAGGCGCAGGGCCCCCGCCTCCCCGCCGGGCACCTGGGTCAGGGAGTAGATCGCCGAAGGCAGGGTCTGGGTCTCCCCGGGAATGTTCGACACGAACGTGATGGTGGCGCCGAATTCGCCCATCGCCTTCGCGAAGGCCAGCACCGCGCCGGCCAGGACCCCCGGCAGGGCGAGGGGCAGCGTCACGGTGAGGAAGACCGCGCAGGGTCCGGCGCCGAGGGTCGCGGCGGCCTGCTCGACGCGGGCATCGACGGCCTCCAGGGAGAGGCGCATCGCCCGCACCATCAGGGGAAAGCCCATCACCGCGCAGGCGAGCGCCGCCCCGGTCCAGCGGAACGAGAGGACGATGCCGAGATCGGCCAGGACGGTCCCGAAGGTCCCGCGCCGGCCGAAGGCCAGGAGCAGGAGGTAGCCCGTCACCACCGGGGGCAGGATGAGGGGGAGATGGACCAGCCCGTCGAGGAGCGCCCGTCCGGGGAAGCGCCGACGCGCCAGCACCCAGGCGACGGCCAGCCCCGGGCCGAGGCTCGCCAGGGTGGCGACCCCGGCCACGCGCAGGCTGAGGGCGATGGCGGACCATTCCTCCGGCGAGAGGCCGAGCCGGTCCAGGATCGCGGCGCTCAAGGCCGGACGATCAGGTCCGGTCCTCGGCGCCGATCACCGAGAAGCCCTGGCGCTCGAAGAACACCCGGGCGGCGGGGCTGCGCAGGTAGGCGAGAAGCGCGGCCGCATCCGGGTTGGTCGACTCCTTCGTGAGTGCCACCGGATAGATCACCGGCGGGTGGCTCGCGGCCGGGAAGGTGGCGACCACCCGGACGCTGGGGTCGGAGACCGCGTCGGTGGCGTAGACGATGCCGAGCGGCGCCTCGCCGCGGGCCACGAGCAGGAGGGCCGCCCGCACGTTCTCGGCCTGGGCGAGGCGGTCCTTCACGCCCTCCCAGGCGCCGAGAGTCTCCAGCGCCGCCTTGCCGTACTTGCCGGCCGGGACCGCCGCGACGTTGCCCATGGCGATGCGACCGTCGCCCAGCGCCTTGGCGAAGGTCGCGGCGAGGTCGGGGCCGGGCTTGAGCGCCAGGGCCACGGGGGAGTCCTTGGGGGCGATCAGCACGAGGGCGTTGCGCAGGAGGTTCGAGCGGGTGCCCGGCTTGAGGCCGTCCTTGCCCGCCACGTCGTCCATCCAGGCGAGATCGGCCGAGAGGAACAGGTCGGCCGGCGCCCCGGCCTCGATCTGTTTGGCCAGCGCGCTGGAGGCCGCGTAGGAGATCCGGGCGGTCTTGCCGGTCTCCGTCGTCCAGGCGGCGGTGGCCGCGTCGAGGGCGTTCTTCAGGCTGGCGGCGGCGAAGACCACCACGGGGGCTTCGGCCCGCACGGGTATTTCGGCCCGCGCCGGCGCCACGCCGGCCCAGATCGCCAATCCCAGCACCGCCCCGAGCCATGTCCGCCGCGTCGGAATCATCGATCAGCCCTTCGTCTGCGGCCGGCACGACCCGGGAGAGGCCGGCGGCGCCGGAGCCGCCATAGCACGGATCGGGACGGGGCTCGTCAGGCGCCCCGCTCCTCGTCCTCGACGGGCGGACGCTCCGAGCGGTGCAGACGGCTCAGGAGCACCAGCATCGGTCCGGGCAGGGGTCCCGTCAGCGTCTCGGCATCGGTGAAGCCCCCGCGATCGCGCACGAGGCGACGGCGGGCCTTGGACTTTTCCGCGAGAACGACCGGGGTTCGTCCGCCGGCTCTTCTGATTTTCATACGCACAACGCACGCTCCGACATCGACGCGAGCCTGGAGAAGCCACAGCAAACGCGGATCCGGCGGTTCCGTTCCGGCCAAGCTTGCGCGCGAGGTGGCGGCGGGACGTCGCGGGTGGTAGAGCCCCGATCATGCTCGAAGGCCTGCCTCCCCACCGTCCGACCCATGTGCTGCGCCTCCTCACCGACGAGGGGTCGGCGCGCGCGATGACCGACCTCCTCGGCGAGATGTTCGACCCGACCCAGACGGCCGTGGCCGCCTTCGAGGCCGAGGACGGCCGGACCTGGCGGCTCGAGGCCTACTTCGCCGATGCGCCCGACGAGGCGATGATCCGCGACCTGATCCGCCCTGTGGTCGGCGCGCAGGCGGACGTCGCCACCTTCGAGACCATCGACCAGCAGGATTGGGTGCGCGCCTCCCTGGAGGGCCTGAAGCCCGTGCGGGCCGGCCGCTTCCTCGTCCACGGCAGCCACGACCGCGACACGGTCCGGGCCAACGACCTCGCCATCGAGATCGAGGCGGCGCTGGCCTTCGGCACCGGCCATCACGGCACGACGCTGGGCTGCCTCCGGGCCTTCGCGGGGATCCTCAAGCGCGGGCGCCCGGCCCACGTGCTCGACGTCGGCACCGGCACCGGCATCCTCGCCTTCGCGGCGGCGAAATACCTGCACACGCCCGTCATCGCCGGCGACCTCGACCCGGAGGCGGTGACCACCGCCATCGGCAATGCCCGCCTCAACGGCCTCGGGCCGGTCCTGCGGCTCTACCAGGGGCCGGGGGTGCGCCACCCCCTCGCCGACCGGCCGCGCCGCTTCGACGTGGTCTTCGCCAACATCCTGGCGCGGCCCCTGAAGGGGCTGGCGCCCTCGCTGACGGCGGTCGTCGCCGACCGCGGCGTGCTGATCCTCTCCGGCCTCATCGAGCGCGACGTGCCGGGCGTCCTCTCCACCTATCGGCACCGGGGCTTCCACCTCGCCCGGCACGGGCTGATCGAGGGCTGGGCGACGCTGGTGCTCACGCGCGGCGGCGCGGCGGCGCGCCCGCGCCGGACGCGGTTGCGGCCCCTCTGAGCCCGGCGTAACCCTGGGCGCCATGACCCGCGCCCGCTTCCAGACCTTCGACGATCCGAGCCACCGCCACGGGGCCGACCGCATCCGGGCCCTGCGCGCGGCCCTGCGCGACGCCGGCCTCGACGGCTTCGTGGTGCCCCGCGCCGACGAGCACCAGTCCGAATACGTGCCGCCCCAGGCCGAGCGCCTGGCCTGGCTCACGGGCTTCACCGGCTCGGCCGGCACCGCCGTGATCCTGTCCGAAGAAGCCGCCCTCGTCGTCGACGGGCGCTACACCCTGCAGGCGCCGGCCCAGGTCGACACCGCCCTCATCACCCCGGTGGCCCTGGCCGAGACCAGCGTCGCGGCCTGGATCGGCGCCCACATCAAGGCCGGCCAGGTGCTGGCCTACGATCCCTGGCTGCACACCCCCGACAGCGTGGCGCGCCTGGAGCGCGCGGTGTCCAGGGCCGGCGCGCGCCTGCAGGCGGTGGACCGGAACCCCGTCGACGCGGTCTGGACCGACCGGCCGGGGCCGCCGGCAGGGCCCGTCGTCGCCCATCCGCCGGAGCTCGCCGGCGCGTCCGCAGCGGACAAGCTCGCCCGCATCCGCACGGCCCTGGCCGAGGCGGACGACGCCGCCCTGGTGATCTCCGATCCGCACAACCTCGCCTGGGCGTTCAACCTGCGCGGCAGCGACGTGGCCCACACCCCCCTGGCGCTGGGCTACGCCCTGGTGCCGCGGGACGGCCGCGCGGCCCTCTACCTGACCTCGCCCGCCGTGAGCCCGGAGCTGCGCGCCGCCCTCGCGCCGCTCGCCGACCTCCACCCGCGCGCGGCCTTCGCGGACGGCCTCGCGGCGCAGGCGGCGAACGCCGCGCGCCTGCGCCTCGACGCCGCCACCGCCGCGTACGCCCTCAAGCAGCGGGTCGAGGCGGCCGGAGGCGTCGCCGATCTCGGCCCCGACCCGATCACGGCCATGAAGGCGGTGAAGAACGCAGCGGAGATCGCCGGCACCCGGGCGGCGCATCTGCGCGACGGCGTCGCCGTGACCCGCTTCCTCGCCTGGCTCGCGGACCAGGGCGAGACGCTGACCGAGATCGCCGCCGTGGAGGCCCTGGAGGATTTCCGCGCCGCGGGCGGCCTGCTGCGCGACGTCTCGTTCCCGACGATCTCCGGCAGCGGCCCCAACGGCGCCATCGTCCATTACCGGGTCAGCCGCGAGACCGACCGGCGCATCCGGCCCGGGGAGCTGTTCCTGGTGGATTCCGGGGCGCAATACCGCGACGGCACCACCGACATCACCCGGACGGTGGCGATCGGCACGCCCTCCGAGGCGATGCGCGACCACTTCACCCGCGTGCTCCGGGGGCATATCGGCATCGCCCGGGCGGTGTTTCCGAAGGGCACGACCGGCGCGCAGATCGATGCCTTCGCCCGCCTGCCCCTCTGGGAGGCCGGCCTCGACTTCGACCACGGCACCGGCCACGGCGTGGGGTCCTTCCTGTCGGTGCACGAGGGGCCGCAGCGCATCGCCAAGACCGGAACGGTCGCCCTCGAGCCCGGCATGATCCTCTCCAACGAACCGGGCTACTACCGGCCCGGCGCCTACGGCATCCGCCTGGAGAACCTCGTCCTGGTCGAGGTCCGCGACGTGCCCGGCGGCGAGCGCCCGATGCTCGGCTTCGAGACCCTGACGCTGGCGCCCTTCGACCGTCGCCTGATCCGCCCCGAGCTCCTGAGCCCGGAGGAGACGGCCTGGATCGACGCCTATCACGCCCGCGTGCGGGAGGCGCTGGAACCGGACCTCGACGGGGCGACGCGGGCCTGGCTGGCGGCGGCGACCCGGCCGATGGCGGCGTCGGTCTGACCCCGGCCCGGCCGGAGCGCCGGACGGCCCTTGCGACCATCCTGCGCCTTTCGGCGGCGCGGAAAGGCGGGGACAAGGGATCTCGCGGCTTCGGGATTTTGCGCTCCGGCCGAACGGACGTAACCTGCCCGCCTCCATCTCCGAACAGGATTCTATGATCCGGCTTCTCGCCCTGGCGCTCGCGCTGTTCGGCCTCGCTCTGCCCACCGCCTCCGCGCAGGGCTTCAAGGTGCCGGCCGACCTCGTGAAGGCGAGCCTCGTCGGGGAGCCCGCCGCGATCCGGCCGGGCGAGCCCTTCACGGTGGGGATCCGCCTGGTGATGCGGCCGCACTGGCACGTCTACTGGCGCAATCCCGGCGATTCCGGCTTGGCTCCGGAGGTCGCCTGGACGCTGCCGCCCGGGTTCTCGGCGGGGCCGATCCAGTGGCCGAGCCCGAGCCGCATCCCGGTCGCCCACCTGATGAACTACGGCTACGAGGGCGAGGCCGTCCTCCTGGCGCAGGTGACCCCGCCGGCCACGCTGGCCTCGGCCAAGCCGGTGACGCTCCAGGCCAAGCTGACCTACCTCGTCTGCGAGCGCGAATGCGTGCCGGGCTCGGCCGAGCTGCGCCTGACCCTGCCGGTGGCGCAGACCGGCACCAGCACCGGCATCGCGCCCGGATCGATGATGCTTTTCGAGGCCGCCCGCGCGGCCCTGCCCGCGCCCGCCCCCTGGCCGGTGCGCTACGGCGCCGAGAACGGGCGTCTGCAGGTGCACCTCGCCGCGCCGGCCGGGCTCGCGGCGTCCGACGTCGCCTACTTCCCTTATGCGGAGGCCGCCATCGAGAACGCGGCGCCCCAAGAGGCGCGCAGCGACGCGGATGGGCTGCACATCGACCTGGCCCGCGGCGACGCCACCGCAGCGGCCCCCGCGACCCTGCCGGGGGTGCTGACCTTCGCGGAGGCGACGCCGGACGGACCCGTGCGCCGCGCCTACGCCGTCGGGGAGGCCCCGGACGCCACCGCCGTCGCGACGGCCTCGGCCGCGACCACGAACGCGACGATGGCGCCCACACCCGCGCAGGTCCCGGCCGAGAGCCTGACCCTCTGGAGCGCGGCCGGCCTCGCCTTCCTGGGCGGCCTCCTCCTCAACCTGATGCCCTGCGTCTTCCCGGTCCTGTCCATCAAGGTCCTGAGCCTCGTGCGGCATTCCGGCGAGCCGGCGGGCCGGGTCCGGCTGCACGGCCTCGCCTACACGGCGGGCGTGCTCGCGTCCTTCCTGGCCCTCGCCGGCCTGCTGATCGCCCTGAAGGGCGCCGGCGCCGGCATCGGCTGGGGCTTCCAGCTGCAATCGCCCCTGGTGGTGGCGGGCCTCGCCTACCTGCTGCTCGCCATGGGACTCAGCCTGTCGGGCGTCGTCCATCTCGGCGCCGGCATCGCGGGCCTCGGGGACGGCCTAACCCGGCGGGCCGGCCTGGAAGGCTCGTTCTTCACCGGAATCCTCGCCACCGTGGTGGCCACCCCCTGCACCGCCCCCTTCATGGGCTCGGCGGTGGGCTTCGCCCTGACCCAAGAGGCCGGCGTGAGCCTCGCGGTCTTCGCGAGCCTCGGCCTCGGCCTCGCCCTGCCCTTCCTCGCGCTGACGATCTGGCCCGCGGCCCTGCGGCGGCTGCCCCGCCCCGGCGCCTGGATGGACACCCTGAAGGGGGCGCTGGCCTTCCCGATCTACGCCACCGTGGCCTGGCTGGTCTGGGTGCTGTCGCAGCAGGTGGGCTCGGCCGGGCTCCTCGCCGCCCTGGTCGGCCTCGTCCTCGTGGGTCTCGCCGCCTGGGCCTGGGAGCGGGGACACGGGGCCGGCCCGGCCGGCACCTGGGTCGCGCGCGGCACCGCCGTGGCGGCGCTCGCCGCCCTCGCGATCCTCACCCTCGGCCTCGACCGGGACCGGGCGGGGGCCGACGCCGCGCAGGCCGATGGCAGCGCCTTCACCCAGGCGCGCCTCGACGGGCTCCTGGCCCAGGGCAAGCCGGTCTTCGTGAACATGACGGCGGCCTGGTGCATCACCTGCCAGGTCAACGAGCGCGTGGCCCTGCGCGCCGAGGCGGTCCAGGCCGGGCTGAAGGCGCGGGGCATCACCGCCCTCAAGGGCGACTGGACCAACCAGAACCCGGAGATCACCCGCCTGCTGGAGCGCCACGGCCGCAGCGGCGTCCCGCTCTACCTCCTCTACGCCGGTGCGGGCGAGCCCACGGTCCTGCCCCAGATCCTCACCCCCGGCCTGGTGCTGGAGGCCCTGCAGGCGGTGCCCCTCGCGGCCGCGGATCGGAGTGCGGCCCTGACCGAAGTGCGACCCTGACCGAAGTGCGGCGCTGACGAAGGTCTCCGCCGGCGGGCCGGTCGCGCCGCGGACGGTCGAGCCCCGTGGCTGCACGGTTCAGTCCGCCCCGTCATCCTTGCGCTTGACGCGCAAACCGCCCTGCCCCAGCACGGCCGCATGAGCACCGATGCCGCGCCGCGCTGGGACGTCTTCCGCAACGGCGATTTCCGCCTCTTCGGAGCGGCCCGCTTCCTCACCGGCCTCGCCTTCCAGATGCAGGCGGTGGCGGTGGGGTGGTTCGTCTACGACATCACCCGCTCGGCCCTGGCCCTGGGCCTCGTGGGCCTGGCGAGCTTCCTGCCCGCCATGCTCTCGGCCCTGGTGACGGGCCACGTCGCCGACACCTACGACCGCCGCCGCGTGGCGGCCCTGGCCTACGCGACCCTGGCGTCGGCGGATCTCGGCCTGCTCCTGGCGGCCTGGCTCGGCACCACGACCCTGTGGCCGATCTACGGGCTCGTCGTCGTGATCGGCACCTGTCGCGCCTTCGCCAACCCAGCCCTGCAGGCCCTGCTGCCGACCCTGGTGCCCCGCCCCCTGTTCGGCTCGGCCGTCGCCTGGAACGCCTCGCTCTGGCAGAGCGCCTCGATCCTCGGCCCGGCCACCGGCGGCTTCCTCTACGCCCTCGGGCCGGCGGTGGTCTTCGGGGCGGCCGCCGTGAGCTTCGCGCTCGCCAGCGCCCTCATCCTGGCGATCCGGTTCCGGCCCGCCCCCATCGCCGAGCGCCCGCCCGTGACCTGGGAGACCCTCTCGGCCGGCCTGACCTACATCCGCACGCATCCGGTGGTGCTCGGCGCCATCAGCCTCGACCTCGTGGCGGTGCTCCTCGGGGGCGCCACCGCCCTCCTGCCGATCTTCGCGGCGGAAGTGCTGCACGTGGGCCCCCTCGGCCTCGGCGTCCTGCGCAGCATGCCGGCGGCCGGTGCCGTGCTCACCGCGATCGCCCTCGCCTACCGGCCACTGCAGCGCCGGGCCGGCCTGCGCATGCTCCAGGCCGTGGGGATCTTCGGCCTCGCCACGGTGGGCTTCGGCCTCTCGACCTCCCTGCCCCTCTCCATGGCCTGCCTGTTCGTCACGGGGGCGGCCGACATGATCAGCGTGTTCGTGCGCCAGACCTTCGTGCAGGGCGAGACGCCCGATTCCATGCGCGGCCGGGTCTCAGCGGTGAACTCGGTCTTCATCGGCGCCTCGAACGAACTCGGCGAGTTCGAATCCGGCACCCTGGCGGCCCTGATCGGGGCCGTCCCGGCCGTGGTGGCGGGCGGCCTCGCCACCCTCCTCGTCGCGGCGCTCTGGGACCGGGTGTTTCCCGCGCTGCGGGCCCGGGACCGGCTCGTGCCGGCGGAGTGAAGGGCGGATCTATCCCTTAGCCGCCCGATTCGCTGCACACCAGGGATAAAGCCTGCGTAAACAGTGCCTTACACGATGTCTCGGAGCCCCGTTGCCGATCCATCGCGCCGGCACGGCCGAGCTTTTCGACATGACAGCGGCCTGCACGCAGGCGTAGAAATCCTGCAGGAGGCTGCAATGGCTGACATCAAGGTGGTGGCCGGAAATTGCGGAAAAGGCAGAGGCACCTATGAGTCGGGCGTTCTGACCAGCCCGGACGGTGTCGAGCGCTCCGTCGAGAGCATCCTCGCCGTCGAGGCGCACGGAGAAATCGCGGGCACCCGGAACTGGGGCGGGCAACTTCTCGAAGGTCTGAAGGGAAGTCTCGCCCTCGCATCGAACATCGATCTGAGCGGCACGGCGCTGCTCGCCGCGACCGCCCTGACCTCGGTGTCGGCCGAGGAATCCCAACCTCAGACGCTGCTGGAAATCACGTTCCAGGACGCAGGCCTGCTGATCGCCCTGGCCGACCCGCGGCTTCCGGCGCTGATCAGCAACGATCGGGAAGTACTGCGACGGGGGTTCGCTCGGGCCTCACAGCGGGTGACCCCGACGGTCGACGGACCGGGACACGCGGATTCGTCCCTGGCGACGACGGCGAGCGAGGCGGCTCAGGCGGCAGTCGGTGCCGTTCAGGCCGTGACCGGCGCCGCCGGCGCATCGCTGAGCTCGGCTTTCAGCTTCGTGCGCCGAACCACGGGCTACGAGCGCGGCTGACACGGCCGCCGCGCGCGTCCCGTCCTACTTCCCCGACAGCAGCGGCGACCAAGTCGGGTCCGAGGCGTAGGACGGGGTCGGGACCGGCTGCTCCACCTTGCCGGTGATGTCGACCATGTAGAGCTTGCCGCCGCCCTGGCCGCCCGGATCGCGGAAGAACAGCACGTACTGGCCGTTCGGCGCGAAGGTCGGGCCCTCGTTGTGGAAGCCTTCCGTGAGCACGCGCTCGCCCGTTCCGTCCGGCTTCATCACGCAGATGGCGAAGCCGCCCTTGCGCTGGCGCGTGAAGGCGATGAGGTCGCCGCGCGGCGACCAGGCCGGCTGCGAGGCGGAGCCCTCGCCGAAGGAGAGGCGGGTGGGCGTCCCCCCCGAGGCGCTCATGACGTAGATCTGCTGCGAGCCGCCGCGATCGGACTCGAACACGATCTGGCTGCCGTCGGGCGAGAAGGTCGGCGAGGTGTCGATGGCATTGCCGTTGGTGACCGGCGTCTGCGCCTTCGAGGCGAGGTCCATGATGACGATGTCGGCGTTGCCGCCCTCCTGGACGCTCATCACGAGACGACGGCCGTCGGGGGAGAAGCGCGGGCTGGTGCTCATCGAGCCGGACTTGCCGAGGGCCTGCCGGCTGCCGGTCTCGAGGTTGATGACCTGGATGCGCGGCTGCTGGCCGGTGGTCTGGGTCATGAAGGCGATGTCCTGGGTCGCCGGCGAGTAGCGCGGCGCGACCACGGCGTTGTCGCCATTGGTGAGCGCCCGCACGTTGGCGCCGTCCTGGTCCATCACCATCAGGCGCTTGCGCCGGTTTTCCTTCGAGCCGGACTCGTCCACGAAGGCGATGCGGCTGTCGAACCAGGGGCCGAGGCCGGTGATCTTGGTGTAGACCGCGTCCGAGATGAGGTGGCCGGTGCGGCGCGCATTGGCCGGATCGGTGCCGTATTGCTGGCCGGTCATCTGCTGGCCCGAGGTGACGTCCCAGAGGCGGAACTCGACCTTGAGCTTGCCCGAGGCGTCACGCGCCACCCGCCCGGTGATCAGGGCCTGAACGCCCGCCGCCTTCCACTTCTCGAAACCCGGGACCGCATCGAAGCCCGGGGCCTCGGGGAACTTCGCTTTCTCGACGGGCGTGAAGTAGCCCGACCGGCGCAGGTTGTTCGTGACCACGCTGGAGACGAGGAGGCCCAGGCTCGGATCCCCCGAGAAATCCGTGACCGCGATCGGCATCGGCTGGAACGACCCGCCGCCGATGCGCAGGTTGAGCTGCGCCGCCGCCGGGTTCAGGCCGCACAGGACGAGGGCCAGGAGGGCGAGGAGCGACGTCAGGCCCTTGGGAAGACTGGGATGCATGATCGATTCCGTGGTCGTGGGAATGCGAGGATCGTCGATGTGGTCGGAGGGGAGCGTGGCTGCGGACCTGCGCCTGCCTTGGCGGATCGGGCCGAGGCCTTGCCTCGACCCCCGTGAACGCCGGGCATCCGCACGCTTCGACGCGGTCACGCTCCGACGGGCCTATCACACCCGCGAGAACTCGAACTCCGCGTTGATGGCTTTCCAGTCGTTGTAATACGGCGCGTACTGGGCCGGGATCTTGTAGGGCGCGCAGCGACGCACGGCGCGCTGAGCCGCCTCGGCGATCGATCGATCGACCGCGTTGGCGCCGCCCCGCATGATGCGCGGTTCGGAGGTCAGCGTGCCGTCCGGATTGAGCCGGATGTCGAGCATCGGCAGCACCACGCCTTGGGTGGCACCGGGCGGCGCCACGTAGCAGCGCTCGATCTGCTGCTGGAGCATGCCCACGAGGGCATCGCGCAGGGAGGGCGACAGGCGCTGGGCGTTGCCGGAGGCCGCGCCCAGGGATGCGGTGCGCTGCACCTCGCGGCCGGTGGCGCCGGTGGATTGCGAGGGCGCCTTCGAGGCGAGGAGCGAACGGATGTCGCCCGCGCTGAACTTGTCGGCGAGTTCGGCCTGCTTCTTGGCCTTCGCTTCCCCATCCGCCTTCGCCTTGGCGTCGGCCATCGCCTTGGCCTTCGCCTTGGCGGCGGCCTCGGCCTTGGCCTTCGCGGCGGCCTCGGCCTTGGCCTCGGCGTCCGCCTCCGCCTTGGCTTCGGCGAGCTCCTTCTGACGCTCGGCCTCCGCCTTGGCTTTCGCCTCCGCGACCGCCTTCGCCTTGGCCTCGGCTTCCTTCTCGGCCTTCGCCTCGGCGTCGGCCTTCGCCTTGGCCTCCGCCCGTGCTTTGCGGGCCGCCTCCGCCTTCGCCTCGGCCTTCGCAGCCTCGACCTTGGCGGCGGCTTCGGCCTTGGCCTCGGCTTCCGCCTCCTGCTTCTCGATGAGTTCGGCGAGTTGCTCGCGCTTGACGGCCTCGGCCTTGGCCTTCGCGGCGGCGGCGGCCTTGGCTTCGGCGGCCGCGGCCTTGGCTTCGGCGGCCGCGGCCTTGGCTTCGGCCGCCGCGGCTTTGGCCTCGGCAGCGGCGGCAGCCTTCGCCTCGGCGGCGGCGGCGGCCTTGGCTTCGGCGGCGGCCGCAGCCTTCGCGGCGTCCGCCTTCGCGGCCTTTTCCGCCGCTTCGGCCTTGGCCGCTTCCGCCTTGGCGGCTTCGGCCTTGGCGTCCTGCGGATCGGGCTCGCTGGAGCGCAGCGGCATCTCCTCGGCGCTCGCCACCTTCATGTCGGCGGGGCGCTTCGGCGGGGCCGGGGCATCGACCTTGGCGTTCTCGGGCTCGCGCTCCTCGAACTTCTCGGCGACGCGGTCGGCACGCGGCTTGGCGTTGGGCTGGGGCGCATCGGCGTTGCGCTCGCCCTTGGTCAGCTCCGAATATTGCTGCTCGGTCATCACCTCGACGGGCACGCCCTCCTGCGCGTCCGGCAGGGCGGGCGCCGCCACCGAGAGCAGGGCGACCGTCAGCAGGCCGACATGCGTCGCCGCCGAGACCCAGACGCCCGGTTCACTGCGCTTGAAGGGAATCCGCACCGCCGGGCCCGCTACTTCTGGTCCGGCTCGGTGACCAGAGCGACCTTCTTGAAGCCGCCGCCGGTCACGATCGCCATCACCTGGGCGACGCGGCCGTAATCGACCCGCTTGTCGCCGCGCACGAACACGCGCTCCTCGAAGCCGGCCTTCGAGCTCTCGGTGAGCTTCGGGACGATGGTGTCGTCGGAGAGTTCGCTCTCCCCGAGGAAGACCTGGCCCGACTGCCGGATCGACAGGGTCACGGGCTTGGTGTCGGAATTGAGCGGGCTCGCCTTGGATTGCGGCAGGTCGAGGGGCACGCCCACCGTCATCATCGGCGCCGCGACCATGAAGACGATCAGCAGCACGAGCACGACGTCGATGAACGGCGTCATGTTGATCTCGTTGATGGCCGCGTGCCGGCGTCCCCGCCGACGCCGTCCGCCGCCACCCTGCGCTGCTCCGTGGGCCATGCCCATGATCGTTCCTCGGGTGTGGGGGTGGGGTCAGGCGACGAGCGAGAGGCGCTCGTCGATCTGCCGCGAGAGGATGGCGGAGAACTCGTCGGCGAAGCCTTCGAGGCGCGACTGGTTCTTGGCCACCGTGGACTGCAGCTTGTTGTAGGCGAGCACCGCCGGAATGGCGGCGAACAGGCCGATGGCGGTGGCGAACAGCGCCTCGGCGATGCCCGGCGCCACCACAGCCAGCGAGGTGTTCTTGGAGGCGGCGATCGACGTGAAGGCGGTCATGATGCCCCAGACCGTGCCGAACAGGCCGATATAGGGACCGGCCGACCCGATGGAGGCGAGGAAGAGCAGGCGCGACTCGAGGCGCTCGACCTCGCGCTGGATCGTCACGTCCAGCACCTTGTCGATGCGCTGGGACAGGCTCTGGATCTGGCGCCCGGAGCCCTCGAAGGAGCGCTTCCACTCGCGCATCGCGGCCACGAACAGGGCGCCCTGCCCCACCGGCTGCCGGTCGTTGAACGAGCGATAGAGCTCCTCCAGGGAGCGGCCGGACCAGAAGGCCTCCTCGAAGGCGTCCATCTCGGCCTTGGTGCGCCGGAACAGGAGGGTCTTGTCGACGATGATCGACCAGCACCAGATCGAGGCCCCGATCAGCCCGAGCATCACGATCTTGACGACGAAATGCGCCTGCAGGAACAGGCCGAGCAGGGTCATGTCGGGGGCCGGCATCGCCTGCATGGCATCGGCTGGGTTCATGACATGATCCTCGAAAAACCCCGCGCGGAGCCGTCACGGAACCGGTGGTCCGTCCTGCGCGCTTCAACCGGAACTTTGAGCGATTTCAAGGCTCAATGGCCCGCGAATCTGTCGAAAGTATGAGCCGGCCGTGTGCAGTGCACCCGTCCGGCCCGAGGGCAGTTAAGCACCCGGCAGGGTTAACATTCCCTTGCGGCCCGCGCGGGCGGAGCCCCGGAGGGGGCCGAGGGATCGGGATGTCCGCCGCGCGTCCTCGGCGAACGCCGCCGGAGGACAACATTTGTCCAGAGGCTGAACACGAACGGCTCAACTGCGCTTTAACGAAATTTTAAGCATCATTACAGATAAAACTAGATCATTGCTATCGAAGACCGAATTCCGGCGGGTCGCTACGATGAAAACCCAGAGAACGATACTGGACGCATGGCGCCGCCCCCACGCCGAGAACCGGGCCAAGGTCTCGCCGCAGATGGATCTGGAAGCGGTCCTCGATGCGCTGCCGGTCAACGTGCTCGTCGTCGATCCCGTGAGCGCGAACATCACGTTCGCCAACCGGCGCAGCATCGAGACCATGCACGCGCTGCGGCAAGACCTGCCCCAGGACGTCGATCCCGACCGCATGGTCGGAACCTCGATGGATGTGTTTCACAAGACCCCCCAGCACCAGCGCAGCATCGTGGCGGACCCGTCGCGCCTGCCCTGGCACACGAAGATCCGCCTCGGCCCCAAGACGCTCGACCTGCATGTCTCGGCGGTGATGGCGCAGGGCGCCTACATCGCCGCCGTCCTGTCCTGGGCCGACGTGACACCGTTCGCCGACGCGATCACGGCCTTCGACGGGGCCATCCGGGCGGCCCTCGACGGCGCCGGCGGTGCCACCGACACCCTGCGCCACGCGGCCAACCAGGTCCTGGAGAAGACGGGCGAAACCTCCGCGGCCGCCGCGACGGCGTCGCGCGGCGCGTCCGGCACCTCGGCCAACGTCCGGACGGTGGCCCGCGCCGTCGAGGAACTCAACACCGCCAATGCCGAGATCACGCAGCAGATGGACCGCTCCCGGTCCGTGACGGGCGAGGCGGTGGAGGAGGCCCGCGAGGCGGTGACGCGCGTGCGCGCCCTCAGCGAGAATTCCGGCCATATCGGCCAGGTCGTCGGGATGATCGGGCAGATCGCCAGCCAGACCAACCTCCTCGCCCTCAACGCGACCATCGAGGCGGCCCGCGCCGGGCCGGCCGGACGCGGCTTCGCCGTCGTGGCCAGCGAGGTCAAGGAGCTCGCGGCCCAGACCGCCCGGGCGACGGACGACGTGTCCCGTCAGGTCGCGATGATCCAGGCCGCGACGACGTCCACGGCGTCCACCATCGAGCGCATCGCCGGCATCATCGGGAGGATCGACGAGAGCGCCATCTCCATCGGCTCGGCCGTCGAGGAGCAGTCGGCCACCGCCACCGAGATCCGCCGCAGCGTCGAGGAGGCCTCGGGCCGGACCGAGACGGTGAGTTCCAGCGTCGCCGCCGTCGCCACGAGCGCGACGGATTCGGCCGACGCGGCCCAGAGCATGCTGCGCGCGACCGCGGATCTCAATCGCGAGATCGAGGCGGTGGCGGGCGCGGTCAAGCTCTTCCTGGGCGAAGTCCGCAAGATCTGACGCGGACGCGGCCACCTCCGGGCGCGGGACCGGACGTCGGCACAGGCCCCGCTACGATGACCGGGGCGTGGGATCGGTGTCGTCGCGCTCCGGGGACAGGAGCCGCCGCAGGCTGTCGGGCAGGCGGATCGCGCGACCGTCGCGCACGCAGGCGACGACGACCTCGGCCTTCACCAGCACCGCGCCGTCCCGCCGGACCTCCTGGGCGAGGTGCATCGAGGCGCCCTTCATCGCGGTCGTCCAGGTCCGGACCTCGAGGAGGTCGTCCATCCGCGCCGGCTTGGCATAGTCGATCACCATGCGGCGCACGACGAAGTGCAGGCCGGCCGCGTCCCGGTGCAGGTCGGACTGGTCGCCCGCGAGCCCGCGCAGGAGTTCGGTGCGTCCCCGCTCCATGAAGCGCAGGTAGCTCGCGTGGTAGACGAAGCCCGAGAAGTCGGTGTCCTCGTAATAGACGCGCACCGCGAGGGCGTGCACGCCGGGTTCGGGCTGGGTCAACGTGGCGGCTCCCGGATTCGTGATGAACGCCCCCCGCGGCCCGCAGACCGCCCGCCGAGGCCTCCGCGACGGGGTGCGCAGCGTCCGCGAGCGGTGGGCCGCTCTAGCAGATTCCGAGGGGCGAGCAACGCGGTCCCGCGGGAGGCTGCGCGTCGACGGCGCGGGTTTCGGCGCGGGCGGAGCAAAGATTCCGCCGGAAAGCACGGACGGAAAATTAAGGCGTTCCCACGTTGATCCACCGGAAGGCGCTGGAGCGCCGAGCACTTGGCGCCCCCCCGGGAAGCAACGCCGAGTCGCTCCGGGGCGATGTCTGTGCCGCCGTGGCGGTACAAGGATAGGAACATGCTTACGGCCAGCGTTCGGAAGCGATCGGCTCATCTGATCGCCCTGGCGAAAACCCTTCACGCCGGCTCCATCGTGCTGCTCGCATCCGCGGGTGGCGTTCTCGGCCTGGCGATCGCCGCGGGGGCGGGGCTCTTCATCGCGGACCTGCACGGCCGGGCCGTCGCCGATACCGAGCAGAACCTCGTCAGCCTCGCCACCGTCCTGGCGGACCAGGCCGACCGGGCCCTGCAGGCGATCGAGCTCGTGCAGGACGCCCTCATCGACGAGATCCGCGCCGCCGAGATCGCCACGCCCGCGGCCTTCGCGGCCCAGGTCTCGACGCGCGCCATGCACGAGTCCCTGCGCGCCCGCACGGCGGCCCTGCCCCAGGTCAACGCCGTCACGGTGGTCGATCACACCGGGACCCTGCGCAACTTCACCCGGTTCTGGCCCATCCCGGACGTCAACATCGCCGACCGGGCCTACTTCAAGGCCCTGGCCTCGGACCCGCTGCTCCAGCGCTTCGTCAGCGAGCCGGTGCAGAACCGCGGCAACGGAACCTGGACCCTGTACATCGCCCGCAAGATCTCCGCCCCGGACGGGACGTTCCTCGGGCTCGTGCTCGGCGCGGTGGAGCTGGAGTACTTCGCCGGCCTCTACGGCCAGATCGCGCCGCAGCCCGATTACGTGATCTCGCTGTTCCGCACCGACGGCGTGCTGCTGGTGCGCCATCCGCACCGGGACAACGCGATCGGACGCGGGTACACCACGACCGGGGCCGCCCTGATCGCCCTGCAGAACAAGGCCGGCGGCGTCACCCGGACCGTCAGCCCGATCGACCAGCAGGACCGGCTCATCGCGACCCGGGCCCTCTCGACCTATCCGGCGACCCTGAGCGTCAGCCGCACCACCGCGGCGGCCCTGGCGCCCTGGCGCCGCCAGGCCACGGTGCTGGGCGCGGCCGCCGGCCTCCTCGACCTCGGGCTCGTCGGGCTCTTCGTGCTCGGCCGGCGCCAGGCCGGCGGCCAGGAACGGCTCCTGCGCGCGGAGGAGCGGGCCCGCAGCGAGCACGCGCTGCGCACGCAATATGCCCGCTTCGGGGTCGCCCTCGACACCATGACCCAAGGGCTCTGCCTGTTCGACCAGGACAACCGGCTGATCGTGATGAACGCGCGCTACGTCGCGCTGCACGGCGTCCCGCCGGACCTGCGCCAGCCCGGCACGACGCTGGCGGCCATCCGGTCCTATCTCACGGCGAGCAACGGCGATCGCGCTCCGCCCTGGCCCGCCCCGGAGGAGGCCGCGCGATCGCCGGCCTCCTTCACCTGGGATCTCGCCGATGGGCGAGCCATCGCCGTCAAGCACGTTCCGATCCGGGGCGGCTGGCAATGCACGCACGAGGACGTCACGGAGCGCCGCCGGAGCGAGGCGCAGATCGTCCGGATGGCGCGCCACGATGCGCTGACCGGATTGCCCAACCGGGCCTTCCTGCGCGAGCACATGGCGGGCGTGCTCGCCGGCCGCGGCGGCAGGCGGACGGCGGTGCTCTACCTCGACCTCGACGGCTTCAAGGGGGTCAACGACACCCTGGGTCATCCGGCCGGGGATGCCCTCCTGTGCCTGGCGGGGCAGCGCCTGCGGGAATGCCTGCGCCCGTCCGATTTCGTCGCGCGCCTGGGGGGCGACGAGTTCGCCATCGTGCAGTCCGGGATCGTCGCGCCCGGGGAGGCGGCCGATCTCGCCGCGCGCCTCGTCGCGATGCTCCAGATGCCCTTCGCGGTCCAGGACCGGGAGATCGTCATCGGCACCAGCATCGGCATCGCCCTCGTGGAGCCGGCGGACACCGAGAGCGACGCCGTCCTGCGCCGTGCCGACGTGGCCCTGTACCAGGCCAAGGCGGCGGGTCGGGGCACCTGGCGCTTCTTCGAGACCGACATGGACGTGGACATCCAGCGCCGGCACCAGCTCGGGACCGAGCTGCGGCGCGCCCTGGCGGCCGGGCAGTTCGAGCTGCACTACCAGCCCCTTGTCGCGGCCGGGACCCGGACCCTCAACGGCTTCGAGGCGCTGCTGCGCTGGCGCCATCCCCAGGAGGGCCTGATCGGTCCGGCGACCTTCATTCCCCTGGCCGAGGAGATGGGCCTGATCCGGTCGATCGGCGCCTGGGTCCTCGCCCAGGCCTGCCGCGACGCGGCGACCTGGCCGGACACGCTCACGATCGCCGTCAACCTCTCCTCCGTGCAGTTCCTCCGCGGCGACCTCGTCGAGGACGTGACGCGGGCGCTGATCGGCGCCGGACTCGTGGCGAGCCGGCTGGAACTGGAGATCACCGAATCCGTGCTCCTGCGCGACCACGCCGACACCTTCCGGATCCTGCATCGCCTGAAGAGCCTCGGTGTCCGGATCGCGATGGACGATTTCGGCACGGGCTATTCGAGCGTTAGCTACCTGCGCCGGTTTCCCTTCGACACGCTCAAGATCGATCAGTCCTTCGTCCGCACCCTCGGGCAGGACGGGGGCGCCATCGCCATCGTCCGGGCCCTGGTGGGCCTCGGCAAGGCCTGCAACATGGGCGTCGTCGCCGAGGGCGTCGAGACGGCCGAACAGGCCGCCCTCCTCGAGGCGGAAGGCTGCGACGCGCTGCAGGGCTTCCTCTTCAGTCGGGCCCGGCCGGCGCCCGACCTCACGGACATCCTGACCCGCCGGACCTTCGCCCCGCCGGATCGCGCGGACGCGCGGTCCGACCGGACGCACCAGCGCGACGCGGCCTGATACGGGGTCCGCTCAAGCGAAGCGGGCCCGGATCGGCAAGCCCGCGCGGCGCTCGAGCGAAGCCCAAATCCGCCATCCCGTAGGGATCGGAAGGATTTGGTACGATCCCTCGGCCGCACGCCGTTCAGGCGTCCGGGTCGCCGGCGTTGAACAGGCCGAACTGCCCGCTCGGTTCGCGCCGGGGCTCGGGAAAGCCCATGTGGCGGAAGGCGTGGGGCGTGAGCATGCGCCCGCGCGGGGTGCGCTGGACGAACCCCTTCTGGATCAGGAACGGCTCGATGATGTCCTCGATCGCGTCGCGGGGCTCCGACAGCGCGGCCGCGATGGTCTCGATCCCGACCGGCCCGCCGTTGAAGGAGCTCGCGATCATCGTCAGGTACTTGCGGTCCATCACGTCGAGGCCCGCCGGATCGACGTCGAGGAGTTGCAGCGCCCGGTCGGCGATGGCGCGGGTCACCGTGGGCGCATCGGCCACGATGGCGAAGTCGCGCACCCGGCGCAGCAGCCGCCCGGCGATGCGGGGCGTCCCCCGGGCGCGCTTGGCGATCTCGTTGGCGCCCTCCGGCGACATGCCGAGGCCGAGCACCCGGGCGCCCCGGCTGACGATGAGCTCGAGCTCGTCGACGTCGTAGAATTCCAGCCGGATCGGAATGCCGAACCGGTCGCGCAGGGGCGTGGTCAGCAGGCCGGCGCGGGTGGTGGCCCCGACCAGGGTGAACTTGGGCAGCTCGATCTTCACCGAGCGGGCGGCCGGCCCCTCGCCGATGATGAGGTCGAGCTGGTAATCCTCCATCGCCGGATAGAGGATCTCCTCCACCGCCGGATTGAGGCGGTGGATCTCGTCGATGAAGAGCACGTCGCGCTCTTCCAGGTTCGTCAGCTGGGCGGCGAGGTCGCCCGCCTTGGCGATGACCGGGCCGGAGGTGGAGCGGAAGTTCACCCCGAGTTCGCGGGCGACGATCTGCGCCAGCGTCGTCTTGCCGAGGCCGGGCGGCCCGACGAACAGCACGTGGTCCAGGGCCGAACCGGTCTTCTTGGCCGACTCGATGAAGATGCTCATGTTGGCGCGCGCCGCCCGCTGTCCGATGAATTCGGACAGGCTCAAGGGCCGGATCGACTGCTCCAGGTCGTCCTCGCGCCGCTCGGGCGTGAGGAGCGATTCGGGAAGCGGATGGAGGGTCGGCGATTTGGGCGCCGATGCCTTCGAGGTGGGTCTCGCAGGTTTGCTCACACGGATTCTCGGTGGGGGCCGGGGCCAGCGTCCATCATCTGTTCTCCTGGCGGATGTCGCATAACGGCGCCGTTCGCGCTACATTCCCGTCGCGGCGCAGGGCGTGTGGGGCGCTGGTTCGTCGCAGCCGGAGAGCTTCCCGTGGGCGGTGCGTCGCAGGAATTCGAACGGATGGCCCTCGACGACTTCGAGGAGTTGCTGGCCGATAAGCCCCGTAACGAGCGCTGGGAGCTGATCGGGGGACGCGTGGTCCGGATGATGGTCGGCGCGCGCTGGGAGCATGCGCGGATCGTCCAGAACATCGCCCTGGGCCTGGAAGTCGGTTTTCGCGCGAAGGGATCGTCCTGCCAGACCTTCACCGAAACATTCTACATGAAGAGCAAAACCCTGGAGGCCGCGATGCTTCCGGATGTGCTCGTCGTCTGCGGCGACATCGAACCAGGCGCAACGTCTGTTGAGAATCCCACGGTCCTGGTCGAGGTGCTCTCACCTGGGACCGAGGCCCGGGATCGCTTCGAGAAGTGGGCCGTCTATCAGCAGCTCGCCTCACTTCAGCACTATGTGCTGGTGGCGCGGGACCGGCCGCATCTCGAGGTCTTCGACCGCATCGAAGGACGCTGGAGCGGGTATCGGGTGATCGATGGCCTCGATGAGGTCCTCGATCTTTCGACGATCCAGGCGGTGCTGCCCCTGCGCGATATCTACTTTCGCGTCCTATCCGTTTGAGCGCCGGGCCTCGAAGCCCGGCGCCCCAGCATTCCTACCTTTATTCGGCTTCGGGAGCGATCGGCTCCAGGCCGCCGATGTGCTTCTGGGCGTAGAGCGGCAGGCCGATCTGGCCGATCAGCTCCAGCTGCGTCTCGAGGAAGTCGATATGGCCCTCCTCGTCCTCGGCCAGATCCTCGAACAGGCGCTTCGACACCCGGTCGTTGATCGAATCACAGTACTTGGCCGCCTCGAGGTACAGCGCGCGCGCCTCGTTCTCGGCGGCGAGATCGCACTCGATGATCTCCTGGACATTCTGACCGATCCGCAGGGGATCGAGTTCCTGCAGGTTCGGGAAGCCGTCGAGGAACAGGATCCGGTCGACGAACCGATCCGCGTGGTTCATCTCCTCGATGGATTCCTTGCGCCAGAACTTGGCGAGCTCGATGTAACCCCAGTCGTTGAGCATGCGGAAATGGAGCCAGTACTGGCTGACCGCCGTGAGCTCGCTGCGCAGTCCCCGATTGAGGTACTCGACGACCTTCGCATCACCCTTCATCCGCCCAATCTCCCTTGAGGCACGTTAAGCCGGAGGGGAGCTTCAGCACCCGGAATGGGCGCTCAGGCGGCGATCCCCTCCTCCGCAGCCTGGACCTTGACCAAACTACAGGAGCTCGCGCAAGTCGCCGTGCACGCATGCGCGGCCTCATCGCGGGCATTTTCGAGGGCGTTCTGCAGGATGCCGCGGATGGTCCGGGCGCAGCGCCCGCATTTCGGGCTGCACCCGAGGCAGGCCTGGACCTGGGCCGGCGTGCGCGGACAATCCGGGCCGCGATGCAGGCAGGCGCGCACCGCGCGATCGGACAGGACGTTGCAGGAACAGACGATCATGCGGGACCGTGACTCGTGCGTGGCTCGCGTGTCGGGTAGAGGCCGCCGGGTGGGGGTTTCACCCGGCCACTTCGTCGAATCTGAGGCGGTGTTGACGCCAGAGCGCAAAAGCTGAGCCCGTGCATCGGATTGGCGCGTAGATTAGAATAATTGAAAACTGCTTTACTTTCAGCAGGTTAGCTGTCTCCTTCCAAACTGGCAACGGGAATGGCGAGCGTCAAGGGCACAATTCCGTCGCACGCCAACGATCGACGGGCCGTCACCGGGCGAGTTCGCGCAATCCCAGCCGGATGAGGGTCTTCGCCTCGGCGCCCTCGCCCGCGTTCTTGAGGGCCTCGGCGATCGCCGCGGAGGCTTGGACCGGGGCGTAGCCGAGGTTGACCAGGGCCGAGATGGCGTCGGCGACGGGCTGCGGCGCCGTGTGGGCTTCCACCGCACCGGACAGGGCGATCACCGCGGGATCGATGGGCGCGAAGGCCGGCGCCTTGTCCTTCAGCTCCGCCACGAGGCGGGCAGCGAGGCGCGGGCCCACACCGGGGGCCCGCGCCACCGCGCCCTTGTCGCCCATGGCGATGGCCGAGGCGAGAGCCCCGGGCTCGAGCACCGAGAGCAGGCCGAGGGCGACCTTGCTGCCCACGCCCTGCACGGTCTGGAGCAGGCGGAACCACTCGCGCTCGGCATCCGAGCGGAAGCCGTAGAGCCGGATCATGTCCTCCCGGACATGGGTCTCGATGGCGAGGTCCGCCGCCTCGCCGATGCCGGGCAGGCGCTGGAGCGTCCGGGCGGAGCAGTGGACCACGTAGCCGACGCCCTGCACGTCGAGGATCACGAAATCCTCGCCATAGGAATCCACCACGCCCTTCAGCTTGCCGATCATCGCCTCGCCCATCCCTCGCGCCGCCGGATGCCCATCCGTCGGCGGATTGCCTACAGGCCGGCGCGCCCGAGCGCCATGTGCTCCGTCGCGACGGCGGCCGGCCCGCCTTGAGGCCGCGCGGCGTTCGTGAAATCAAAGGCGCCCTGCCCGACACACACGGATGACCGTCTCGATGCGCCAGACCGCGCTGCTCCTCGCCTCCGGGCTCCTGTTCACCGCCGGCGCGGCCCGGGCGGCCGAGACGCCGGCACCGGCACCGACCCCGCCGGCACCGGCCGCGCCCTCCAGCGATCCAACCCAGGTGCGTCCGGGCGCCTACGTGCTCGATTCCGCCCACGGCAAGATCACCTGGTCGGTGAGCCACCTCGGCTTCTCGACCTATTACGGCCAGATCACCGACGTGACCGCGCAGGCGGTGCTTGACCCGAAGGAGCCGGCCAAATCCACCCTCACGGTCACCATCGGCACCGACAGCGTCAACGGCCTCGACGACCGGCTCAACCAGCACCTTAAGGCGCCGGACTTCTTCGATACCGCGAAGTTCCCCAAGGCCACGTTCACCGCGACCAGCATCGAGCCGACGAGCCCCGCCACCGCGCGGGTCAACGGCGACCTGACGCTCAAGGGGGTGACGCGGCCGGTGGCCTTCGACGCCACCTTCAACCAGGCCGGGATCAACCCGGTGAACCAGGCCTACACGGTCGGCTTCGACGGACGGGCGGTGATTAAACGCTCGGATTTCGGCATCAACGCCTTCCTGCCGCTCCTCGGCGACGAGGTGTCCCTGCGGCTCGAGGGCGAGTTCAAGGCCGTGGAGTGAGGCCGCGCCCCGGCGGCCCCAGGCGCCGGTAGATCGCGGCGAGGAGGGCCGTCACCAGGACGAGCAGCGCCATGTCGATCAGGCTGGAGGCGAGGATCCGGACGGCCAGGACGACGGGGGGCAGGTCGGCCCCGGAGCGCTCGGGCGCGTGCAGCATCCGGTCCACGAGGCCGAGCGGCAGGATCGTGGCCACGAGGATCACGCCGATCCGGGCGGCCGATCCGCGGGTCATCGCGAGCACGCCGCGCAGGGTCGCCTCGGGGGCGCCGACCGCCAGGGCCGGCGCGAGCAGGCTGGTCCAGATCTGCAGGAGCAGGAGGGCGATCCAGGCGAGCAGGCCGACGATCAGCGGACCCGGACCGAGCCGCTCCGGCGAGAGGCCCCGGTCCAGCACCCCGCTGACCAGGAGCCAGAACAGCTCGAGGGCGAGGAAGTCCTGGAACGGCCCCGCCCGGCCCGCCACGACCGCCCGCACGGAGCCGTCGGCCCCGAGGAGGAGCCGGAACATCGCCATCCAGTAGGGGGCGAGCAGGATCGTGCAGAGGCCGTCGACCAGGAAGAGGTCGTCCTGGAAGCGCGCGGGCCGCGTCGGGTCGCCCATCAGCGTGTGGGCCGCCTCCTTGGCCAGGACGACGAGGAACGCCGCGGTGGTCGCCGAGCCGAGGGCGCGGATCGCCGGAAGCGCGGACCGCACGCCCTCCCGCAGCGTCTCGCCGACCGGCAGCGCCGGCCGCGTCGTTCCCTGGTGGGCCATTCCGTTCGATCTCCGCCCCGCGCGCGCGTCGCGCACAGAGGCACTGCACAAGCGCCCGGGCGGAGTCCAGGGCGCGGCGCGGTCAGGTGCGCGCCAGGGCCGCCGCGATGCGGGCCGCCGCCAGGCTGCTCGTCCCGGCCACGGGGGCGTGCTGGCGCTTGAGGGCATGGGCGCCCCGGTGGCTGTTGTGGGTGATGGCGATGGCGAGCGCATCCGCCGCGTCGGCCACCTTGAACTCGGCCTTCGGCAGCAGGAACTTCACCATGGCCTGGATCTGGACCTTGTCGGCATGTCCCGAGCCCGCGACCGTCTTCTTGATCAGGTTGGCGGAATACTCGAACACCGGCATGCCGGCGAGCGCCGGGACCAGCAGCGCCACCGCGCGGGCATGGCCGAGCTTCAGCGTCGCCTGCGCGTCCTTGTTGACGAAGGTCTCCTCGACCGAGACCTCGTCCGGCTGGAAGGCCCCGACGATGCGGGTGATGCCCTCGTAGAGCTCGCGCAGGCGCAGGGCGAGCGGCAGGTCCCCGTCCGAGGTGACGACGCCGCAATCGACGTAGGCGAGCTTGGTCCCCGTGGCCGTGACGACGCCCCAGCCGGTGCGCCGCAGGCCCGGATCGATGCCGAGGATGCGAACGGGAACGGTCATGCGGACTGGGTCATGGCTGGCGCGGCTCCGGGCGCGAAGATCGCGCCGTCCGAGCGTTAGGGACATACCGTGAACGGAGCGTTATGCCAATCCGCGCCGCGGCGATGGCGGCCGCGGTGGCGCGACGGACCGAACAAACCCGTCGCAAGGAAATCCGGACCTCTCGTCGGACCAAACGGACGCGATGCGTCCGCGCGGGGCGGTCTTTACGAAGGACGCGGATCGATCGGACGAGACAGGCAGACCGGCGCGGGGACCTCCCCGATCCCAGACGGCCCTGTAACCGCTCCTTAGACTGTTCGCCCGTATTCTCACAGGACACCATTCAGGCGGACGGGTTTCCTCGTGATCGACGCCCAGGCCCATCGCCCGAACCGGCTCCGCGGACCCGTGGCGATCCTCGCGACCCCGATCCTGCCGGCCGGTCTGGCGGCGCGCGCCGGATCCTCCGACCGCGTCTCCCGGCTCGACGCGTCCGGAGCCCGGCTCGTCCCCGACGCCCGGTTCGCGACGGGCTGCACGCCCGCCTCGCGAACCTGATCGCTCCGACCCGAAGACCCCGACGCTCCCCTCTGGATCCGACCCGGCGATGACGACCCTCGACACCCTTCGGCAGCGTTTCGGCCGCTTCCTCATCGGCCTCCTCTGGCTGCACCTGCCGATCGTCGTGCTCGCGGCCTGGATCGCCGGCAATCCGATGCTGGTGCCGGTGTCGGTCGCCGGCGGCCTCGCCGGCCTCAGCACGCTGATGTGGCGGCGCTCCGCCATCGGCCCGGCGACCCGGCTGGTGAGCAGCCTGTCCCTGATCGGCATGGCCGCGATCCTGCTCTCGGCCTTCGCCGGGCATCCGTGGCAGGTCGACCTGCACATGTATTTCTTCGCCGGCCTGGCGGTGAGCGTCGCCTGGTGCGACTGGACCATCCTGGTGGCCTGCGCCGCCGCCGTCGCCGGGCACCACCTCACCCTGAACCTTGCGATGCCGGCCCTGATCTTCTCCGGCGCCGCCCAGCGCTCGGACCTCGCCCGCGTGATGCTGCACGCGGTCATCCTGATCCTCGAAACGGGCGTGCTGGCCTGGGTCGCCCGCACCCTCGCGACGGCCTTCGCGGCGCAGGCGGCCTCCGAGGGCGCCATCCGCGCCCAGATGGAGCGCATGCAGGCTCTGGAATCGGAGACCGCGCTGGCGCGGGCGGGCGCCGATGCGCAGCGCAGGGCCGCCCTGCGGCAGACCGCCCGGTCCTTCGAGTCGACGGTGAGCGGCATCCTGAGCCGGGTCACGCAGGCGGCGGGGGCGCTGCAGGGCAGCGCGCAGACCATGACGGGAACGGCAGAGGGCACGGCGGGGCGCGCCGGGTCCGTGGTCGGCGCCGCCGAGATGGCCGCGCAGAATGTCGGTCGGGTGGCCGGTGCGGCCGAGGAACTCGGCGCCACCGTCGCGGAGATCGGCCGGCAGGTCGCGGATTCGGCCCGGATGGCCCAGGGCGCGGTGGGGCAGGCCGATGCCACCGGCCGCCTGGTTCACGCCCTGAGCACGGGCGCGGCCCGGATCGGGGACGTCGTCGGCCTGATCTCGGGCATCGCCGGCCAGACCAACCTGCTCGCCCTCAACGCGACGATCGAGGCGGCACGGGCCGGCGAGGCCGGTCGCGGCTTCGCCGTTGTGGCCGCCGAGGTCAAGGAACTCGCCAGCCAGACCGCCCGGGCGACGGAGGAGATCACGCAGCAGATCCACGCGATCCAGGGGACGACCGGCGAGGCGGTGACGGCCATCGAGGCCATCGCCGCGCAGATCCGCACCATGAGCCGGACCGCGGACGCCATCGCGGCGGCGGTGGACCAGCAGGGCTCCGCGACCCGGGAGATCATCCGCAACGTGGGCGCGGCGGCGACCGGCACGGGGGCGATCACCGACACCATCGGGGGCGTCGCCCAGTCGGCCGAAGCGACGGGTGCCGCGGCCGCCTCGGTTCTCGTCTCGGCCTCCGCGCTGGCGCAGGAGGCCGATCAGCTCGGCACCGAGGTGAACCGCGTCCTCGAAACCCTGAAGGCCGCCTGACGGGCCGGCTTCGATCAGCCCTGGAGCTTCTCCATCAGGGCGTCCGAGAGCGCGAAGTTCACGAAGACGTTCTGGACGTCGTCCTGGTCCTCGATCACCTCGACGAGGCGGATCAGCTTCTCGCCGGTCTCGTCGTCGACCTCGATGGTGTTCTGCGCCTTCCACACGAGGGCCGTGCGGCGCGGCTCGCCGAAGCGGGCCTCCAGGGCCTTCGAGACCTCGCCGTAGGCCTCCTGCGCGCAGGTGATCTCGTGGCCGGATTCGTCCGAGCGCACGTCGTCGGCGCCGGCCTCGATGGCGGCCTCCAGCATGGTGTCGGCATCCGCCACCTTGGCGTCGAACTCCACCACCCCGACATGGTCGAACATGAAGGAGACGGCGCCCGTCTCCGCCAGGCTGCCGCCCGACTTCGTGAAGGCCGAGCGCACATCGCTGGCCGTGCGGTTGCGGTTGTCGGTCTGCGCCTCGACGATCAGGGCGGCGCCGCCGGGGCCGTAGCCCTCGTAGCGGATCTCGTCGTAGCTCTCCGCATCGGCCCCCTGCGCCTTCTTGATCGCGCGCTCGATGTTGTCCTTGGGCACGTTCTCGGCGCGGGCCGCGATGATGGCGGCGCGCAGACGCGCATTCATCGCCGGGTCCGGCAGCCCGAGCTTGGCCGCGACGGTGATCTCGCGGGCGAGCTTGCCGAACAGCTTCGAGCGGACCGCGTCGACGCGGCCCTTCCGGTGCATGATGTTCTTGAACTGGGAATGGCCGGCCATGACGTGACCCTAGACTGGTAGGAACGAGACCGGATCGCGGGGGCCAGGTGCCGGGGCCATGTGCCGGGGCGGCGGGTCCGCGAAGCCGGACGGAAACGGGGTTGGCCGGCTTATAGGCCGCGGGCCGCGCCCCTGACAACGCTGCGCCGCAGCGTGCGCGGCCGCGGGCGGTATCCCCCATGGCTATCCGGCGGACAGGGACTATCCTGGGGCGATGACACAGCAGGCCATCGATCGGGCACGGCCCGAAAGCTCCGGCAGGGATTTCCGCGCCCGGCCCGGGCCGGACGCGCAGACCCATCGGGACGCGCCGACGACACCGCGCTGGCTCAAGCTCGGCCTCGCGGGCGCGCTCGGGATCGTCGCCGGCGCGATGCTGTTTCCGACCCGCGCCGAGGGCGCGCCGCCCGGACGCGGCGGGACGCGGCGCCCCGGGCCCTGACGTCCGCTCTCAGCCGGTGCCCCGCGCGTGCCAGTCGCGCAGGGCGGCCACGGTCACGACGCCGTCCGGCCAGGCATATCCGGACAGGTGCCGGTGGGGGGCACCGGGCTCGCCGAGATCGGAGACCGCCGAGAACGCCCCGTCGAGGCGGTGGCTCTCGGTGTAGCGGCTGCGCGTGGCGATCACCGGCAATCCGGCATCGAGGGCCGAGCGGATGCCGGCGGCGGAATCCTCGAAGGCGATCGCCTCCGAGGCCGAGACCTCGAGGCGCGCGAGCGCGAGATCGAAGACGTCGGGGGCCGGCTTCTTGCGCGGCGCCTCGTCGCCGCAGGCGATGACGTCGAAGGGGACGTCGCCCGCGGGAAAGTTGATCCGCAGCAGGGTGTCGACGTTGGGTCGGCTCGTCGTGCTGGCCACCGCGAGCTTGAGCCCGGCCGCCCGCGCCTCCGCGATCAGGCGGCCCACCCCGGGGCGCAGGGCGAGGCTGCCGCCCTCCACGAGGTCGCCATAGCGCCGGGTCTTGCGGTCGTGGATGTCGCCCAGGCGCGGGCGCAGGGTCTCGACCGCGTCGGCGTGCTCGGTCTCGACGTAGTGGCGCAGGCGTTCCTTGCCGCCCATCACCGTCAGAAGATCGGCGTAGCGGGCCGGGGACCAGGACCAGGGCAGGCCGAGATCCGCGAAGGCGCCGTTGAAGGCCTGCCGGTGGAGGTCCTCCGTCTCGGCGAGCGTCCCGTCGACGTCGAAGATCAGCGCCCTCAGCATGAGAGGGGACCGCCCCCGACCGCCGCAGCGCCCGCGCGGATCGCCGCGATCCGGTCCGCGTAGCCGGCCGGCCCGCCCTTGAACACGGCATTGCCGGCCACGAAGGCGTTGGCGCCCGCGCGGGCGGCCAGGGCCACGGTCTCGGGGCCGATGCCGCCGTCGACCTCGATGTCGATCGCGCGGCCGGCGGTCATCGCCCGGATCCGCCGGATGGTCTCCAGGGTCGAGGGAATGAAGCTCTGGCCGCCGAAGCCCGGATTGACCGTCATCACCAGGACGAGGTCGACGAGGTCGAGGAGCGGCTCGATCGCCGAGGCCGGCGTCCCCGGATTGAGGGCGATGCCGGCGCGCTTGCCCAGATCCCGGATCGCCTGGAGCGAGCGGTGGATGTGCGGGCCGGCCTCCACATGCACCGAGATCGCATCGGCGCCGGCCTCCGCGAAGGCCGCGAGGTAGGGATCGGCCGGGGCGATCATCAGGTGCACGTCGAAGGGCTTGGTCGAGTGCGGCCGCAGGGCCTTGATCACCGCCGGGCCGAAGGTGAGGTTGGGCACGAAGTGTCCGTCCATCACGTCGAGGTGGATCCAGTCGGCCCCGGCCTCGGACACCGCGCGCACCTCCTCGCCGAGCGCGGCGAAATCCGCCGAGAGGATCGAGGGCGAGATGATCGGGCCGTTCATGGTGGGTTCCTCCGGAGCCTCGTGACCGCGCTCAGGCCATGCGGCGCTTGCGCTCGACGAGCTGCATGATGATCGGGGTCAGGATGAGCTGCATGGCAAGGTCGAGCTTGCCGCCCGGGATGACGATCGAATTGGCGCGGCTCATGAAGGAGCCCTGGATCATCGAGATCAGGTAGGAGAAGTCGATGCCCTTGGGGTCCTTGAAGCGGATCACCACCAGCGATTCGTCGGCCGTCGGGATCCAGCGGGCGATGAAGGGGTTCGAGGTGTCCACCGTCGGCACCCGCTGGAAGTTGATGTCGGTCCAGGTGAATTGCGGGCAGATGGTCTGCACGTAGTCGGGCATCCGCCGCAGGATCACGTCGGTGACGGCCTCGGTGGAATAGCCCCGGAACGAGCGGTCCCGGTGCAGCTTCTGGATCCACTCGAGATTGATCACCGGCACCACGCCGATCTTCAGGTCGGCGTAGCGGGCCATGTCGACGTTGTCGTCGACGACGCAGCCGTGCAGGCCCTCGTAGAACAGCAGGTCGGATCCCGGCGCGAACGCCTCCCAGTCCGTGAAGGTGCCGGGCTCGGTGCCGTAGAGCGCCGCGTCCGCCGCATCGTGGGCGTAGTGCCGGGTGCGGCCGCCTCCGGATTCGCCGTAGGTGCGGAAGACCTCCTCCAGCTCCGGCAGGAGATTGGCGCGCGGCGCGAAGTGGCTGAGGTTCGGCTCCGCGACCATCATGCGGCGCATGGTGTCGCGATCGTAGGCGTGAAACGCATCGCCCTCGATGTAGACCGCGCTCACGTCCTCGCGGCGGAAGATCTGCTCGAAGGTGTTGCGGACCGAGGTGGTCCCGGCCCCCGAGGAGCCGGTGACCGAGATGATGGGGTGACGCGCCGACATCTGTGTGCGTGCTGTCCCGTGCGGGCGCGCTAGCTGCGCATCAGGCCGCGCTGCCCGAACAGGGGCGAGCGACCGGCGGCGGCGTTGCGGCCATCGTAGTACTTGGCCACGCAGGCGACCTCGTCGAGGGAGCCGAAGATCAGCGGCACGCGCTCGTGGATGCCGGTGGCGCGGATGTCGAGAATCCGACGCTCGCCGTCGATGGCCCCGGCCCCCGCCTGCTCCATCAGCATGGCGATCGGGGCGGCCTCGTAGAGGAGGCGCAGGCGGCCCTGCGCGTAGCCCTTCCGGTTGTCGCCCGGATAGAGGAACACGCCGCCGCGCAGGAGCACGCGCTGGGCGTCCGCCACCAGCGAGCCGAGCCAGCGCATGTTGAAGTCCTTGTCCAGCGGGCCTTCGGAGCCGCGCAGGCAATCCTCGATATAGGCCTTCACCGGGCCGTCCCAGTTCCG
The DNA here is from genome assembly GCF_059816145.1 of Methylobacterium sp. 001424705. NCBI lineage: Bacteria > Pseudomonadati > Pseudomonadota > Alphaproteobacteria > Hyphomicrobiales > Methylobacteriaceae > Methylobacterium > Methylobacterium sp. 001424705. The sequence goes on along the minus strand of NZ_JCBANU010000023.1, from coordinate 13,610 downwards.
GGCGTTCGAGGCGTTGATCGCGTATTCCTTGGCCGCGGCCACCACCTCGATGCGCGGATGCGTGAGGCGGAAGGTCCGCGTCGCCCGGTCCAGGGTGTAGATCTGGGTGCCGTGGCCGAGGGTGATCACCAGGGAGGTGGCGGGCCCGTAGGTGACGAAGCCGGCGGCGATCTGCTCGGAGCCCGGGGTGGTGAAGGCGGCGATCGAGTCCGCGGCACCGGCCACGACCGGGCGGATGCCGAAGATCGAGCCCACCGCCATGTTCACGCCGATGTTCGACGAGCCGTCGAGGGGATCGATCGCCACCGCGAGGGGGGCGCCGGAATTGAGCGGCATCATGCCCTCGGCCTCCTCGGAGGCCACCACCGCCACGGGGGCGCCGCGCAGGGCTTCCGTGAAGCGCTCGTGCGCGAGGACGTCGAGGGCCTTCTGGACGTCGCCGTCGCTGTTGTGGTCGCCGGTGGCGGCGAGGTCGGCACCGCCGAGCATGCCCCGGCCGATCACCTCGCTGACATCGACCGCCGCTTCGGCGCAGGCCGCGATCACGGCCGCCGCGTCGGCGAGCCGCCCATCGGCCGCCACGGTCTTCGCGAGGCAGTCCGCCAGGGTGGACCCGAACTCCAGAGACACCGTCGACATGAATGTCCGTCCTTCTTCCATTCCTGGCCGGGGGTCCGGCCGACTTGACTGCCCGGGTCGACTTGATTGCCCGAGCCGTCTCGGCTGCCGGCCGCCTTGCCGTCCCGGAGGTTCGGCCTGCCCGACCGTGACGTCTCAGGTCGGAGCGCCGCCCGGGATCGACCCGCCCTCGCATCCTGCCCTTGGCACGAGTGCCCCCGCGGGCACCAGTGCCCGCGGCGCATCCATGCCGCGCAGGCCCCTATGGTATCACCGAAAGAATTCTGAAAAAACTTGCGAGCGATTCCAAAAAAACTAGAAAAGCCTGATGCGCAACCTCTCTCTCAAACAGCTCCAGGCGGTCGCCGCCGTCGCCCGCCTCGGCACCATGACGCGCGCCGCCCAGGAGCTCAACGTCACTTCGGCCGCGCTCTACGCCCGCATCCGCCAATTGGAGGAGGAGGCGGGCCTCATGCTGTTCGACCGGACGCCCACCGGGCTGAAACCCACGGATGCGGGCCGCGAAATGCTCTGGGCGATCAACAGCATCAACACGGTGCTGGAGACCTGTGCCGACCGCCTGGAAACCCTGAAGGGCGGCAGCAGCGGTCGCGTGGCGATGGGCGTGGTCTCCACGGCCAAGTACTTCGCCCCGGGCGTGATCGCGGGCTTCATCGGGCTGCACCCGGCGGTGGAGATCAACCTCACGGTGGGAAACCGCGGCAACATGGTCGAGGCGCTGCGCAACTACGAGATCGATTTCGCCATCATGGGGCGTCCGCCCCGGGATTTCGCCATCGAGGCCGAGATCTTCGGCCCGCACCCCATCGTGATCATCGCCGGCCCGCATCACCCCCTCGTGGGCCGAACCGGGCTGACCCGGGCCGAACTCGCCCAGGAATCGTTCCTGGTCCGCGAGGAGGGCTCGGGCACGCGCACGGTGTTCGAGGAGTTCATGGCCGGGGTCATGATCAAGCGGGCGCGGCTCGGCATCGATTCCGGCTCGAACGAGACCATCAAGCAGGCGGTGATGGCGGGGCTCGGCATCGCCCTCATCTCCGCCCACACGGTGGCGGCCGAGCTCGAGAGCGGGCGCCTCGCGATCCTCGACGTCCAGGGCCTTCCGATCCGGCGCGACTGGTACGCGGTGCGCCGGGCCGACAAGGTGCTCGGGCCGGCGGCGGCGGCCTTCTGGGACTACATCGCCCAGGATGGCGGGCGCTGGCTGCCCCAGCTCCGGCTGTCGCCGAACCCCTCCCCCGTCACCGCGGAGTTCGAGGCATGAGCGCGGCCGGTGTCGTCATCGTCGGCGCCGGCCAGGCCGGCTTCCAGGTCGCGGCCTCCCTGCGCGAGGCGGGCTTCACCGATCCCGTCACGCTCCTGGGCGACGAGGGCCTGCCCTATCAGCGGCCGCCCCTGTCGAAGGCCTACCTCGCCGGCAAGACCGATGCGGTCGGCCTGTGCCTGCGACCCGCCGCCTACTTCGACGAGCACCGCATCGCGCGCCGATCCGGCGTGTCCGCCACGGCGATCGACCGGGCGGCCCGGCAGGTGCGCCTCAGCGACGGCGCCACCCTGGCCTACGATCACCTCGTCCTGGCCACCGGCGCGCGCAACCGGAGGCTGCCGGTGCCGGGCGCCGACCTGCCGGGGGTGCACCAGTTGCGCTCCCTGGCCGACGCCGATGCGCTGAAGGCCGCCCGCGGGGCCGCGCGCGCCATCGCCATCGTGGGCGCCGGTTTCATCGGGCTGGAATTCGCCGGCCTCTGCGCCGGATCCGGCCGCCCCGTGACGGTGATCGAGGCCGCGGACCGGCCCATGGCGCGGGCGGTCTCGGCCGAGACCGCCGGATTCTTCACGCAGGCGCACACCGCTGCCGGCGTCACCTTCGCGTTCGGGGCCGGGGTCCAGGCGCTGGAGGCCGAGGCGGGCCGCGTGGCCCGGGTCCGGCTCGCCGACGGATCGGCGATCGATGCCGATCTCGTCCTCGTCGGCATCGGCGTCGTCCCGAACCAGGACCTCGCCGAAGCGGCGGGCCTCGCCGTCGGCGACGGGATCCACGCCGACCCCTTCCTGGCGACCTCCGATCCGGCGATCTCGGCCCTGGGCGACTGCGCCCGCGTGCCGAGCCGCTTCGCGGACGGGCAGCCCGTGCGCATCGAATCGGTGCAGAACGCCTTGGATCAGGGCCGGTGCCTCGCCGCCCGGCTCACCGGACGCCCGGTCGCCTACGCGGCCGTGCCCTGGTTCTGGAGCGACCAGGGCCCGCACAAGCTGCAGATCGCCGGCCTGACCCGGCCCGACGATGCCAGCGTCGTCCGCCCCACCGAGGGCGGCCTGTCGGTGTTCCGCTTCCGCGACGGGCACTTGAGCGGCGTCGAGACCGTGGACCGGCCCGCCGACCACATGGCGGCCCGGCGCATCCTGGGCCTCGGCCTTCCGCTGACGCCGGAGGCGGCCGCCGATCCGGCCCGGGACCTCAAGGCGCTCGTCAAGGGCGCCTAACGGTCGTTCTCGGTGTTGAGGGCGTCCAGCCGCGTACCCTCGCCGCGTCCCTGCCCGCTGAGGCGGACCCCGTCCGACCCGCCCTCCTGGCTGAACACCACGCCATGGGTCATGAACGTGCTGCGCAGGGCCTCGACCTGGCCGGAGGGCTGCTCCCGGCCGCCCGATTCGAAGTCGCGCACGAAATCCGCTCCGAGCCCGAGCCGGCCCGCGAGGTCGGCCTCCGACCAGTTCAGAAGGGCGCGGGCCGCCCGCGACTGCGCCGGGGTGATGGTGTTCGGACCCGCGGCCTCGGGCTGCAATCCGCTTGGGGTTCCCTCGTCCGATCCCGTCACCGCATCAACTCCCTGCTCTATGCTCTGCCGGTCAACGGAAACCCGGCCGGTTCGTTCAACGCAAACCGGTCCGCCGGCCGGTTAACGGGGGATCGCGGCGGCGTCCCGTCGAATCCCACGCCCGCGGCCTTGACCATATTTGTGCTGGAATCTTATCCGATTGGCCGCAGGGCCCGTCCTGTTCCGAGCGGTTCCGTGCGCACCAGCCGCGCCGAGCGCCGAGACAGGCCGGCAGGGTTGCAACGTTCGACGCGACGCGAAGCGCGCTTGTGAGGGGGCCAGACGATGAGAGCGATCCGAATCGCCATGGTGGCCGGCGCCATCGCGGCCGGGGCCATGACGGGAGCCATAACCACGGCGGCGACCGCCCAGATGGGGAACAACGTCACGGGCTTCGGCCGCGAGGGCCGCGAGAAGCCCGAGAAGAAGCAGTACGTTCCGGCGGCCAAGCCCCAGGAAAAGATCTTCCCCCTCGATGCCACCTGGACGGCGGTGAGCCTGAACGGCAAGCCCTTCGGCGGCAACGACCGCCCGAGCTTCACCATCGACAAGCAGTACCGGGCCCGCGGCTACGGCGGCTGCAACACCTTCGCGGCCACCGCCTTCCCGCTCAAGGAGCAGCACCTCGCGGTCGGCCCGCTCGCCCTGACCAAGAAGCCCTGCGACAAGGGCCTCGGCGCCAGCGAGCAGGACTTCTTCATCGCCCTGCGCACCGCCGGGCAGTGGGACCTGGTCGGATCTCAGCTGGTGATCAAGAGCCAGAAGGGCGAGCTGCGCTTCGACCGCGCCCTCTGAGCCGTCCGACGGTTTTAAGCTTCCATTGACGACGATCCGCGGTCGCGGCCGCGGATTTACCCGCCCTTCAAGCCCCACCGTGCCTCCTGAGCCCGGCCGCCGAGCGTTTCGGCGGATGGGGAGAACGCGATGGGCACCAGGGTGGAATGGACCACCGGCAGCAACGGCCTCCGGCCCGGGCTGCGCGAGGAGACCCGCTACACCTGGCCCCAGGGGCTCCATGCGGGCGCCGCGATGATCGTCACCGCCAGCCCGGTCGTCGCCACGATGGTGATGCTCTGCGCCGCCCTGTTGACGCACTGATCCCGGCCGCGCGCCCGGCAGATCGCCGGACGAAGAAATAACTTCTCCATTTCTCGACCACCGCAGGTGAAGACTACTCCAAGTCGGCAGCTTCGTTGCCGACGGAGAAGGATTGTCTTTGATCTCGGGTCTTTGTCGATTGCCTCGACAGAAACGACACGATATCTCCCGGCCCTGAGTTCGTTCCAGGCGGGATCCGGCACGCCCTTGCGCCGGCCTCCGGGACGCAATCCGCACGCTGTTCAGGAGAGATCTATGGCCGAGTCCCAGAGCCCCGCCTCGCCCCGCACGCCGGGCCACGGCCACATCTTCGGCTCGATCACCGAGACCATCGGCAACACGCCCCTGGTCCGTCTCAACCGGATCACCAAGGAGCACGGGGTCGATGCCGAGATCCTGCTCAAGCTCGAGTTCTTCAACCCGATCGCGAGCGTGAAGGACCGCATCGGCGTCAACATGATCGACGCCCTCGAGGCCTCCGGCAAGCTGAAGCCGGGCGGCACGCTGGTGGAGCCGACCTCCGGCAACACCGGCATCGCCCTCGCCTTCGTGGCGGCCGCGCGCGGCTACCGCCTCATCCTGGTCATGCCCGAGACCATGTCGCTGGAGCGCCGCAAGATGCTGGCCTTCCTGGGCGCCGAGCTCGCCCTGACCCCCGGCCCGCAGGGCATGAAGGGCGCCATCGCCAAGGCCGAGGAACTCCTCAACGAGATCCCGGGCGCGATCATGCCCCAGCAGTTCTCGAACCCGGCCAACCCCGAGATCCACCGCAAGACGACGGCCGAGGAGATCTGGAACGACACCCAGGGCCATCTCGACGCCTTCGTGGCCGGCGTCGGCACGGGCGGCACCATCACGGGTGTCGGCTCGGTCCTGAAGCCGCGCCTGCCCGGCCTGAAGATCGTCGCCGTCGAGCCCACCGACTCGCCGGTCATCTCCGGCGGCCAGCCCGGGCCCCACAAGATCCAGGGCATCGGCGCCGGCTTCATCCCCGACAACCTCGACAAATCGATCATCGACGAGGTCATCACGGTCTCGAACCAGGAGGCCTTCGACACCGCGCGTCAGCTGTCGCGTCTCGAGGGCATTCCCGGCGGCATCTCCACCGGCGGCAACGTGGCCGCGGCCCTGAAGCTCGCCGCACGCCCCGATTTCCGCGGCAAGCGCATCGTCACCGTCGCCTGCTCCTTCGCCGAGCGGTACATCTCCTCGGCCCTGTTCGACGGCCTCTGATACGGGGTTCGCTCGATCGAAGCGGTGCCCGGATCGTCGAACCGGCGCGGCGCTTGATCGGAGCCCACATCCGCCATCCCGTGGGGAGCCAGCGGATTTGGGATCAGAACCGCACGGGCGCTCCGGGCCTCGCTCCCGGAGCGCCCGAAGGTCGCGTATCCGGCTCGCGAGCCCTGCCCCGCGAGGCTCGCCCGAGAGCCGCCGTCATGTCCACCGCCCTCTATGCCCTCCGCCGCTGGGGGCGGCGCCCCTTCATCCGCGTCGGCGCCTTCAGCGTCGGCGGCGTCGGGGCCGCCCTGGTCTCGGCCGTCCTGGCGCCGATGGTGCCGGCGGACCTCGGCGCCTCGATCGGTGCCGACGCCGTCGACCAGATCCTCTCCGTCCTGGCGACCAGCATGCTGCCGGTGGCGACGTTCTCGCTCTCCACCATCGTGCAGGCCTATGGCGGGGCCACCAACACCGTGACGCCCCGCGCCGTGACCCTGCTGATGCGCGACACCCGTGCGCAGACGGCCGTCGCGAGCTTCATCGGCGCCTTCGTCTACAGCGTCGTCGGCCTCATCGCCCTCAAGACCCATGTCTACGGCAGCCAGGGACGGGTGATCCTGTTCGGCCTGACCCTGCTGGTCCTCGTCAGCGTGGTGGTGACGCTGGTACGCTGGATCGACACCCTGTCGCATCTCGGCCGGGTCGGCGAGACCATCGGCGCCATCGAGGCCGCGGCCGGCGATGCCCTGGGGCGGCGCGCCGCGGCGCCCCATCTCGGCGGCCTGCCCTGGCAGCCGGCACCGCCCGGCGCGACCCGGATCGCCGCCGCAGCGACGGGCTACGTCCAGCAGGTCGATGCGGCCCGGCTCGACGCGCTGGCCGGGGCCCACGGCCTCACCCTCCACCTGGCGGCCCTGCCGGGCGCCTTCGTCCACCCCGGACGCCTCCTGGTGGCGGTCGATGGCGCCGTCGACGACGGCCTGCGGGACCGGATCACCGAGGCCTTCGTCGTCGGCGACCGGCGCAGCTTCGACGACGATCCGCGCTTCGGGCTCATCGTCCTCGCGGAGGTGGCCCAGCGCGCCCTGTCGCCGGCGGTCAACGATCCCGGGACGGCCGTCGCTGTCATCGGCACCCTGGTGCGCGTGCTCGGCCTCTGGGACGCGCGCCGCGCCGTCGCGCCCGAGGCGCGGGTCTATCCGCATCTGCGCGTGCCCGGCCTCGGCGCCGACGACCTTCTCGCGGATGCCTTCGACCCCATCGCCCGCGACGGCGCGTCGGACGTGACGATCGGCCTGCGGCTGCAGAAGGCCCTCGCCGCCCTCGCGGATCTCGGGAGTCCGGCCGTCCGGGCGGCCGCCCACGCGCAGGCCGACCTGGCCCTCCTGCGCGCCGAGGCGGCGCTGCCGCTCGAGGCCGACCGGGCCCGCCTTCGCGAGGCCCGTGCCGCCTGGAGCGAAGCAACCTCGGGGCTGGCGCCGGGTTGAGCCTGCAACAGCAGGAGGACATCATGACCGACGAGCCGCGCGCGGGCAGCGCGCCGAAGGAGATGGACGCCGACCGCCACGCCGGGACGCCGACGCAGGGCGCGCCCCCCGGATCCGAGCCTGCGGTGCAGGGCGGCGAGGCGCCCCCCGCGACCATGGAGGAGATCGGCGCGGCCGCGCGGAAGACCGAAACCTCGGGCGCGACCCGCGAGGCCATCGACCGCGCCACCGCGCCCAACGGCCAGGATGCGGGGGCGTAGGCATGCCGAACGATCACATCCCCATCGTGGGCACGCGCAAGCCCGATTCCGATGTCGGAAAGCCCGGCGACCCGGCCGTCGCCGGCGGCGGCCAGTCGGCCGATCAGGCCGCGATCACCCGGCAGGGCCCCGGCGGTCAGACGGATACGGCCCGCAACGCCGCCTGGGACGGCGCTCCGAAGGGGCGCAATCCCACGCCGGCCGGCGGTTCGTCCGACGGACAGTCCGACCGGCCCCGTTCCCCCCCTGCCACCCCCGAGGAGTGACGCGATGACAGGCTCCGACGACAAGGATCCGCCAAAGGACAAGCCGGCCAACACGGCGCCGGACGCGGTGATGGATCCCAACGAAAAGACCGACGGCAAGCCCGGAAAGGGTCCGAAGGGCGGTGCGCAGCCGGACGGCGAGACCGATCCTGGCGGCGGCTAGGACACGTCCCCCGGCCGGCGGGCCTGGGTCGGACGCTGCGCGAGCCTGAACCCGGCTCCTGGGTTCGGGCCTTCGTCGCCCGGCGCGGCGGAAATGCCGCCGTCGGAACTCAACGAACTGGTGAGAAACGCGCGGTATACAGGGCCTGACATGCGCGACGCGCGTCGAAGTCGCGCGATCCAGACAGGGAGATTGCGGGTGAGTGCCGCTCCAGCGTCATCGATCCGGGCCGGGGCGCCCCCCGACCGGCTGCCCGAGCTGTCGCGGCTGGCCGCCCTCTTCGCGCGGACCGTGCTCGACGCGCAGATCCAGGGCCGTCCCGTCCCGGACGACCAGATCCGCTTCCTGCTCGATGCGGCCCTGCTCTTGAACGAGTACGGCGCCGAGCTGCCCTCTCCCCTCGATCAGATCATGCAGGATGCCAGCGCGCCGAAGGCCTCCGAGCCGTCGGCCGACCAGCCGGCGCCGGACGCCCGGGACGACGATGCCGGCCGCCTCGCCTGGCTGCTGCGCCCGTTCCAGGGATCGAAAGGATGAGGGCCGGGGCTCAGGGCAGGGTGTAGCCCGGCTTCTTGAACACGGTCTCGGGCCGGCCGACGATCTCGGGGCGGTAGACCTGCGCCTCCCAATCCGCCTGGGCCACGTCCTCGATCGACACCGAGATCGCCCGCTCGGCGGTTCCGGCACTGGCCATCAGGGCGGCCGCGATGGCCTCGGCCATCTCCGTCTTCTCGGCGTCGGTCTTGCCCGGGTACATCTTCACGGTCACGTGCGGCATGGCGATTCGGTCCTGACGGCGGCTGGACGGACGGGAGACCGCCCGTCGCGGGGTCCATGCCAGGACGGGGGCACCCCAGCAAGCCCGATAAGCCCGTCCCGATGGCGCGCGAGCCGCCGATCCCGGGGCAGAGGGCCTCGCCGCGTCGCCCCGGCGGCGGGCTCAGATCTCGGAGCGTCCGACCAGCGGAGCGACCGGGGAGCGCGCGTCCCGCCCTGCGTCGGAGGTCGACAGGAGGTGGCGACGGATGACGTGGCGGCCCAGCGCGATGGCGGGCGCTTCGATCCAGCGATAGACCAGCGCCGCGACCGCGACGGTCGCGAGTGCCGTCGTGGCCGCGAACAGGTGGATCGGGACGACCGGCGCGTACCCGGCCAGCGCATGCTCGAGCACCCCTTGGACCACCGGCCCGAACAGGTAGATCGAGTAACTGATGGCGCCCAGGTAGGTGAACAGCCGCCCCTCGATGCGCAGCGTCAGGGACAGCAGGGCGAACAGCGCCATCGCGGCCCAGTAGGTGACGAGGTACTTCACCCAGTTCTCGTGAAAGCCCATGTCGCGCCCGTAGGCCAGCACGGACGCCAGCGGGATCGCACAGACGAGGGCGCCGGTGACCACGGCGAGCGCGGTGCCCCAGCCCGGCCGGCGCTCGAGGACGTGGTAGCGCAGGCACAGTCCCCAGAACATCACCGCCAGGGACAGGGGCACGGCCACCGGGAATTTCCGCTCGAGGACGAAGCGCAGGGCGGCGAGGCCGAGGGCGGCCGCGATCAGGGCCAGGGCCGACAGCACGACGCCGACGGCATCGTCGAGACGCCCGAGGACGAAGAGCCCGACGCAGAGGCCGTAGAAGATCAGCTCGATCTGCAGGGTCCAGTACAGGGCGATGATGTTCTCCACGCCGAGAAACTGCTGGAGCATCGTGATGTTGGCGGGCACGAGCACGGCGGGGATGTCACGGCCCGGCCACACGAACAGGACCAGCAGCCCGCAGGGGATCGAGAGCCAGTAGGCGGGGTAGAGGCGGAAGAACCGCGACACGGCGAAGGCGAGGATCGGCCGGTCTCCCGCCTTGAACAGCGAGAAGGGCACCACGAAGCCCGACACCGCGAAGAACAGCGTCACGGCGATCTTCCCGACATCGATGTACTCGGTCAGCCCGGACAGGACGAGGCGCTCGAGGGGAAACGGACCGAGCTGCGTCTTCAACCCGAACTCGACGGTATGGGCGTAGATGACCGCCAGGGCGGCCAGACCACGGATCGAGTCGATGCTGTGCAGGCGGCGCATGGCGACAGTCGGTGTTGCGCCCCGATCATCGAGGGCCCTGCAGGGATTGCAGGTGGCGTCCGTTTCGACAAGGTCCTTCGCGCCCCTTGGTAAACGCACGGCGCGTCTTGGCGGGGTCCTGCGTCCGGGAGAGATTGCGGACGACCCACGCTTTCTCTGAACGCAACTGTCTTCGGGGACCCAGCACAGGACAAGCGCCAGGGATGAATACGTGCATTCCAAGTCTCCCGGAGCTCAAGGACCCGGGAGACAGAGCCGAGGAGGCCTTGAGCGATGGGGCGTGGCCGAGGGCCGTTCGGGGGATCCGGCATGCTCGCGCCCCACGAGCCTCGGCGCAGGGGGACGGGGGCGCCGAGGCGTTCATCGCTTCACCGGCGGCCGCGGTTGTGTCCCGGCCCAGGTGTCGTAAGGAAAGGACCATGCAAGCTCCTGCCCCGCTCCGCCGGCCGTTCTCGGCCTTCCGGTCGATGCTCACCTCCGAGGCGGGCGGCGGCCTCGTCCTGATGGCGAGCGCGGTGCTCGCCCTCGTGGTGGCGAATTCGCCCCTGGCAGAGCGCTACTTCGCGGTCCTGCAGACCAAGGTCGGGGGCTTGAGCGTCCTGCACTGGATCAACGACGCCCTGATGGCGCTGTTCTTCCTGCTCGTCGGTCTGGAGATCAAGGGCGAAATGCTGGATGGGCGCCTGCGGACCTGGCCGGACCGGATCCTGCCCGGCCTCGCCGCCCTCGGCGGCATGGCGGCGCCGGCCCTGGTCTACGTGGCGGTGAACCGGCACTCGCCGGAGACCCTCCGCGGCTGGGCGATTCCCGCCGCCACCGACATCGCCTTCGCCCTCGGCATCCTGGCCCTGCTCGGCTCCCGGGTGCCGGTCTCGCTCAAGGTGTTCCTCACCGCCCTGGCGATCCTCGACGACCTCGGCGCGGTGCTCATCATCGCGCTGTTCTACACCGCCGACCTGTCTCTGCCGATGCTGGGCGGGGCGGCCGCGACCCTGGCGGTGCTCTACGGCCTGAACCGGGCCGGCATCAGCCGCCTCGCGCCCTACCTCGTCCTCGGCGCGGTGCTGTGGGTCTTCGTCCTGAAATCCGGGGTGCACGCCACGGTGGCGGGCGTGCTCCTGGCCCTGACGATCCCCCTGCGGCTCAGCATCGGCCGGCCGGACGATCCGACCTCGCCCCTGCACCGGCTGGAACACGCGCTCCATCCCTGGTCGGCCTACCTGATCCTGCCGATCTTCGGCTTCGCCAATGCGGGCGTGTCGCTGGCGGGCTTCACGCCCGCGATGCTGCTCGACCCCGTGACCCTCGGGGTCGCCCTCGGTCTGGTCGTCGGCAAGCAGCTCGGCGTGTTCGGCTTCGTCCTCGCGGCGGTGAAGCTCGGGCTCGCCCAGCGGCCGGCGGGGGCCGGATGGATGCAGGTCTACGGGGTCTCGCTCCTCTGCGGCATCGGCTTCACCATGAGCCTGTTCATCGGCCTCCTGGCCTTCGCCGACGCGCCGGACCTCGAGGCCGAGACCAAGGTCGGCGTGCTGGCCGGATCGATCGTCTGCATGGCGGCCGGCGCCCTCGTCCTGCTGGTCGCGCCCCGCCGCCGGGTCGGAGCTCCGAAGACCCGATCCGTCGAGGTCGCCTGAGACGCCCCGAGCGCTCCCGGATCCCGCACCCGAGCGCCGCAAGGCGCGCGGAAAGCGTCGGCCCCCGTCCCGGTCGTCGCCCCTGGGGGCGGCCTGAGGAAGAGGGGAGCCAGCCATGCCCATCCTCGTCGCCGCAGGCGTCCCGAACATGGTCCAGGCGGGGGCGAGCCCCCCGTCGCGGGCGTGTCCTGGACCGGCGGCGCCATGGGCGGCCTCGGACTCGTGTCAGTGTTTGGGATTGGGTCGTCGAAGCAGCGGAGAGGCTTCGAGGGAAATGGTGGGCGCGACAGGGATCGAACCTGTGACCCTTCGCGTGTGAAGCGAATGCTCTCCCGCTGAGCTACGCACCCGGACCGAGGGCCTTCTAGGGCGAGGGGCGCGGCTACGTCAAGCGCTGATCGGCAGGTTCTGCGTCGACTTCGCGGCGCGGGGTCCCGAGGCGGAGCAGGATCACCACCGGCACGAGCCCGACGGCGACGATGAGGAGGGCCGCCACCGTACCGTCCTCGTAGGTGCCGCGCGCGGCCTCGCCGTAGAGATGGGTCGCCAGGGTCTCGACGTTGAGGGGCCGCAGCAGCAGGGTCGCGGGCAGTTCCTTGACGCAGTCTACGAAGACCAAGAGCGCGCCGCTGAGCACCGCCGGCCAGGCCAAGGGCAGTTGGACCCGCCACAGGGTCGCGCCCGGCCCGCGCCCCAGCATCCGCCCGGCATCGGGCAGGCTGCGGGGCACGCGGGCCAGCCCGGCCTCGCAGGTGCCGATGCTGACCGCGAGGAAGCGGACGAGATAGGCGGTGACGAGGGCCCCGCCGGTGCCGAGGCCGATCAGCGCCGGGGCGACGCCGAAGAGCCGCGTCGTCCCCGCCGACAGAGTGGCGTCGGCCCAGGCCAGGGGCCCGAGGAGACCGATGGCCAGGATCGCGCCGGGGAGCGCGTAGCCGAGGCTCGCCACCCGGATCAGCGCCTCGCCCCAGCGCCGGGCAACGAGGCGCGGCCCCGCCGCCACCACGAAGCCCAGGGCGGCGGCGATCACGGTCGCGGCGCCCGCATACAGCAGGGTGTGGCCGATCTCCGCCAGGATCGTCTCCGGCAGCCCGCTGCGCCACACCCGACGCAGGGCGGCCTGCACGAGGTAGGTCGCGGGAATCGCGAAGCCGACGGCCACGGGCACGAGGCCGAGGGCCAGGGCGGACGCGGCGCGCAGGCCCCTCAGCCGCTGCCGGGCGAGGCGGCGCGGGCGCTGGGCGCCGCTCGAGAAGCCGCGCCCGGCCCGGGCCCAGCGCTCCAGGGCCACCAGGGCGACGACGGCCACCAGCATGACGAGGGCGATCTGGGCCGCACCGGCGAGATCCGAGCGGTTCACCCAGGTGGCGTAGACCTGGACCGTCAGGGTGCGCACCCCGAGGAATTCCGCTGCGCCGATGTCGTTCAGGGCCTCCATCAGGGCGAGGCTCGCGCCCAGGGCGATGGCCGGCCGCGCCATCGGCAGGGCGACCCGCAGGAAGGTGGCGGAGGGCCGACGCCCGAGCATCCGCGCCGCCTCGATGAGGTTGGCGGCCTGCATCAGGAACAGGGCCCGGGTCGGCAGGTAGACGTAGGGGTAGAGCACGAAGCCGAGGAGCAGGATGCAGCCGGGCAGCGAGCGGATCTCCGGCAGCACGAAATCGCGCGGGCGGGCATAACCGAGGAGGTCGCGCAGGGTGGTCTGCACCGGGCCGATCGGGTGCATCAGGTCGAGATACGCGAAGGCGACGATGTAGGTCGGCACCGCCATCGGCAGGAGCAGCCCGGCCTCCAGCAGGCGCCGGCCGGGGAAGTCGTAGGCCGCCACGAGCCAGGCGGAGCCCGCCCCCAGCACCACCACCAGCACGCCCACCCCGGCGAGCAGCAGGGCGGTGTCGCGCAGGGCCTGGGGCAGCACGTGGGCGACGAGGTGGGGCCAGAGCGCGGCGCCGCCC
>NZ_JCBANU010000022.1:0-99360 GCF_059816145.1 Methylobacterium sp. 001424705 | reverse complement strand
GGACGGCCGGGGGCGGGCGGCTGCGGAGGGGCGGCTTGCGGGGCGTTCTGGGCCGGCTGGTTCGGGCCACGCTCGGAGGTCAGGCTGGCGAACACGCCCGAGACCCCCGGCGTCGCCAGGATCGCGCCCTCGGCCCGGCGCCGGATCGGCTCGAAGCGCTCGGCCTCGCTGGGGTCGATCAGGATGGAGAACATCACACGGTTGGTCGGATCCACCACCACCTGGGACAGGCGCCCGGAGGCGGGCAGGGTGGTGCCCGCGGCATCGACGGTCACCGTCGAGAGCACCTTCAGCACGTCGTCACGGGTGATCGCCAAGGTTCGGGCTCCTGGCCGCGTCCGGCCGGAGAGCCGAGGCGCGGCGACAAACGGGGGATCGCGGACGCTGCGGCCTCGGCCGGCCCACCCGCGACGAACCCATGCGACAGCACAGGCGGTGCCGGAGTGCAAGCGCTTCCCTGATCTGCCGGGGGCGAGACCCCTGGTCGCGGCGGGGGCCGGAACATGCCGGGACGGGGCGCCGCGCCCGGGGTTTCCACGGAGGCGTTCAGGTTTCGCTAGGCATGAGTCGACGGGACGGCCGCGGTTTTGGGTCCGCGCGGCCCGCCGCAACGTTCGATGCAACACAAAGAGACCGCCCGGCGGCGGTCTCGCCCGTTGCAGGAACGCTCATTCGTGTACGCCTGGATCCGATACAGGTTTTCCGACCCCGCGCGGCCAGCGAGACGGCACCCGCGCGGCGACGTCGCTCAAGGCGACCTGACCATGAGCCCGTATCTCCTGCGGTTCTCCCGGCCCGTCTCGGCCCGCTACGAAATCGATACCGGCCGGGAACGGGCGCTCCATCTGCGCCGGACGATCCTCATCGGCCTCGTCTTCCACAACGCCTACAACCTCACCACCGCCCTGCTGATGCCGGGCATGCTGCCCCTGGCGATCGGCCTGCGGCTGTTCCTGGTCACGCCCCTCGGCCTGCTGCTCGCCTGGTCCGTCACCCGGATGCCGGGGCCGCGGCGCGAGCGCATGGTCACCGCCACGATGCTGCTGGTGACGGCGGTGCCGATCCTGCTGTTCAGCCTGGAGCGGGAGGCGATGAGCGCCATCTGCTACATCGAGTACCCGCTCATGATGGTGTTCGCCACCATGATGCTGGTGCTGCGCTTCCCCCATGCGCTCCTGCTCACCGGCCTCAGCGCGGCGGCCTCGTTCGCGAGCATCGCCCTGCGCACGGATCTCGCCCCGGAGCTCGCCCTCTGCCTCGCGTTCCAGACCCTGGCGGGCGCCTTCTTCGTCCTCTACGGAAACCACCAGATCGAGGGCGTGCGCCGCCGGGCCTACCTCGTCTCCCTGCGCGAGATCCTGCGCTCGGCCGGCCTCGAGCAGGATCGCCGGGTCCTGACCGTGCTGTCGGAGACGGATGCCCTGACGGGCCTCGCCAACCGCCGCGCCCTCGATGCCGCCCTGGCCAGGACGGCCCGCCAGGCGCGGGGCACCGCCCTGCTGATGATCGACGTCGATCACTTCAAGCGCTTCAACGACGCCTACGGCCATCCGGCCGGCGACGCCTGCCTGCGCCGGATCGCGGAAGCCATCGCGGGGGAGACGCGCGGCGGACGCGACTGCGTCGCCCGCTACGGCGGTGAGGAGTTCTCCGTGCTCATGCGCGGATGCGACGCCCGGTCCGTCGCCCGGGTGGTCCGACGCCTGCGTGCCGGCATCGCCGGCCTGCAGATCCCGCACGTGGCCCGGGGCGACGGCCATCCCTTCGTCACCGTGAGCATCGGCGTCGCCGTGGTGCCAGCCGGACGGACGACGTCCCCGGCCGAACTCCTGGCCGAGGCGGATGCCGCCCTCTACGAAGCCAAGGGCCTGGGCCGGAACTGCCACGTGGTCCGAGTCATCGGCGACGCGGCCGTGATCCTCGATGACCGCCGCCTCGGCCGGCTCGGCGCGATGCGTCGCAAGCCCGCCCGGACGTCGCCCCCGGCCGCGCTCGCGCCGCCGGCGCCGGCCCGCCTCTCCGAAACCAATGCGGTCCTGGCTCGTTGAGCCCACGATCCGGTTGCTGATGATCGCGCCGGAAACCCTTTCGACGAGTTGGAGACTGCGATCCCATGCACCAGGGCAACCACCGCGACCACGAGGGCGCCAAGAAGCTGTTCGCCCTCATCAAGGACGTCAAGGTCGCGATGATGACCACCGCCGACCAGGACGGGAAGCTCTACAGCCGCCCGATGTGGTGCCAGGAGGCGGACGAGAACGGCGACCTGTGGTTCTTCACCAAGCTGCACTCCCCGAAGACCGCCGAGATCAGCAAGGACAACCAGATTAACCTCGCCTACTCGGATCCGTCGAGCCAGACCTACGTCTCGATCGCCGGCAAGGCCGAGATCGTCACCGACCAGGCGGTCATCAACGACAAGTGGAGCGAGAGCCTGAAGACCTGGTTCCCCAACGGGAAGGAGGATCCCGAGGTCGCCCTGCTGCGCGTCCATCCCGAGAAGGGCGAATACTGGGACAGCCCGAACGCCACGATGCTGCACATCTACGGCTACGTGAAGGCCGCGCTGACCGGCGAGTCGCCCAAGACCGAGACCAAGAAGGTCGACCTTGCCTGAATCGGACGCCCGTGTCGTACCGGAGGGCGGCGTGCCGAAGGGCGCGCCGCCCTCTTGGTTTGTAGGGTGCCGTCTGCGGACAGGCATCGCGCCGGAACGACCGCGTGGCCCGGCCTCATCCCGGGGGCGGGCAGGGGAGCCGCGCCGGGCCAACCGGCGACGGGCACGCGGGCTGCGTCCCTGCCGATTGCCGGGAAATCCGGCACGCGGGCTGCGGCGCGAAAGACAAGCGTCCCGTGGGACGTTTGCGCGCCTCGGTTCGAGGGGTCGCCCCGCTCGCCGGCGACGCCCTCAATTCGCCCGCGCGACCTCGACGAGATTGTCCGAGAAGGACGGTGCGTGGCCCATGTCGGTGAAGGCCCCCGACGAGATGCTGTTGACGGTCCCCTCGTTGAGTTGGCGCCAGTAGCCCAGCGTCGCGACCACGATGCCGGCCTTCACGTCGTCGGTGATGCGCGCCACGCCCTTGAAGGCGCCGCGATCGTTGGCGACCTGGACCCGGTCGCCGTCCCGGATGCCGCGGACATCGGCGTCGTGCTGGCTGATCATGACGAACTGCTCGCCCTGGCCCTTCTGCTTGTCCTCCATGTTCGCGTAGCAGGAGTTCAGGAAGTAGTGGCTCTTGGGCGAGACGATGTTGAGCGGGAAGCGCTTGGCCAGCTCCGGATCGTTGGTGTGGGACTCGCGCGGGCCCAGGTAGTCGGGCAGCGGGTCGAGAGCCTCGCCGGGCTGGAAGCCCTCGTACATCTGACGGAACGGCGGGGCGACGAAGTTCGTGGCACCCTCGACCATCAACATGCACTTGCCGGTCGGCGTCGGGAAGTTGCCCTCCTTATGCGGCGCCCGGTCGTCCGGCGTACCGACCTTGAGTCGGGCGAAGCCGTGCGCGCGCATGTACTGGAGGTCGATGCCCTCGCAGGCCGGGGCGTTCCAGTCGACGTAGTGCTCCAGGCACTCCGTGTCGGTCCACTTGAAGTTCTCTTCCTCGAAGCCGAGCCGCGCGGCGAGCTGACGGAAGATCTCGTTGTTCGGGATCGCCTCGCCGGGCGCGTCCGCACACTTGGTGTTGTAGGTCAGGTAGAGGTGGCCCCAGGACAGGATCATGTCCTCCATCTCCGCCCCCATCGTGGCCGGGAGCAGGATGTCGGCGTAGGAGGCGGTATCCGAGATGAAGTGCTCGGCGGAAACCATGAACAGGTCCTCGCGCATCAGCCCTTCGACGATCTTGTCGGTCTCGGGCGCCTGCGTGACCGGGTTCGAATTCCAGCACATCATCGACATGATCGGCGGGTCGAGCTTCATCTCGCCGGTGAGCGCGCGTCCGATCTGCAGGTTGCTGACGACGCGGGTCCCCTCGGGGATCAGGTCGGGCCGGCACATGACGTCGAACTTGTAGGGGTGCTCCCAGACGCCGAACTGCGTGACGCCGCCGCCGACGTGGCGCCAGGCGCCCGTGAGCGCCGGAATGCAGGTGACGGCACGGATCGTCTGGCCACCGCCGTAGTGGCGCTCCAGCGCCACGCCCATGCGGATGCCCACGGGCTGCTCGGTCGCCATCTCGCGGGCGAGCTTACGGATCTCCGCGGCCGGGACGCCGGTGATTGCGGCGGCCCATTCCGGCGTGCGGGTGCTGGCCCGCTCCTTCAGTTCCTCGAAGCCGACGGTGTGATTGTCGACGTAGTCCTGGTCGACGAGGCCCTGCTCGATGATGGAATTGATCAGCGCCATGGCTAGCGCCCCGTCCGTGCCGGGCTTCGGCGCGATGTGCCAGTCGGCCGCCTTCGCCGTGCGCGAGGCGTAGGTGTCGATGACGACGACCTTGGCTCCCTTCTTTTGGGCGTCCTTGACGATAGCCCAGTGGTGTAGGTTCGTGCTGACCGAGTTGCAGGCCCAGATCACGATGTACTTGGAGTGGATGTAGCTGTCCGGGTCGAGGCCGGCGGTCGGGCCGACGGTGAGGAGCCACGCCGTGCAGGACCCCTCGCCGCAGAAGGTCCGCTCCATCACCGTGGCGCCCATCCGGTTGAAGAACGCGTCGCCGCCGTTCAGCCCGTGCACGAGACCCTGGTTGCCGAGATAGCTGTAGGGCGCGATGGCCTGCGGCCCGTGCTGATCGATGATCGCCTTCCAGCGCGTCACGATGGTGTCGAGGGCCTCGTCCCAGGTGATGCGTTCGAACTGGTTGGAGCCCTTCGGCCCGACCCGCTTCATCGGGTAGAGAAGCCGGTCCGGGTGGTAGTGGCGCTTCTCGTAGTCCTTCAGCTTCACGCAGAGACCGCCCCGGGTCATCGGGTGATCCGGGTTGCCCCGAACCCCGATGAGTTCGCCGTCCTTCACCTCGAACAGCATCGAGCAGGTGTCGGGGCAATCGTGCGGGCAGCCGCCGAAGAAGGTTTCGGTCAGGCTCTCGGCCTCAGCGACGATCAGGGAGTCGGGCTTGACGATCTCGTTCATGTGTCCTCCACGGCCGAGCGTCCCGTCTTATTGTTCCTGACGAGCCGGCCCGATGCCCGGGCAGGATGCACTCAAGTGCGAACAATTCCAAATTCCGTTTCGGCCAAGAATCCCGTTTCGGCCACGCATTCCATTTCGGTAAAGACGGGATCGCGCTCGGACCGAGATTCTCGTCCGCGCCGCGCTGCGAGGCGGCGAGGTCAGGTCGCGGGCAGTCGTTGAGAACCTACCCTCAGCGTGGAGCACCGGTGACGTGGATGCCGCCGCGGCACCCGCCATCGCCCGAACCGGCCGGGTCGCCGCCTCGCCCACAGCCGCCCCCCCAACCGCTTCGTGTCACCGATTGACTCGGCCCGCGGTGCCGTGCGCCTCTGCGGCCGCGCGGACGCCCGGGGGCGCCGCCTGAGGGGCCGTGATCCGAACCATGCTCGATCTTGCCACGCGGGTGTACAACCACAGCTTCAAGATCGACCCGATCGTCCGGTCCCTGCTCGACACGGACTTCTACAAGCTCCTGATGGCGCAAACGATCTTCCGCCGCCATCGCGACGCCCGCGTCACCTTCGGCATCCAGAACCGCTCGCGGCAGGTGCGGCTGGCCGCGTTCGTCGATGCCGGCGAGCTGCGCGAGCAGCTCGACCATGCCCGCTCGGTGCGCCTGAGCCGGGGCGAATCCACCTGGCTGCGCGGCAACACCTTCTACGGCCAGCGCCAGATGTTCTCGGCCGACTTCATGGACTGGCTGGAGGGCTTCCGCCTGCCGGACTACGAGCTGGAGGCGCGGGACGGGCAGTACGTCCTGACCTTCCACGGCCCCTGGCTCGAGACCACCATGTGGGAGGTGCCGGCCCTCGCCATCCTCAACGAGCTGCGCACGCGCGGCGTCGTGCGCCACCTCGGCAAGCTCGACCTGCAGGTGCTCTATGCCCGGGCCATGACCCGGGTCTGGGAGAAGATCGAGCGGCTGCAGCGCCTGCCCGGCCTGTCCATCGCGGATTTCGGGACCCGGCGCCGCCACGGCTTCCTGTGGCAGGACTGGTGCGTCGAGGCGATGCACGAGGCCCTGGGCGACCGCTTCCTCGGCACCTCGAACTGCCTCATCGCCCTGCGCCGCGAGGTCGAGGCGGTCGGCACCAACGCCCACGAGTTGCCGATGGTCTACGCGGCGCTGGCCGACGACGATGCGGGCCTCGCCCGCGCGCCCTACGCGGTACTGGCCGACTGGCAGCAGGACTACGCCGGTAACCTCCTGGTGATGCTGCCCGACACCTACGGCACCACGGGCTTCCTGGCGAATGCCCCCGACTGGATGAACGCCTGGACGGGCATCCGCATCGACTCGAAGGAGCCGATCGCGGGCGGCGAGGAGGCCATCGCCTGGTGGCGCTCCCGGGGCTCCGACCCGCGCGAAAAGCTCGCGATCTTCTCCGACGGGCTCGACATCGACACCATCGAGGCGATCCACGCCCATTTCCACGGCCGGATGCGGATCGGCTACGGCTGGGGCACACTGCTCACCAACGACTTCCGCGGCCTGGTGCCGGACGGCCGCCTCGACCCGATCTCCATCGTCTGCAAGGTGATCGCCGCCGACGGCCGGCCCACCGTGAAGATCTCCGACAATCCGTCGAAGGCGATCGGCCCGGCCGAGGAGATCAAGCGCTACACCCGCGTCTTCGGCGCCGCGGGGCAGGCCGCGATGCCGGTCCTGGTCTGAGCGCGCTCACTCCGGCGTCTGGACGATGACACCGTACCAGCCGAGGCCCGCATAGGTCTCGTAGCCCGGCGTGCGGTGGAAGGCGACGATCCGGCCGGTCCGGGGATCCTGGTCGGCGCCGCTCAGCCGCCCGCCGGCGGCCAGCGGCAGGGTTTCCTCCAGGACGCCGCACCCGTCCGAGGCGGCGATCACCCGGTTGCGCGCGTCGACGAGGAGCACGCGGGTTCGGGCCCGGTCCTCCTGCGCCACCCGCACGCCGTCGACGATGGCCCGGGCCTGGGCCTGCCAGTCGAAGTGGATCGCCAGGACGCCGATCGGCCCGGCCCGGCTGTCGCCGTCCGCGCGGACGCTCGCGCAGTAGGTCGCCACCTGCGCCCCGCCGAGACCGGGCTGCACCATGACGTCGGCGGCGACGTAGGCCTCCCCGTCGGGGAGGGCGGCGGCGCGCCGGAACCAGTCCTGGTCGGCGACGTTCCGGCCGATGAGGCCGGGATAGCGGTTGGGGCGTCCGTGGGCGATCACGTTGCCCTTCAGGTCGCAGAGCCAGAGGTCCAGGTAGACCGTGTAGGCGTCGAGGATGATGCCCAGCCGCCGGGTCGCGTGGGTGGCGGCTTCCGGGCTTGGTTCCGCCGCGCAGGCGACCAGGGCCGCGTCGGTGGCCCACCAGCGCACGTCGCAGGTGCGCTCGTAGAGGTTGCGGTCGATGAGTTCGACGGCGTTGAGCGCGAGGTCGATCAGCCGTTGGGTCTGGGACTCGTCGGCGAAGCTCCGGACCCGGACCTGGAGCCCGGCGATGCGGTTCGAGAGCTCGACCTCGAGGGCGCGGGCGACGGTCTCGACCTCGGCGCCGATCGCACGCACCTCCTGCGCCACCACCGAGAAGCCGCGGCCCATCTCGCCGGCCCGGGAGGCCTCGATCAGGGCGTTGAGGGCGAGCATCTTCACCTGGCCGGTGATCGACTGGATGCGCCGGCTCTTGTCGGAGGCGATGCGCTGGAGCGCCGCGATCTCGGCGGCAATGCCCCGCAGGTTGGTGGCATCGGCCACGCCGGGTCCCGTGCCAGCATCACTCGCCGTGTCGTGCACACCTGCCTCCAGCCATCGTCGGACGGGCCCCGTCCCCTCGCTGTCGAACACCGTACGCAACCAAGCTTAGAGTTCCATTAAAGCCAATCGCTGCGCCTGCACATCCCAAAATAGACTCCGAAATTATCTTATGTTTAGCGCAGGTATCCCAATACAGACATAGAATTCGCGCAGTCCAAGCACGTCTCCATGCGGCGTCGAACACGATCGGCCCATCCTCCCCGGGCGCGATCAGGTCAAACCGCCCTCGGCGCAAGACACGCCCGAGGATCGACGAAGCGCTCGTCCTCCCGCTGGAACCCGAACGTTCAGGATGACGGCGTCCAGGCGGACGGATACGCGGCAACCCCGGGCGGACGGCGCGAAGACCGGTGCGGCGCCGCCGCTCAGCTATGCATCGGAGGCAGGCTCAACCCGCCTCGATCACGGTTTCGCGACGAGATGAACCCCCGGGAGGGATCGATTCGCGCGCGCGGGTCGTTCTCACCGCGTCGGTGCCGGCCACGTCGGCGGCCCGCGCGTCGCGTCTCGAACACGGAATCGGAATGGCCCTGCGATCCCCCCCGAAGCCGTCCCTCGTCCCCCCGCGACCCACGCGCATCGCGGCCGCCGGCACGCCGACCCAGGCCGTGACGTCGCCGATCATCGTCGCCGCCCTGATCATGGTGGGACTGTATGTCGGCCGCGACGTCCTCATCCCGATCGCCATCGCGATCCTGCTCTCCTTCGTCCTCGGCCCCCTGGTGAACCTGCTGCGGCGCTGGCATTTCGGCCGCTTCCTCTCGGTGGCGGCCTCGGTCCTCCTGGCGCTGGGCACCGCCGCCGCCCTGGCGACGCTGATCGGCGTGCAGCTCGCCGACATCGCCAAGGACGTGCCGCGCTACCGCAGCACGATCGAGCGCAAGATCGAGGGCCTCAACGACACGCCCGCCGGGCGCCTGGCCGGCTACGTCGCCAGCATCGGCCGGACGATGCACGAGAGCCACGAGGAACCGAAGCCCGAAACCAAGCCGGAATCCCAGGCCAATCCGGCCCCGCCCGAGAAGGCGATCCTGGTGGAGGTCAAGGAGCGCGTGCCGGGACCGGTGACCATGGCGGGCACGCTGATCTCGCCCATCCTGCACCCCCTCGCCACCATCGGCATCGTCTTCGTGGTGCTGCTCTTCCTGCTGATGCAGCGGGAGGACTTGCGCGACCGGATGATCCGGCTCGCCGGCTCCAGCGACCTCCACCGCACCACCGTGGCGATGGACGACGCCGCCAAGCGCCTCAGCCGCTACTTCCTGGTCCAGCTCGGCCTCAACGCCTCTTTCGGCCTCGTGGTCGGGATCGGGCTGTACCTCCTCGGCGTGCCGAATCCCGTCCTGTGGGGCATCTTCTCGGCGCTAATGCGCTTCGTGCCCTATGTGGGCGCCTTCGTGTCGGCCCTGTTCCCCCTGGCGCTGGCCGCCGCGGTCGATCCCGGCTGGTCGATGGTGATCGGGACGCTGATCCTGTTCCTCATCCTCGAACCCCTGGTCGGGCACTTCATCGAGCCGATGCTCTACGGCCAGTCCACCGGCATGTCGCCCTTCGCGGTCCTGGTCTCGGCGCTGTTCTGGACCTGGCTCTGGGGACCCGTCGGCCTGCTCCTGTCCACGCCGCTGACGGTCTGCCTCGTGGTGCTCGGGCGCCACGTGGACAAGCTCGAATTCCTCGATGTCCTGTTCGGCGACCGGCCGGCCCTGACTCCGGTGGAGAACTTCTACCAGCGCATCCTGGCCGACGACCCGGAGGAGGCGCAGGAGCATGCCGACCTCATCCTGAAGACCTGCTCGCTCACCGCCTATTACGACGAGGTGGTGGTGAGGGGCCTCGAGCTCGCCGCCCGGGACGCCGCCCGCGGCGTGCTCACCACCGAGCAGAAGAACGACATCCGGGCCAGTGTCGGCGGACTGATCGAGGAGATGGCCGACCGCGACGACCTGCGCGGCGACACCGAGGCGAAGGCCGACCCCGACGCCCCGCGCCCGGACCCGGTGCCGGAAGCCTGGCGGCCCGACGGCACGGTGCTGTGCGTCGCCGGGCGCAGCTTCGTCGACGAGGCCGCCTGCGCGATCCTGGCCCAGCTCCTCGCCAAGCGCGGGATCGGCACCCGGGTGGTGCCGTTCGCCGACGTGGCACGGGCGCGGATCGACGCCTTCGATCCCGGCCCGGCAAAGCTCGTCTGCATCGTGTCGATGGCGATCAGCGGCGAGCCCACGCACCTGCGCCGGCTGGCCGACCGCCTGCACCGCAAGCTCCCGGGCGCCTGCTTCGTCCTGGGCTTGTGGCAGGCGGACGATGCCAGCCTCGACGAGGCGACCCGGCGCCGGGCGGTGGAGGCCGACATCCACGTGTCGTCCCTGAAGGCCGCTGTGGAGGCCGTCGTGGCCGCCGCGCACGGGACCCGTCGTCCGGCCGACGAACCGCCCGCGGTCGGGACAAAATTCGCCCCGGTCCAACCGATGCCGGTCTGACGGCACGGTTTTGGGCTTGACCGCCGCCCCCTCCCTCCGCTTCGCTCCCCGACCATCCCGATGGATCTCTGCCGGATGGGGCTTTGTCCGGCGGGCACCGACCGGAAGAGGGGTATGCCGATGAGCGTCGTCGATCTCGCGCGGTTCATGGACGATCTCGCCGCGGCCTCGGGACAAGCGATCCTGCCCTTCTTCCGCGCCGCCTTCGGCATGGACGACAAGGCGCGGGGCGGGGCGGCCTTCGATCCGGTGACGGAGGCGGACCGGGCCGCCGAGGTGGCCATGCGGGGCATGATCCGGCGCGACCTGCCGACCCACGGCATCCTCGGCGAAGAGTTCGGGTCCGAAAACCTCGAGGCCGGATGCGTTTGGGTCCTGGACCCCATCGACGGCACCCGCGCCTTCGTCGCTGGCCTGCCCACCTGGGGCACCCTGATCGGCCTGACCCATCACGGGGCGGCGGTGCGCGGCCTGATGCACCAGCCCTATCTCGGCGAACTGTTCTCGGGCGACGGCGCCCAGGCCCGCCTGCGGTCGCCCCGCGGCGAACGCAGGCTGCTGACCCGCCGCGGCACCGCCCTCGACCAGGCGGTCCTCGCCACCACCGACCCGCGCCTGTTCGCGAATGGGGCGGAGCGGGAGCGCTTCCTCGACCTGGAGGGCGCGGTGCGCCTCTCCCGCTACGGCACCGACTGCTACGCCTACTGCATGCTGGCGGCCGGGCAGATCGACCTGGTGGTGGAGGCCGGGCTCAAGCCCTACGACATCGTCGCGCTGATCCCGATCATCGAGGGCGCTGGCGGCATCGTGACGACCTGGGACGGCGGACCGGCGACGGGGGGCGGGCGCATCGTCGCCGCCGGGGACCGCCGCCTGCACGAGGCGGCCCTGCGCCACCTCAATCCGTGAGGCGCACGGCTTTCTGACGCTCCTCGGGGCTCACCCGCCCAGTGGTCCAGCTCTGGCCCTTGGTCCTCCCTCGGGAGGCCTACAAAGAACAGTCAGCGGCAACCCGATCGAGTCGCTCCGGACGACCGCCGTCGGATCAGGAGCGGACCTTCTTCCGTAATGGGCGGATCCCTACGCGGGGAGAAGGCCGGTCGCGCGATAGTGGTCGATGAGAGTGTCGAAGAGCGAGAGATCTGCTCGACCTCTCGCCATGAGTTGGGCGCCCGCAACGGCCGCGTAAATGGCGCCCGCCCGCCCGTCGCTGTCGACCGCCTCCACCACCCCCGCTGCGGTCAAAGCGTCGCTCAACCAAGCGACGTTCACCTCGGCAAAGGCCCGCACCTCGTGCTTCACGACGTCCGGCAGATCGTCGTATTCGGCCGTCATGAAGCTCGACAGGCACATGCGGTTGTCGTTCTGCAAGGACGTGCGAAAAATCTCGGGATATCTGTGCAGACTGGCAAGAGGGTCAGACGCTTGGTTCGAGATGGCGTCGAGATCGGCGGCGATGTCTTCCCAATAGCGCTTCGCAACCGCCACACCGAGTTCGGCCTTGCCCGGGAAATGGTAGTAGACACTCGCTGCCTTGATGCCGACCTCGGCCGCAAGATCGCGGAAGTTCAAGCCAGCGTAGCCATGCGCCATCGCCGTCCGCTTCGCTGCTGCGAGGATCGCCTCCTTGTTGTCTGCCTTCATCGCGCCGCCTCGCGTTCCTTCAGTGCCTGCCAGTTGGCAGATAGGTGTTGACCGATCGAAAGGACAGCCCTAGCTCTCCGCCTGCCTACTGACAGACAGGGAGATTTGAATGACCACCGAGACCGCGTCCCGCCTCCAGCTTTTCACCTCGCCCTCGGCATTCCCGAATCCGCAACGTCTGCGCATCTTCCTGTACGAGAAAGGCATCGCGGATCACTTCGCCGAACGGGTCTACGACATGTCACCGGGCGGCGAGCAACGGCAGTGGCCGCACCTGAAGATGAACCCCTGGGGCGAAACGCCGACCCTCAAGCTGGAGGATGGGAGCGTCCTCTCGGAGACGGCCGCGATCGTTCGATATCTCGATCAGGCGTTCCCCGGTCGGCGCATCATGGGTGAAGACCCCTTGCAGCAGGGGCTCGACACGATGTGGGACAACCGCATCTGGGTGCACATCCTCTACCGGATCGTCACCGCGTTCCACGTTCTGCACCAGGGCCTGGGGCCGAAGCTCGAACTCACCAGCAACCCGGCCTGGGGCGAACACTGCCGCAAGGAAGCCCTGGCGCATGCGAGCCTGGTGAACCAGCATCTGTCGGACGGTCGCGAATGGCTTCTCGGCGGCGCGGCACCCACCTTCTCGGACATCACCATGGCGACCGCCATTGCCTTCTCGAAGTTCCCGGTCAACGCCACGCCGCTGGATGAGCGCTTCGAGCACATCGACGCATTCTGGAAGCGCTGGCAGCAGCGCCCGGCCTTCAAAGCGGCCTATGCGGACCGTCAGAGCGGCGTCGCGGAGTTGGACGACCGCACCTGATCCTGAAGCGCACACCCCTCCTTGCTCCCGAGTCCTGCGCCGCTTCCCGCTCCTGAACTTCACGCCTCCTGCCGCACGCGCGTGTCGGTCGGTTCCGTCGCGTCGGAGCCGGGCATGAAGGCGTCGAAGGCCGCCCAGAAGTCCTGCCGGATGCTGTCGCGCTCCGACAGGATCTCGTGCCGGGCATCGGGCAGCACCAGGATGTGCCCGGCGCGCAGGCGGCGGGCGAACCGCTCGGTGGTGGAGGTGCCGCAGACGGGGTCGGCGCCTGCCGCAACGATGAGGGTCGGCACCGAGATCCGGCCCGGCACGCGCGGGTCGGCGAGGCGCTTCATCGCCCGGAAGGCGCTCGCGAGCCAGGCAATGCTCGGATCGCCCACGGCACCGGCCCCGACATCCCGGGCGGCCGCCGCGTTGCGGGCGTAGCGCTTCGGATCGCGGCACAGGCGATTGTCCGGATAGGGCTTCGTCGCGATCGAAACCGCCGAGCCGAAGGGGATGTAACGCCGGCCCCACCCGATCGCGTGCAGGGTGCCGGCTAGGAGGGCCGCCCCGGCCGGCCATCGTACCATCCGGATCGACAGCATCGGCGCCACCATGACGACGCGCCGGAACGGCAACCAGCCGTCATGGGCACCGGTCAGGGCGACGGCCCCGCCCATCGAGTGCGCGAGGCAGAGATGCGGATGCGGCATCAGGGGATGCAGGATCGCATCTGTGATCGCCTTCAGGTCGAGGCGGTAATCGTCGAAATGGGCGACGTGGCCCCGATGCGGATCGTCGACCTGCCGCTGCGACTCGCCCTGTCCGCGCCAGTCGAAGGCCACGACGGCGAAGCCCCGCCCGCGCAGGTCCGCGATCGTCTCGTAGTACTTCTCGATGAACTCGGCCCGGCCCTGGAGGAGGCAAACGGTGCCCTTCACCAGGCGGGTGGTCGGACGCCAATGGGCGGCCCGCAGCTCGAGTCCGTCATCGGTGCGCACCGCCTTCAGGGCACCGCCCGGTGGAACGGGATTGTCCGGGGTGGAACGCAGGGTCAGCATCGACGCAGTCTCGCGGCAAGAAAGGAACCGAATTTTTTGGCCGAGGCGCCGGCTGAGGCTCTTGCGAGGCTGAAACCCGGCTCCGATATCAGGTGAGCACCGGCCAATACGGCGGTGCGACTGGTCCGGCCCTCGGGCGGACCCAGAACCAGCATGTTGCTTCTTACGGAGAATATGTGATGCGTCAGTTCGACCTTGCTCCCCTTTATCGCTCCACCGTCGGTTTCGACCGCCTGTTCTCGGCCCTCGACCAGTTCGTGAGCGCCGACGCGGCCCCGACCTATCCGCCCTACAACATCGAGCGCACCGGCGAGAACGCCTACCGGATCACGGTGGCGGTGGCCGGCTTCACGGAGTCCGATCTCGCGATCGAGGTGAAGGAGAATGCGCTGACGCTGAAGGGCGAGCGTCAGTCCGATCCCGCCAAGCCGGCGGAATTCCTGCACCAGGGCATCGCGGCCCGCGCCTTCGAGCGTCGGTTCCAGTTGGCGGACTACGTCCAGGTGACGGGGGCCGCCCTCGAGAACGGCCTCCTTCACATCGATCTCGTCCGCGAGATTCCGGAGGCGAAGAAGCCGCGTCAGATCCAGATCGCCACCGGCCGCACCCCGCGGGCCCCGGTGATCGAGGGCTCGACGCAGCAGGCCGCCTGATCGGCCCAGACGGACGTTCGGAGCGCCCCGGTCCCATGGCCGGGGCGCTTTCCCATGGGGCGACGCGATCGCGTCAGAAACCGCCGTCGAACCAGTCGCTGCGGCTCGGCTCCTTGCAGCGGTAGCCGATGAAGCAGCGCGGCGTATCCTGTGCCGGCACGAAGGCCGGGACCGTGATCTCGGTGACCTCGCAGAAGCTGCGATCGCGCACGAAGCGGTCATAGGTCTGCCCGCCGGTTCCGAGCACGAGGCCGCCCCGCCGGTCCACCAGCCCCTTGGCCTGACCGCAGGACATGGCAACCGTCGAGGCCCGCTGCGCGAGCGCCGGGACGCTGCAGAGGGCAAGAACGAGGGCGGCGAGGGCGACGCGGTTCGGCATGGCGGGCCAACGCGCAGCCCGCCCGGTCGATCCCGCGAGAGAGACGCGGAACGCCCCACGCCTAGGCTCCTCGACCGCCGGGTGCGATCACAGGTCGCCGAAGATCAGCTGTCCTTGCGGGCTCGGACGCCGCGCAGGCGGCGTTCCCTTCGCCCGTTTGGCCGCGGGCTTGCCCACGGACCGGCGGGCGGCCGGTCGCTCGGCCGGCGGATCGGCGCGCAGGCGGGCCTTCGCCCTGTCGCGGGCGACCGCCTCCGGGGCGTGGGGATCGTCGTCCAGCCACTTGCCGCGCTTGATCACTTCGTTGACCCGGCCCTGGTTCACGCCGACCTTGAAGGCGATCTCCTGCTGGGTCATGCCGGTGGAGGCGTGGAGGTCGAGGATCGCGCGGGCGAGTTCCGGGGTCATCTTCTGGCCAGTCAGGCGCCGGGCCGGCTTGATCGTCCGCGTCGCCCGGTCCCGCTCACGCAGGCGCTCCAGCAGGGCGAGGGCCATGTGCATGCCGTGCTCGCGCAGGGACTCCTCGAATTCCTTCAACGTCGCCATGGTCGGCATCCTCATCGCCGCAGGGTTCCGTGAGGTCGGAACCGCGACTGTTCCATCAACGCGACCGAAACGCCAGGGTTGCTCCGGACAGGCCGTCAGGGTTGGGCCGGTTCGGGCGGTGTGACAACAGGCAAGCGCCGTCATCCACCGCTATCCGTCGGGACCGATCCGGGCCGAGACGGGCAGGGGGATCGACGGCGGGCCGCCACGCCCGTGGTCAGGCGCGTGCGCTTCGGCTAAACCGCCGGTCCCGCCGCGGTTTTCGAGGATCCCCGCCCGATGATCAGCCCGATCGTATCCGTCTCACGCGCGGGGCCGCCCCCCGGCACGCCGTCTCTGGTGGATGCCCTCGAGGGCGGCGCGGTCCTGATGTTCCCCGACCTCGATTTTCCCCTCAGCCCCTTCGAGGAGCGCTTCGTCGAGCGCCCCTTCGCCGACGGCAAGGCCAAGAACGTCAACATCCGCGGGCCGCAAGCCACCCTGCGGGGCGCGGCCGGCACGCCGGAGGAGCAGGAGGCCCTGCGCCAGGTCCTCATCCGCTACCGCGCCTTCGCCGAGGCTTTGGTCGCCGAGCACCTGCCGGCCTATGCCGGCAAGGTCTCGTTCGCGGGCACCTCCTATCGCCCCTTCGAGGTGGACCAGCGCAAGCTGAGCTGGCGGCGCGACGACACCCGCCTGCACGTGGACGCCTTCCCGTCGAACCCGATCGGCGAGAAGCGCATCCTGCGCATCTTCCGGAACATCAACCCCAACGGACAGCCGCGCCACTGGCGGGTCGGCGAGGACTTTCCGTCCATGGCGCGGAAATTCCTGCCGCGCCTGCCCGGCTACTCGCCGCTCTCGGCCCGGATGCTGGCGCTCCTCAAGATCACCAAGGCGCGGCGCAGCGAGTACGACCACCTCATGCTGCACCTGCACGACGCCCTGAAGCAGGACATGACCTACCAGGAGACGGCGCCCCAGGCCGATGTCCACTTCTCCCCCGGCCAGACCTGGGTGACCTTCTCGGACCTCGTGATGCACGGCGCCATGGGCGGCCAGTACATGCTGGAGCAGACCGCCTACCTCGCGGTGGCCGACCAGGCCCGCCCCGAGCGCAGCCCGCAGCGCCTGCTCGCCCAGGCCCTCGGCCGCCCCCTTCGCTGATCCCCCCTCGAACCTTACGGCCGGAGAGATTCATGATCCTCGAAATCGCGCAGATCGACATCAAGCCAGGCCTGGAGGCCGAGTTCGAGGCCGGCATCGCCAAGGCGGCGGCGATCTTCAAATCCGCCAAGGGCTGCCGCAGCTTCGCCGTCCGGCGTTCCATCGAGAAGCCGCAGCGCTACCGCCTGCTCATCGAATGGGAGACTCTCGAGAACCACACCGTGGACTTCACCGGCTCCCAGGCCTGGAAGGACTACCGGGCCATGGTCTCGCCCTGCTTCGAGGCGCCGCCCAGCGTCGAGCACACCGAGCTGGCGCTCCAGGCCTTCTGAGGCCGCGTCACGAGCCGGAGCCCCGCACCAGCATCTTGATGCGGTCGTCGAGCCGGCCGATCCGCGCGCGGACGCCGCGCGCGGCACAACCCGACAGGGTCTCGCCGGCGAAGAAGCCGAACTGCTCGGCG
Organism: Methylobacterium sp. 001424705; assembly: GCF_059816145.1. Lineage (NCBI taxonomy): Bacteria > Pseudomonadati > Pseudomonadota > Alphaproteobacteria > Hyphomicrobiales > Methylobacteriaceae > Methylobacterium > Methylobacterium sp. 001424705. The sequence continues at coordinate 82,294 of NZ_JCBANU010000022.1, read as the reverse complement.
CGCTCGCGACAGGCCAGGACCGGCGGCAGCCCGATCACCAGAGCGAAGGGCGCGGTGAGCAGGAGGAGGTTGAGGAGGAGGGACGGCGCCCAGCCCAAGGTGAAGGACCGGACCTCCGCGTCCGCTTCGCCTTCAAGCTCCCCGAACCGGCGCACCGTCCGGGGCGTGCGCAGGCCGTCGCGGATGATCGCCTCACGGATCCGGGCGTGCGCGGGCGTGGCCGCGTCGGCCGCAGGGTCGTCCCGCACCGGCGCGGCGAGCGTCTCCAGGGGCATGGTCCGAGCTCCGAGCTTCACCGCGGCCTCCCGCCACGATCGCGATGGTCCGTCCCGATCACGCCGCGCTACCGCAGGCCGTTCGCGACCGTTCGAAGGTCGCTGTCGAGATGGAGAACCCGGCCGGCCAGGTCGCGGCGGGCGCAGGCGGTGCTGCGCAGGATGTCGGGGACCCAGGATCCCCTGACGCCCCCCTGGCAATCCATCAGCAGGCTCGCGGCCAGCAGGATCGTCATGGGTCCGAGCATCAGCGTGACCTTGAGCAGACGGACGATGCCGAACCCGCCGCGCCGCCGCCGGGGCCTGGCCGGCGCCCGATCCCGACCGGACGAACGCCGAAGCGGGCGGTCGTCCGGCTCGTCGTCGCGCGGACCGAACTCCTGCTCGTAATAGGCTTCAAGCTTGCTGCGCTTCATCGGTGAGCGTCCGCCGACCTGGCTCGTGACATCCTCGTCGCACGAGATACACGCCGAGAGCGATAAGCTTGGCCTAAGATCGCGGGGCGCGGGAGGCGCGACCTGTACGCGTGGTTTCGGAATACTTAGCGGCCGGCGGCGGATCGAACGCGGTCCCGGTGACATCCGCGCGCGGACTGCGTACCTAGGTTTCAGCAGACCGGACCGGCCCGATCCCCCGGGTTCCGGCCCCCCACCACCGAGCGATCCTCGCCCATGATCCAACGTCCCCTCCGCATCGGAACGCGCGGAAGTCCGATGGCCCTGGCCCAGACCGGAATGGTCCGGGACAAGATCGTCGCGGCCAATCCGGGCCTCGAGACCGAGATCGTGGTGGTCAACACCGTCGCGGATCGCATCCTCGACCGCCCGCTCTCCGAGATCGGCGGCAAGGGGTTGTTCACCAAGGAACTCGAGCAGGCGCTCTATGCCGACGTGGTCGACGTTGCCGTCCACTCCATGAAGGACGTGGAGACCTGGCTGCCCGACGGGCTCGTCATCGCCTGCATCCTGGAGCGAGATGACCCCCGCGACGCCTTCCTGTCGCCGCGCGCGTCCGGCTTCGCCGAGCTTCCGTCGGGGGCCCGGGTCGGCACCTCGTCCCTGCGCCGCGCGGCGCAGGTGTTGATGCGCCGTCCGGACCTGCGGATCGTACCCCTGCGCGGGAACGCCAACACGCGCATGCGCAAGCTGGAGGAGGGGACCTGCGACGCCACGCTCCTGGCGCTCTGCGGCCTGGAGCGCCTCGGCATGGCCGACATGGCCCGGAGCGTGCTCGATGTCGGCGAGATGCTCCCGGCCGTTGCGCAGGGCGCCCTCGGCATCGAGTGCCGCGCGGCGGACGCCGCCGTGCGCGCCCTCCTGGCCCCCCTGGTCTCGGCCACCGCCACCGCCGAGCTCGAGGCCGAACGCGGACTGCTGGCCGAGCTCGATGGCTCCTGCCGGACGCCGATCGCCGCCCTGGCACGGATCAGCGGCGACACGCTCAACCTCGACGGCCTGCTGTTCCTGCCCGACGGCAGCGCCCACTGGGCCGTCCAGCGCTCCGGCGCCGTGTCGGACGCCGTCCGCATCGGGCGCGAGGCCGGCGCCGAATTGAAGCGCGCGGCGGGCGACACCTACACACGGCACCTCCAGTAGGCGCTCACGTCAGGCTTCGCTCGATGGCCTCCTCGTCGCAGATCACGCTGGCCGCGCGGCGATACTCGATTCCGAGGGGCTGAGTCAGGATCGGGGCCTTCGCCCGTGTGGTGAAGGCGTCGAGGAACACCCGCATCACGTGGGCGACCGCTGTGGGCGTAACCGAACGCAGATCGTCCTCGTAGTAGCGCACGGCATTGGCGGTACTCGTGACGATCTCGTAGGCGGGAAAGTAGACGGCGCGCGGCTCGGCCGCGACGATCTCCTCGGCCGCGGCTCGCAGAGCAGCTTTGCTGTAGGTGTTGGAGACCAGAACGTGCCGGTCCGCGTAGGTCGCGATCAGGGGCACCGGCGAGACCGTGAGGATGACCCGGGCGGCTGGATTGACCGCGAACAGCCGCTCGAGGAAGGTCAGCATGTCGTCGCGGACGTCACCCACCCGCGCATTCACGAAGGCGTAGGCATCCGGGTCGAAGCTGCCGCCGATGACCCCGGGGGCCACCGGGAGCATCGCGCCATCCGCGCGATGCATCCAGCCCTCCGTCAGTCCCAAGGTGAAGACGAAGACGTCGAGGCTTTCGAACATCGCCCGGACCGCCGCGAGATGCCGCCGGCGATCGGCATCCACCTCGGCCGCGTCAGCGAAGCCCGCCGGCTCGATCCCGGGGCGGAACGGATCGACCAGGCGACCGTCCGGACGCGTCCAGATCGAGAGGACAGGGGCGTAGGTGCCGTAAGCCCGGTCGAAGAGCTGCAGAAGCTGGCGGGCGGTGTAGAGGTTGCCGTAGCGGGCCGAGTAGATCCCGTATTGACGGTCGGCGGCGGTTTCGGGCGCCATGCCGTCGGGCGCGGCCTCGGCGAGATAATGCCCGAACCCTGCCCGGGTCAGGGCGCGGGCGACATGCTGGGCGAAACACGAACCAGCGGTCGCCACCCGGGACTCGGGGGCGATGGTAAAGCGGCCGCTCGGGGCGGGTGCCAGGGCGAAGGGCGCCACGCCTGCCACGGCCTTGCGCCAAAATCGCTCGGCCGGTAGATCGGCGTAAGGGTTCATCACCACGGCGGCATCTCCATCCGATCGCTCAGGCCATTGCCGCGCACGTCCACCAAGACACTGGTCCCGGACTCTGTCGCGGCCTTGGCTGCCTCCCTCGCACGCCCGGGTTCATCGTGGCGATCCTGGGCGGGAGCATGGCGCAAGCCCCGCATCGACTCGCTTGACCCGGTTCGGGACGGATCGCGGATAGCGGTCTTAGGCAACTGCCAGGCCGAGGGCGTCGCCCAATCTCTGAGACTGCTGCTTCCGAGCGCGCAGGTCCACCTCGTACCCTTCGACGGCCTCGGACGACGGTATGGCAGCCTCGAGCGCCTGAAGGCCGATCTCGCCCCCTTCGACCACGTCTTCACACAGTTCTTCCCCGAAGGGTTCGTCGAGGGCGGCAACGTCCATGCCCTCGGCGACGGCGATCCGCGCCTCCGCCTGTACCCGACCATCCTGTTCCCGGGCTATCAGCCCGACATGGTCCTCGTGGGTGATGTCGGTGCGCTCTCCGCCTCGCGCCTCATCGCCTCGCCGACAGGTCCTTATCACTCCGCTATCGTCCTGTGCGCCTATCTGGAAGGGCTGGGACTGGAGGACACCGTGAAGCTGTTCCGCGAGTCGGTCTACACACGACTCGGCTTCTACGAAGCTTGGAACGTCGCCGCAGCGGAGCTTCTCGGCAGCGCACGCGACATCATGTTTCCGCTGGAGGCGGAGCTCGCCCGATGGTCCCGACGCGGCTGCTTCATGCACGTCCTGAACCATCCCAAATTGTTCGTGCTGGCTGATATTGCCCGGCGGCTCGCTACTGAAGCGGGCCTTGAACCGCTTCCGGCCCAGGTCGAGGACTATCTCCCGGATGATCTGGCCGCCGACGTGGTCTGGCCCCTCTACCCTGACCTCGCGGTGCACTATGGCCTAACCGGCACGATGCTGTTCAAGGACCGGGCCCGCCGGGGCGACCCGAAGCTATACGACTTACGGGCCTTCATTGCGGCGAGCTTCGCGATCTATCGGCGCCATGCGCCGGAGGCTCTCGGATGCATCCGGGTCGCGGGCTGGCGGGCGAACCCCGCCGTGCGGGCATTGTTCAGGGCCTGACTGCGCCCCGACATCAGCCTGTCGCCGGCAGACTCAGCGGCTCCCATCCGGCGGCGGGTTCACGCTTTAGCGAGCCGGCGAAAACAAGCACATCCCGGGTCCGGAAGGGCTTGCCGGGAAGACGCTGTCTGGCACGGCATGGCGATCTTTGCAGACGCGGGTCGACGAACAGACGACCAGTCCATCGGGATCGAGCGCGCGAAAAGCCTGCACAACGGACCAGCCGTCGATGAGGCCTGGAAGGTTGATGGCGGTGAACAGGAGTACGAAGTATTGCCCACTCCGTTCTCTGTCGCGCTGGCCTGCCGGAGGACGGCCACAGCCGCCTCGCCGCCGGAAACCGAGACCACGGCAATGCCGTTCCGCTGGCACAGGGCGGTCAGCATTTCAGGAAGCCGGTGATTGTCCCCGACGACGAGGACCTGACGCCGGTGCATGGATCGCACCAACTCTTTGCACAGTGGGCTTTGTCCGGTAGAGGTTAACCACCGATCAACAGAGGCGGTGGCTGGGCCAAGTCCCGCCCTCGACCTAGTCTGGACGACCTCATGCCGGACCATTCGACCCGCGAGGCCGAGACGTCCGCAGCCCCTGATGCGCCCTCCCCGCGGATAGGGCCGATCTACGAGCCCCGCACACTCAAGGAGTTGGAAGACATCTTCGGCCGGGCCCGCCTAATGGATCTTCTCGACCGTTTGAGAACCGAGATCGGCCGACGGCTTCAGGCGCCCGCCTCGGAACGCATCGTCCTCGGGCAGGATGCCCACATCCTGCTTTCCGCGAGTGGGTCCCTGGGCTTCTTCGATCTCTCCCAGCGCTGTTCGGAGATGGAGCGGGCTTGCCTGGATGGAACCGATCTTGCGGCGCCCTTGGCAGCCGTCCGGCGATCCGCCGAAGCCGCGGTGACGGCGATCCGTGCGATCCGAAACCAATCCTAAAGCCCGCGGGGCTTCGTATGTTGCCATGCCGCCACGGATTGGACGCGCGTACAAACATCGACTTCAGCGTCGCGCCGATGCCGCAATCGGGGCCGATCTCCGGGGTTCGTCTCACCTCGCCGTCGATGGAGCGATCCGGAGCGGGCGTGCATGGAGACTGGGTTTCACGAGACTTTGGCCGATTTCGGAAAGATCCGTTCAAGGTTGACGGAACCTTCGCTTAACCGAGACCGCATAAGAACCGCCGCTGTGTCCCCGAGGGGGTCACATGAGGCGACGTCGTCGGTCTGATCATCAGGGATCCGGCGGCTGTGCCCGAGGAGAACAGGATCATGTCCATGATTGCGCGCTTCCGCGTGTTTCCGCTGGCGGCCGCCCTCTGCGCCGCCCTCAGCGTCGCAGCCTGCACCAACGACAAGGATCTGGCCGACGCCTCCGGGTTCGGCGCCGGCGGTGGCATGAACGGCGGCGCCAACACCCCCGGCAGTGCCCAGGACTTCGTGGTGAATATCGGCGACCGGGTGTTCTTCGAATCGGACTCCACCGATCTGACCTCGACCGCCACCGCCACCCTGGACAAGCAGGCCAACTGGCTGCAGCGCTATCCGCGCTACACCTTCCTGATCGAGGGGCACGCCGACGAGCGCGGCACCCGAGAGTACAACTTCTCCCTCGGCGAGCGCCGCGCCCAGTCTGTGAAGGACTACCTGGCCTCGCGCGGCATCGCGAATGGGCGGATCCGTACCGTCTCCTATGGCAAGGAGCGTCCGGTGGCCGTGTGCAACGACATCTCGTGCTGGTCCCAGAATCGCCGCGCCGTCACCGTGCTCGATCGCGGCGCTGGTTCCTGACGCAAGGATGCCGCGGGATCTCGGAGCCGAACCCTCCTCAGGATCCCGCGCCCGAAACGATGTGCCGCGGCATGGCCGCATTTTTGCCGCGTAGGACAGCATTTGCTATCGGCGGGCTGCGATCTTCGCGAACGCACCTCCGCTCCTCGACCACCGGTAACGCCCGTCATGCTTGCCCGCCTCCTCCTCGCGACCCGCCTCGCCACCGCAGCCGGATCCGTCACGGGATCGATCCTCTGGGGGATGTCGGCTCCCGCGATGGCGCAGGACGCGTCCGACTTCGTCGTCCGGCTCAATCGGCTGGAGAACCAGTCGCGTCAGACCGCGGGGCAGATCGAAACGCTGCAGTATGAAAATCGCCAGTTGAAGGAGCAGCTCCGTAAGTTTCAGGAGGACGTGGAGTTCCGCCTGCAGGAGGCGAAGGGGGGCCGCAGCGGCGCTCCATCGGGGACCAATCCGGCTCCGGCCAAGCCCCAGAAGCGCAGCGACGCCTTCGATCCCGAGCACAATCTTGGCAAACCGGGCGCGCCGATGCAGCTGGGTACCACCACGCCGAGCGGGGCGGGGGCCGAAGCGCCCCGGGCTCGCAACGTGCCTCCGGCGGTCGTCGAGGCGGATGACGAGGAGCCCGGCCTGACGCCGCCTGGTCTCGGCGGCCCAGTCGACCTGTCACCGCCCGCCCGCGTTCCGACCACCGGTGCACTTCCGAATCCGCCCCGGGCCGGCAGCGTCGCTGCTACGGGGACGGGGGATGCGCGCGCCGATTACGAGATGGCTTACGCCTACATCCTTCAGCGCCAGTACGAGCAGGCCGAGATGGGCCTGCGCCAATTCATCCAATCCCACCCGCGCGACGCACTGGTGCCATCAGCAACCTACTGGCTCGGCGAGAGCTACCTACAGCGCAATCGCAACCGCGAGGCGGCCGAGCAATTCCTGAAAGTCTCCACGGACTATGCACGCTCGGCGCAGGCGCCGGATGCCATGTTGAAGCTCGGAGCCTCGCTCAATGCGCTCGGAGCCCGCGAGCAGGCCTGTGCGACCCTCGCGGAATTGGAGCGTAAATTTCCTTCTGCCAGCACCAGCGTCCGCCAGGGCGTGACCCGCGAACAGAAGCGCGCGCGCTGCGCCGCCTGAGCAAACCGGTCGACGCGGTCGAGGACGCGCTCCGCCCCTATCTGACTGGCGGAACGGTCCTCCTCGCGGTCTCCGGCGGACCCGATTCGACCGCGTTGATGGCTGCCGCGGCGGCCGTCGATCCTGCGGCGACCGTCCACGTCGCCACGGTCGATCACAACATTCGGCCTGAAGCGGGCGTGGAAGCCGCGGCGGTCGCCAGCCTCGCCGAAGCTGTCGGTCTCCCCCACCGAACCTTGGCCTGGACCGGGCCAAAGCCGTCGCGGGGGCTTCAGGAGGCCGCCCGCATCGCGCGTTACGCTCTCCTTGCCACCCATGCCGAAACCATCGGTGCCGGCCTCGTGCTCACCGGGCACACCCGGGACGATCAGGCCGAGACCGTTCTGATGCGTCTCCTGGCGGGGAGCGGGCCGGCAGGCCTCGCGGGTATGCGCACCGAGCGATCCCTGACACCTTCCATCAGACTGGCACGGCCCTTCCTGAAAATCGCAAAGGCTCAACTCGTGGACTATTGCGAGCGCCGGCACTTCGCCTTCGTGCGCGACCCATCCAACGACGACGAACGCTTCGCCCGAGCACGCCTGCGCCGGCTCATACCGGACCTCACCCGCGAAGGTCTGAGTCCGGATCGGCTCTGCCGTCTCGCGGCGCGCTGCGCTCGTGACGACGCGGCCTTGACGGAAGCGGCGCGGATCGCTTTCGTGACGGCACTCCGGCCCGAGTGCCGCCCCGGCATCCACCTGGACGGTCCCCATCTCCGCTTCCTGCCGGACGCCGTACTTCTTCGTGTTGCGAGCCTCGCGGCGGAGCAGATGAAGCCCGATAGCCCGGAGCGGCTGGAACGGCTCGAAGCCCTCGTTCTGGATGACCTTCGACCCGCGCTGCATGAGGGGATTCCGGTACGCCGGACTCTGCGTGGGATATTGTTCGAAGTGACGCGGGCAGGGGATCTGGTGCTGACCTCGGCGCCACTGCGCCGGGGAAGGAAATCTTCGTAACCCTCCCATCCGATGCGGCCCTGCCGCGGCGGCATGGCCATGGCACGGCCTCCCCTTCGACTTGGCAAGGGGGGACTCGCTGCCTACATTGGCGGGGAGCGTCAGGAGCGACCCGCCCCAATTCGCGCGGCGGGCCCCGATGCCTCCAGGGATTGATCGATGAACCCGAATTTCCGCAACTTCGCCTTGTGGGTCGTCATCTTCCTGCTCGTGCTCGCCCTTGTGACCCTGTTTCAGAACCCGGGTCATCGTGGTGGCGGTTCCGAGATCGCCTACAGCCAGCTCCTGAATGATGCCGATTCCGGTAAGATTCAGACGGTTGTGATCTCCGGGCAGGATGTCAGCGGCACCTATGTCGGCGGCGGCAACTTTACGTCCTATGCCCCCAACGACCCGAGCCTCGTGTCCAAGCTGCAAAGCAAGGGCGTGCAGATCACCGCTCGTCCCCCATCCGACAACACGCCATGGTTCATTCAGCTGCTCGTGAGCTGGCTGCCGATCCTCGTGTTCATCGGCGCCTGGATCTTTCTCTCCCGGCAGATGCAGTCCGGGGCAGGGCGCGCAATGGGCTTCGGCAAGTCGAAGGCCAAGCTTCTCACCGAGGCCTCCGGCCGTGTGAGCTTCGACGACGTCGCCGGCGTCGAGGAAGCCAAGGAGGACCTGCAGGAGATCGTCGAGTTCCTGCGTGACCCGCAGAAGTTCCAGCGCCTGGGCGGCCGCATCCCGCGCGGCGTGCTCCTCGTTGGCCCCCCCGGCACGGGTAAGACCCTGATCGCCCGGGCGGTCGCGGGCGAAGCCAACGTGCCTTTCTTCACCATCTCCGGCTCTGACTTCGTCGAGATGTTCGTCGGTGTCGGTGCCTCGCGCGTGCGCGACATGTTCGAGCAGGCCAAGAAGAACGCCCCCTGCATCATCTTCATCGACGAGATCGACGCGGTCGGCCGCCATCGTGGCGCCGGCCTCGGCGGCGGCAACGACGAGCGCGAGCAGACCCTGAACCAGCTCCTCGTGGAGATGGACGGCTTCGAGGCCAACGAGGGCGTGATTATCATCGCGGCGACCAACCGTCCCGACGTGCTCGACCCCGCCCTGCTGCGTCCGGGCCGCTTCGACCGCCAGATCATGGTGCCGAATCCCGACGTCGTCGGCCGTGAGCGCATCTTGCGCGTCCACGTCCGCAAGGTGCCTCTGGCGCCGGACGTCGACCTCAAGGTCATCGCGCGCGGCACCCCCGGCTTCTCGGGTGCCGACCTGATGAACCTCGTCAACGAGTCGGCCCTGCTCGCCGCGCGGCGCGGCAAGCGCATCGTCACGATGCACGAGTTCGAGGATGCCAAGGACAAGGTGATGATGGGTGCCGAGAGGCGCACCTTGGTCATGACCGAGGACGAGAAGCGGCTGACCGCCTATCACGAGGGCGGCCACGCCATCGTGGCCTTCAACGTCCCGGCGACGGACCCTGTCCACAAGGCTACGATCATCCCGCGCGGCCGGGCACTGGGCATGGTCATGCAGCTGCCCGAGCGCGACAAGCTCTCGATGTCCTTCGAACAGATGACCTCGCGCCTCGCCATCATGATGGGCGGACGCATCGCCGAGGAGATGACCTTCGGCGCCGACAAGGTGACCTCGGGTGCACAGTCCGACATCGAGCAGGCGACCCGTCTTGCCCGCATGATGGTGACTCGCTGGGGCTTCTCGCCCGAGCTTGGTACCGTGGCCTACGGAGAGAACAACGACGAGGTCTTTCTGGGCATGTCGATGGGTCGTCAGCAGACGGTCTCGGAGGCGACCGCTCAGAAGATCGACGCGGAGGTTCGCCGCCTCGTGGAAACCGGCCTCGAAGAGGCGCGCCGCATCCTCGGTGAGCACAAGGACGATCTAGAGGCATTGGCTCAGGGTCTCCTCGAATACGAAACCCTGTCCGGTGACGAGATCAAGAACCTCATCGCGGGCAAACCTCCGATACGGGACGCGGGCGATGGACCGACCACGCTGCGCGGCTCATCCGTTCCGTCTGCCGGCCGTGGCCGTCCACGCGGCAGTGATGGACTGGAGCCTCAGCCACAGGCTTAAAACCTGAGATAAGCCACATCTGACATCACGAGCCCGCCACCGGCGGGCTCGTTCGTATCAAGGCCGTCCTAACGATATGATGGATTTGGTCTTCAAGGGCGGGATCCGGCAACCGGATTTTCATCCCATGGGTGAACCTAATGCCGAAGCATCATCACCGGCGGTCAGTCGGAGGATTGCGTCTTAAGGCGGACTCAGTTCCCCTACACACGAGAACAGCAGACGGGACGCGAAAAGCATGTCGCGCAAGTATTTCGGCACGGATGGTATCCGGGGACGGGCCAACGGCGTCATCACGCCGGAACTTGCCCTGAAGGTCGGTCAAGCGGCAGGCTTAATCTTCCAGCGCGGCGATTACCGCCATCGAGTCGTGATCGGCAAGGATACGCGTCTCTCGGGCTACATGATTGAAACCGCCCTGATTGCCGGCTTCACATCGATGGGCATGGACGTACTCCAACTCGGGCCGATGCCAACCCCGGCCGTTGCAATGCTCACCCGATCCATGCGTGCCGATATCGGGGTAATGATCTCGGCCTCGCACAATCCTTTTGAGGACAACGGCATCAAGCTGTTCGGGCCCGACGGCTTCAAGCTCAGTGACGATGTCGAGCGGGAGATCGAGGCACTGATCGACGGCGAACTGCATAAGCGTCTGGCAGGTTCGCGGGACCTTGGACGTGCCAAGCGCATCGAGAGCGTGCACGCCCGCTACATCGAATTCGCCAAGCGCTCCCTGCCGCGCAACGTCACCCTTGACGGCCTGCGCATCGTCGTGGATTGCGCGAACGGCGCCGCCTACCGAGTGGCACCCGAAACCCTCTGGGAGTTGGGTGCCGAAGTGATCGCCATCGGTGTGGAGCCAGACGGCTTCAATATCAACCGTGACGTCGGTTCAACCGCGCCGGCTGCGCTTGCGGCCAAGGTTCGGGAGCTGCGCGCTGATATCGGCATCGCCTTGGATGGCGACGCAGACCGGGTCCTTATCATCGATGAGAAGGGCCAGTCCGTCGACGGTGATCAGCTGATGGCCGTGGTCGCCCGGTCATGGAAGGAGGATGACCGCCTAACGCAGCCGGGGCTGGTCGCAACGATCATGTCGAACCTGGGCCTGGAGCGCTTCCTGGGTGGCATCGGTCTGAATCTGGCGCGCACCGCAGTGGGGGACCGCTACGTGCTCGAACACATGCGGGAGCACGGCTACAATCTCGGCGGCGAGCAGTCCGGACACATCATCATGTCGGATTACGCCACCACCGGCGACGGCCTCGTGGCGGCTTTGCAGTTGCTCAGCGTCGTGAAGCGTCAGGAGCGCCCGGTCAGCGAAGTCTGCCACTGCTTCGAGCCGCTGCCGCAAATCCTCAAGAACGTACGCTACCGGTCCGGCCAGCCGCTGAGTGCGGATTCGGTCGTCACGGCAATTGCTCAGGCGCGTGAGCGCCTCGGCAATTCCGGCCGCCTGGTGATCCGCCCGTCGGGCACCGAGACGGTGATCCGTGTGATGGCCGAAGGGGACGACCGGGGCCTCGTCACGGAGGTGGTGGATGATGTAGTCGAGGCTGTTGCCAAAGCTGCGGCGTGAATTCGCTCGGGTTTGACTAAAACGGCTCGGCACAGATGCTTTGGCCCGTTCGAGATGCGAGACCCTAGATCTGATCGTAAGCCGCAGGTGCGACCTCTCGCCAGGCGGCCAGGAGAGCTGCGGCCAGCATGTCCTCATCCGCCTCCCAAAGGGTGAGACAAGTCCAGCCGCGCCGACCCCAAGCGCCGTCCACCGCTTCGAAGAGATCGGGCTCGGCCTCGATCCACTCGGCCTGCAGCGTTCGCGAGAGGCGCAGAACCAACCGTTCCTCTTCCACCCACAGCGTCGCGAAGATCCGCCCAAGAACCCGAAAGTCCGGGTGTCCGTTGTGCGCCCCCTCGGTTACTTCAGGAAGTGCCCCGGCCAAGCGGCGAACATCCTCTGGTCTGCTGGGCACGGGCAGTGTTTCCCTGTCGCTTAAATTCCCACTCAAAACGAGCGTGCATACCGCCGTAGTCACGGACCAAGCGTTGTGTGACAGCCGTCAACGCATCCGCAAGGATAAGATTTAACGTTAAATCCGATTTAACTCTTGGATCCCATGATGTCCCCGTCATCCCGCCGGCATTTCAGGCTTCCGGCACACGGTCGATTGAAGGACATCCGATGCGCCGCACCAAGCTGTCTGCCTTGGCGCGCTCGATCACGCTCTTTGCGAGCGTGGCAGCGCCCTGCCTCGCCCAAGCGGCGGATCTGCTTCCGCCCCTGCCGCCCGAGCCGCTGCCCCCGCCCGTTGAGATCGGCGGCGGCTGGTACCTGCGCGGCGACGTCGGCGTTGGCGCAGCCAGCGTGGGCGCCATCTCGACCACGGTCCTGAAGGGATCGCTTCCGGACGGGTACCGATACGACCAGAAGGCCATCGAAAGCCAATTCTTCGCCGGCGGCGGTGTCGGCTATCAGTTCGGCGCTTACTTCCACGGCGATATCACGGCCGAGTACCGCGGCGGCGGCAAGCTGACCTTCCAGGACAGCTATGGAGCGGATTGCCGCTCGGATGGGTGCCGCGGGGTCAACGCGTATCAGGCCAACTTGGCGTCCGTCGTCGTAATGGCGAACGGCTACATCGATCTCGGCACCTGGTATGGCGTGACGCCCTTCGTCGGCGGCGGCGTCGGCACTGCGTTCCACGACTTTTCCGGATTCAACGATCGCGGCTTCGGCAACGCGACCGGCGGGTATGGATTCGCGAAGGACAAACATTCGAACACGCTGGCCTGGGCGGCTATGGCCGGTCTCGCCTACAGCGTGACGCCCAATTTGAAGCTGGAACTCGGCTATCGCTACCTCAATCTGGGTGACGTGCGCTCGGGTGTCGTGAACTGCATCAACCAGGATTGCGGTGGCGCGGTCTACAAGGTGAAGGAGGTCACCTCCCACGACGTCCGGATAGGCATGCGCTGGCTGCTCGGTGGCATCGTCGCCCCTGCAGTCGCCGAGTATCAGCCCGAGCCGGCCCCGTTGGTTCGCAAATACTGACGGAGGCGTGCCCTGCCGGGTGGCTCCCCCCAGCAGGGACAGAGACCGGATGGATCCGAAGGCCGAAGACGCGGGGTGCCGCGTCCTCGGCCTTCGTCCGTTTCCGGGCGTCGGCGATCATCAAAAACCCCGTTGCGACAAAGTGTTAGGGTTAAGTCCTCTCTAACGGTTCCGCTCTAAAGTGCGGCGTTGCGTGATCCGAGGCGTGCCGCGCGCCCCTTCGATCGCTTCAAATCGTTCAGCGTTCGAGAGTGTCATGGCCGCATCCACGTTCCGGTTCGTCACGGCCTTCGGGCTGATGCTCGCTGCTCAAGGGCTGGCGCCCACCGCCTCGGCGGCGGATCTTCGCCCCCTGCCACCACCGCCACCGGCCCCAGTCGCCATCGGGGAGGGGTGGTACCTCCGGGTCGACGCGACGGTCAGCGATTATGCCCGTCCCCATGATGCGACCCCAGCGCCGGCCGACGGACGCCCCCTCAATCCCCTCACGCGCCTGAATCTCGAGACGGTTCCCGGCTATGGCGGCGGCGTCGGCTACCGCATCAACAACTGGCTGCGCGTGGACGCCACGATCGATCAGCGGATGCCCGCCCGCTACAGCGCCTATTCGTCGGGCTCGGGCTTCGTGACGGGCTACAACATCGAATCCGCTCAGCTCGACGTCCTCACCGGATTGGTGAACATCTATGCCGACCTCGGGACCTGGTGGGGCCTGACGCCCTATATTGGCGGGGGCATCGGCTTCGCCGATAAGCATCTCGGCAAGGCCTACACCCAGACGACCTGCATCCTGGAAGCCTGCGACGGCAATGCGGGCACCGGCTTGCGCGACGTTGTGCGGCGCCCGCGCCGCTCGGTCGCTTCCTTGGCCTGGGCCCTCACAGGCGGCGTGTCCTACGAGATCGGCGCCGGCCTGAGCCTCGACACCAGCTATCGCTACGTCGATCTCGGCCGCGCCAAGACAGGGCTCGACACCTACGGCTTCGATTCGCGCCTGAAGGACCTCGCCTCGCATGAGGTCCGCGTCGGCCTGCGCTACCGCTTCGCTGGCGGTCCGGCGAGCCTCCCCGGTGCGAGCTGGAACCGAAATCCCTACGAATAAGGGACCCGGCCCGGCGAGCGCCTCGCCGCCGGGCTCCTTACCGTTCCCGCGAAGGACAGGGCAACGGAACGTTAAGGTTACTCAAGTAAAACCGAACCATAGGCTCAGCCATCTGACCCATCGGGCTCACGCCCTAAGGACGACATCGATGCGTACCGTTTCCCTCGCGCTCCTGACCGGTTTCACTGTCGGAATCGTCGTGCCGGCGTGGGGCGCGGACCTCGATTACGGCATCCTGCGCGGCTCCGACTACGAACCCGAAGTCCAGATCATCGACTGGAACGGCGTCTATTTCGGTGGACACGGCGGGTACTCGTCGGCGACCGCCGGCTTCAAGAACGCCTACACGCCGCTGGTGTCGAACGCCTTGCGCTACTCCACCGCAGAAACGACCTTCAACGCCTCCAGCCTGCTTGCGTCCCGGGGTGGCAATATGGAAGGGGCCAGCTACGGCGCCTTCGCGGGCTTCAACTACCAGTTCGACGAGACCGTGATCGGCCTTGAGGCCGACTATACGCGGTTCGACCGGACAGCCTCGACGCGGGACAGCCTCAGCCGGTTCAAGGTCGGATCCGACGGTTACCTGGAGACGGTCTCGTTGACCGGTGCCGCGACCGCGCGGATCGAGGATTACGGCACGATTCGCGCCCGCGGCGGCTACGCGATCGGAAACTTCCTGCCCTACGTTACGGGCGGCCTCGCCATCGGCCGGGTCCATACCGAGCAATCCGTCGCGATTCAGGATTACGGCTACGACACGATCGCCTACAAGGCCAACCAAGCTCTGACGACGGGCAATCCCGTGGCGGTCAAGAACTTCGGCTACACAGCGAACGGCTTCGACCCGAACAACCCGGAATCCGGAACTCCGGCCACCCAGGTGGTCCGCACTGCCAAGACCAAGACCATGGGCGGCTTCGTCCTTGGTGGCGGCCTGGAGTTCGCCCTGACGAGCAACATCCTCCTGCGTGGCGAATATCAGTACGTCATGCTCAACGACTTCCAGCAGAGTGCCGCGAACCGGATCGCCATCAGCACCGTGCGGGCCGGCGCCGCCGTGAAATTCTGAAGGCCCTTAAGCGATCGCTCGCTCTTTTCTTTTACGGTCGTCCGCGCGGCGACCACGCCGCCGCCGGGAGTTCGTTCATGCGTCGCCACATCTTACTCGGCAGCGCCGCGGCCTTGTTCGCGAGCGCTGCGGCCTCGTTCGTGGGAGCAGCGCCCGCTCACGCAGGCGGCGAACCCGGCCGGGGCGACCGGCGTCCTCTCCTCCCGCCGCACATCGCCTACCGGGATCCGGTCTACGTTGCCCCGCGACGCCCGGTCGTCCTGATTCCCGTCCGTCGCGTGCCGCGCTCTCTCGCACTACCGCTCTACAATGAGCCTCCGCCGCGCTTCCAGGCGCTCTGACCGCACTCAGGTCTCCAACTCGGTGTCCCAGTAGAGATAATCGAGCCAAGTGTGGTGATACTCCCGGTGATCGAACTCCGGCTGGCGGCGGTGCAGCTCGTGCCGTGTCGGCCGGTGCGGCTCGTGGAGCAGCGGCATGTCCGCCTCTGCCGGGGTGCGATTGGCCTTGCGCAGATTGCAGGGGGAACAGGCCGCGACGACGTTCTCCCAGCTCGACAGGCCGCCGCGGGACCGGGGCACGACATGGTCGAAGGTTAGGCCACCCGCCGGAAGGCGCAGGCCGCAATACTGACAGGAAAAAGTGTCTCGCAGGTAGATGTTGTAGCGGGTGAAGGCCGGGCTACGTGCCAGCGTCACATAGCTCTTCAGTGCAACGACGCTGGGCACGCGCAGCGAGCGAGACGGGGACCGAGCCTCGACGTCGTAGCTGGCCACCAGCGTGACTCGATCGAGGAACAATGCTGTGAAGGCATCCTTCCAACACCACAAGGAGAGCGGATTATAAGAGAGCGGCCGATAATCCGCATTCAGTACGAGCGTTTGAAGATCCAGCATCGGCGCTACCCTCTCGACGGGTCAACAGAGGGACAACGCGCGGAGGTCGGTGGGCGCATCGTCCCAGGTTGGTGAAAGATCAAACATCTCCGCGTCCCGGAGCGTCGTGGCGCAGGCGGAAATGGGGGTAGGGCCCAGCCGCTCGACAAGCGCCGAGGAGGGGCGGGAGAGCCAGGCATTGGCCAAAAGCCGTCGCATCGGGCGGGAACGCCCGGTTCGTGGCGACGCACATCGGCGCGGATGGTCGTCGCCACCTCCTCGCACGGGAACGAAAAGGCCAAGTCCATCGGGATTTAGTCTAATATCAGCGTGACACGCTTGTGAAGGTCACCCCCGCTCTCCACGAGGTCGCGCCCACAGACCGGCGATCCGTACCGATCGGCTGCCTGTATCTGCCGCACCGTCAGCCTTTCGCCCCATTGCTCGGCGATGGGGCGGTTTCCGGTCGCTCCCCGTGCTTCCGAGTCGTGCAGGTTCTACCCGTCCGGTTCGGGCATGCGGGTTGCCAGTGGCCCGACGAGGCGAGGCGCGACAGCGCGCCAGAACCACGCGACGGCGCAGCGCGAAAGGATCATCATGGGCGGTATCCCGAGAGGCCAGACGACCCGAGGCACCCGAGGTGCGGCACTGATCGCCGCTTGGCTGGGTGTCCTCGTCCTGGCTCCTGCGGGCGCAGTCGGGCAGGGCACGCCCACGGCGGCGCCCGCCGCGGCCCCGACGAAGGCTGCCCCGGCCCCTGCGCCAGCAGCCCCCGCAGATGGCAAGCCGGCCCCCAAAGCGGTAGCCCCGAAGCCGGCCGTTTCGGAGCAGATCCAAAACGTCCGCGACCAGCTCGACAGCGCTAAGGCGGATCTGGAGCAGCGCGAAAAAATCCTCACCGGACCGAATATCGGGAGCGGCGACCTGACCCGCGCCCGCGAAGGCATCGAGGTGATCGCGGACAAGATCCGTCACGTCATCGACATCACCACCCCGCGCCTCGATGCGGCCCGCGAGCGGCTGACACAGCTCGGTCCGAAGCCGAAGGACGGTGAGGAGGGCGAGGACGTCGCGCGCGAGCGGACGGAGCGCGAGCACGCCGTCGCGGAGATCGACGAGACCCAGCGACTTGCCCGCTCCCTCCTGGTCCAGAGTGACCAGATCGTCGATCAGGTCTCGAACCGCCGTCGCGCGGCCTTCACTCGCGGCCTGTTCGAGCGATCGACCGCCCTCGTGAATCCCGACCTGTGGATGAGGATCGCGGCCGACATCCCACGCGACGGACGCGCCTTGCAAGGCGCTGTGGAGGATACGGCGGCCCTGTTCGCCCGCAACGGCACCATCGGAAACCTGCTGCTGCTCGGGATCGCCTTCGGTATCTCGATCGCCCTGTATTTCGGGCGTCGCAACATCGCCCCACGCCTCGGCCGGCGCGATGCCAAGGCCCTCGACCCCTCGCAGCGCCGGAAGCTCCTCGCGGCCTGGCGCGTGTTCCTCCTCGGCACCATCCCGGCGTTCATCGGCAGCTACGCGGTCTATTACGCCCTCGATGCCACCGATCTCCTGCCCCTGCGCCTGTTGCCGGTGGCGGGCGCCATCCTCGGTGGCCTGGCCTTCATCGCCTTCGTGGAGGCCCTGGCCGACGCACTGCTCTCACCCGACAAGCCGTCCTGGCGCGTCGCGACCATGAGCGACGCCGCCGCTGCGCGGGTGACCCGTCTAGCCGTCGGCATCGCCATCGTCATAACAGTGGTCAAGTCGATCGAGGCCCTGAACTCGGGGATCTCGGCGGCGCTGCCCATCTCCATCGCCACGCGCGGCATCGGCGCGCTCGCCACAGCGCTGATCCTCGCCATCGGACTGCATCGCTTCGCCGATTCGGCCGAGCAGGAGGAGGCGTGTTTCGGCCCCTACGTGGCGCCGGAGGCGACCACCGGGATCGGCGGCCCGGCGCGGCTTCTCGGCTGGGCGGCGGTGGTGGTCATCGCCATCGCCCCCCTCGTCGGCTACGTGGCCTTCGCGGCCTTCGTCATCGACCAGCTCGTCTGGACGGCGGGGCTCTTCGTCCTGCTGTTCCTGCTGATCTCCAGCGCCGACACCTTCATCGGGGGGACGCTCTGCGACGACACCAAGATCGCCACCGCGCTCCAGGCCAATACCGGCTTGCGCAAGCGCTCGATCAATCAGATCGCCGTGCTGGCGACCGGCCTCGCGCGAGTGGTACTGGTCCTCGTGGCCGCGCTGCTTGCCCTGGCGCCCTGGGGCCTCGACTCGACCGACGTGTTCAGCTCGGTTCGTAGCGCTTTCTTCGGCTTCAAGGTCGGCGACGTCACGATCTCGCTCTCCACGATCGCGCTCGCCATCGGTCTCCTGCTCCTCGGCATGGCGGTGACCCGGGCGATCCAGCGCTGGCTCGAACAGACCTACCTGCCGGCCACCGACCTCGACGCAGGCCTGCGCAATTCGATCTCGACGATCGCGGGCTATATCGGCTTCCTACTAACCCTGGCGCTGGCCTTCTCCTACCTGGGCCTGAGCCTGGAGAAACTCACCATCGTGGCCGGTGCCCTTTCGGTCGGTATCGGCTTCGGTCTCCAATCCATCGTCAACAATTTCGTCTCAGGCCTGCTTCTTCTCTGGGAGCGCCCGATCCGCGTCGGCGATCAGGTCCTGATCGGAGACAGCGAAGGCATCGTGAAACGCATCTCGGTGCGTTCCACCGAGATTCAGACCTTCGACCGCTCGGCTGTGATCGTGCCGAACTCGAACCTGATCTCCGGTATTGTGAAGAACCGGGTCCGTGGCGATCGGACCGGCCGCGTCAGCATCACGGTCAGCGTTCTGCGCAACCAGGACCCCGTTCACGCGGCCGAACTCCTGATGGGCTGCGCTCAAGCCCAACCGGACGTGCTCAAGGAACCGCCGCCCCGCGTCGTCTTCCGCAAGATCGGCGATCCCTTCCTGGAATTCGAGCTGATCGTCATGATCGTCGACGTCAGTCTTGGCCTGAAAGTGCAGAACGATTTGAACCTTACGGTCTTTCAGACCTTGTCGCAGGCTGGAATGATCCCCGCCCTCGGGCCGGGGTCCAGCGTGGTCACGGTGCAAGGCTTGGATTCTTTCCAGAGCGCCGTAGGGCAGATCGCCAGCGCGTTCGCCCAACCGCAACGCTCCGGAGACCAAACCGCGCCGCAGCGCGTTGAGGACCGGCTCGACGAGGCCGAGCCGATGCGCTCCGCGGAGGCGGGGAGGCGGCGCGCGGGGAGCTGACACGGTGCGTAGGGAGACCGAGGCGTGGGGCGGAGGACGGTACTGATTTTCGGAGCCGGCGTGATGGCCGGCGGTCTGGCTCTGCTCACCGGCTGCGCTACCCCGGAGCCTGTAAATGCGACGCTTCCCAGCCTCTACTGGTCGATGACGACGCAGTCGGCACAGGTCGATACGGCGACTGCACGTGACATGATCTCGGCCTACCGCGCGCGAAACGGCGCGGGGCCCCTGCGCCTTGATCCTGACTTGCAGAAGCTGGCGGAGGCGGAGGCGGCCTCCATGGCCGCCGCCGATCGACCGAGCCGGGCTCAGACCGTCAAGAATGCCGTCGAGCGGCTCGGCTTCGAGTCAGCAGAGGCCAACCTGTCGGCCGGGTATCACACTTTGGCCGAGGCGTTCTCCGGGTGGCGCGACAGTCCGGCACACAACGCAGCGATGCTTGCGCCCGGTGTGCAGCGTATGGGCATCGCCACCGCCTACGCACCAGGATCGAAGTACAAGGTCTATTGGGCCCTCCTATTGGCACAGTAGGCTTTATCCGGGGATAACCTGTCCCGGCCGGAAGCTGGCACAGCCACCGGACGTCAGACTGCGAGCGCGTTTTCCAGGGGGTGGGGGGAGAGAGGCCTCCCCGGATGGCTGGGCGAGAAAAACTTTCCCGTTGCCGATGACGCCTCTCGATCGAGCCAGCCGTCGGGCCGGACGGTGCACGAGGCGCAGGCGCGGCGGCTCAGGGAAAGTTCTTCATGCGAGGCGTCGGTGACGTTTCGCTGAGGAGCGTCACCGTCACCCGGCGATTGGCCGGGAGGTAGGGATTGTCCGGAAACAGCGGCTCCGTATCGGCTTTCCCGGTCACGGATGCGAAACGGTCATCGGGTACGCCGCTGCCGGCCAGGATCTCGCGCACGCTGATCGCGCGATTGGCCGAAAGCTCCCAAGGCGGAGCGAGAAGTCGCGTTCCGGGTCTCTCCGTCGCAGTGTAGCCCGTGATGGCGATGCGATTAGGCATCTTGCGCAAGGTCCCGGCGATCCGCTCCAAGAGGCGTCGGGTACGGGCATTGGGCCGACTCGATCCATCGGGGAACATCGAGGCGCCATCCTGGTCGACGATCGACACGTCGATCCCGCGTTGCGAGGGGGCGACGATGATGTTCTTCGATAGCTCGGCGACCTCGGGCATGTCCTGCAACGCCTGACGCAGGCTCGCTGCCGCGAGACCGGCGCCGTCCGGGTAGCCCTTGTCCGGCATACCCTCGTCAACGTTGCCGTCGACCGCGGGCGGGGTGGTGTGATCGGAGGCAAGGTCAGGGGGAATGTCGCGCTTGTACTTGACCTTGTCGGCGTGGGCGAGGCCGTCCTTCTCGATGATGCCAGCAAAGCGCGACTCCTTGTTGACGCCGAACGCGTCGCGCATGGAGCCGGCCACCGCCTGCATCTTCTTCTGGTCCTGGGTCGAATAGGCGGCGATCATCACGAAGAAGCTCATGAGAAGCGCCATCAGGTCGGCGAAGGTCACGAACCAGCCGTGGCCGCCATGCGCGCCGCCGCGCTTCTTTTTAGCCATCGGCGCCGTCGCGCGTGATGCGGGTGCGCGCCATCACGCCGGCTCGGCCACGAGTTCGTCGCGGTGGTTGTGCGGGAGGTAGGCGATGAGCATCTCGCGCACCAGGGAGGAGCTCTTGGCGTCGCGGATGAGCAGGATGCCGTCGATGATAAGCGAGCGCGACACATCTTCCTCCTCCAGCTTCACGTGGAGTTTGTCGGCGAGCGGCAGGGTGATCATGTTGGCGATCAGGGCGCCGTAGAGGGTGGCGAGGAGGGCAGTCGCCATAGCCGGGCCCAGCTTCGAGGGGTCCGACATGTTGGCGAACATCGTCACCATGCCGAGGATGGTTCCGATCATGCCCCAGGCCGGGGCGCAGTCGCCGAAGGCGCGGTAGATCTTCGAGCCTTCGTCGAGGTGCATGAGGAAGTTGTCGCGGTCGCGCTCCATGGTGTCCCGGATGAACTCGCGGTCATAACCATCAGCGATGTAGCGTGCCCCTTGGGCCAGGAAGGGATCGGAGATCTCCATGTTTTCCAAGGCCATCGGGCCGGACTTCCGCACCACGTCGGCTATCTTGGTGATCTCCTCGATGAGGTCGCGTGGCTTGATGGCGCGCATCGAGAAGGCGTAGCGCAGGCCCATCGGGAGCCCGTGCATCATCGTCGAGAAGGGGAAGCGCATCATCGTCGCGGCGGTGGCGCCGCCAAAGATGACGATGACGGCGTGCTTGTCGAAATAGGCGGCAAAGTTGCCGCCGTCGATCATGATCAGGACGAAGACGACGGCGAAGCCGCCGACGAGGCCGATACCGGTTGCGAGATCCATGATCACTCGAGCCTGAGCGGCTGCCCGCATGCCGCGTTGGCGCCGCACGACGAGGCGCCGTCCCCACCGTTACGGATTCAGGTTGAACGAACCGTAAAAAACACCGCCGGACTCTGGCCAAACCCGAGGGGTTCGCGTCATGCACCGTTCAGGGAGCGCTCCGCATAAGGCACGCAACGCCAAGGATTTGGCGGCTTCCGCCGGGACGCGTTCGCGCAACCCGGTCAGGGATCGGAGCACACGGTATCATGTCGTTGGTTCGTCTTTACGTACGGGTCATGGGTCTTCTGGGCTCCGACCGCCGTCTGGCGGCGGTCCTGGCCTGCGCCAATGTGGCCCTGGCGGTGGCGGCGTTCGCCGAGCCGCTTCTCATGGGCCGCATCATCGACCAGCTCACCCACCTCAAGAGCAGCACCAATGCCTTCACGACGCTGGCGCCCCTGATTGGCGCCTGGGTGGCCTTCGGCCTGTTCACCATCGCGGCCGGCGTGACGATCGCCCTGCACGCGGACCGGCTGGCCCACCGCAACCGTTTGACCGCCATGGCCAACTACTTCGAGCACGTGCTCGAGCTGCCGCTCGCCTTCCACTCCTCGAACCATTCCGGTCGCGTCCTGAAGGCGATGCTGGAGGGCTCAAACGGCATGTTCTGGCTCTGGCTCGGCTTTTTCCGCGATCACTTCGTGGCCTTCGTCTCCCTGATCGTCCTCCTGCCGATGACCCTGTTCGTGAACTGGCAGCTCGGCTCGATCCTGGTTGTGCTCGTGCTGGCCTTCACGACCCTGACCACGATGGTCATGCGTCGTACCGAGACCCTGCAGGGCCGGGTCGAGGCCTACCAGTCGGGCCTGGCCGAGCACGCTTCTGACGCGCTGGGTAACGTCGCCGTCATCCAATCCTTTACCCGTGCCAAGGCCGAGAAGGACGCGATGCACGACATCATCCGCAACCTGCTCGCCGCGCAGATCCCGGTTCTGTCCTGGTGGGCGCTCGCCAACGTTGCCACCCGCGCCTCCGCGACCCTGACCATGACGGCGATCTTCATCACCGGCATCGCCCTGCACCAGCACGGTCAGGCGAGCGTCGGCGAGGTCGTGGCCTTCATGAGCCTCGCGACCATGCTGGTCTCGCGCCTCGACCAGGTTGCGACCTGCATCAACGGCCTGTTCCAGCAGATGCCCAAGATCGACGAGTTTTTCGAAATCCTTGACACCACACCAGCGGTCCACGACCGTCCGGGTGCCCAGCACGTCACGCGCTTCGACGGTGAGGTCGCTTTTGAAGGCGTCGGCTTCTCGTACAACGCTCGCCGCAAGGCATTGGAAGATGTTTCCTTCATAGCCCGGGCCGGCGAGACGATCGCCCTGGTCGGCACCACCGGTTCGGGCAAGTCGACCACGCTCGGCCTTCTGCACCGCGCCTTCGACCCGGACCACGGCGCCATCCGCATCGACGGCAGCGATATCCGCGACATCGGACTGTCCAGCCTGCGCCACAACATCGGTGTTGTGTTCCAAGAGCCGATGCTGTTCGCCCGCTCGATCCGCGAGAACCTGCAGGTCGGCCGCCCGGACGCCACCGATGCCGAGATGCTCGACGCCCTGGAGCGGGCCCAGGCCACCGAGTTCATGGCCCGCCAAGCCGACGGCCTCGATACGGTGATCGGCGAGCGCGGACGCTCGCTCTCCGGCGGCGAGCGCCAGCGCCTCTCCATCGCCCGCGCGCTCCTCAAGAACCCGCCGGTGCTGATCCTCGACGAAGCCACCTCGGCCCTCGATGCCACCACTGAGCGCAAGCTGCAGGGTGCCCTGGAGGCCGTGATGGAAGGTCGCACCACCTTCGTCATCGCCCACCGCCTGGCGACGATCCGTAACGCCGACCGCATCCTCGTCTTTCATGAGGGCCGGATCGTCGAATCGGGCAGCTTCGACGAGCTCGTCGCTCAGAACGGACGCTTCGCCGATCTCGCGCGAGCCCAGTTCATGGCGGGGTCCGAGCCGCAAGGCATGCCGCTCGCGGCGTGATCCGCGCAGCGCAAATCGACAACCAAAAGCCCTCGCCGGTTCTTGGACGAGGGCTTTTGGTTGTCTTGCCAAGGACTTAGACGGCACCCTGAAAGTTATGGCTTCACGCTGCGCTTGCGTCTGAACGGTATCCGCGTCCCACTCGATGCGGCGTCTTCAGGTGCAGGCGATCAATCCGAGGCGGCGGACGTCGCACCGTCCTCCGCCCAAACCCGGAACTTCGTCAGGCGGTTCGGTCCGAAGGTATGGGTCAGGGGCACGTCCGCCGCATCGCGCCCACGGGCCACCAGGATCCGGCCTCGGCGCGGAGCATTGTTGCGCGGGTCGAAGACGTGCCAGGCGCCACCGAGATAGACCTCCGTCCAGGCGGCGAAGTCCCCCGGGGCATGCGGCTCGGGCTCGCCGATGAAGCTGAGATAGCCGGTGCAGTAGCGGGTTGGGATATTCAGGGCCCGGCAGAAGGCGACGAACAGGTGAGCATAGTCGCGACACACGCCGCGCCGACTTGCGAAGGCATCGGCAGCGGTGCGGTCGACGTGGGCATACCCATAGCCGAAGGTGATGTGTCCGTGGACGTAGTCGCAGATCGCCTGCACCCGCGACCAGCCGGGCTCGAGGTCCCCGAACAGCCGCCAGGCCTCGCTCGAGAGGAGATCGGATTCGCAGTAGCGGCTCGCTACGAGGAACGGCAGCGCCTCTTCCGGCAGATCCTCGACCGCGTGCTCCTCGGCTTCCAGCACCACCGGATCGAGGGCGCCGTCATCCTCCGTCTCCGCATGCACGCTCAGGGTCAGGGCACCGGCGGGAGCCATGAAGCGCACGGTCCGATTGCCGAAGACATCACGGAAGGTACGCAGGGGCAGCGGTGGATCGAGGGTGAGCACGTCCGGCGGTACGGCAGCCAAGCCGTTCACCGGATAGGAGTTCAGGCGGGCGATGACGGGCGTCGGCTGCGGAAAATCATAGCCCATCTCGCAACCGAACCTGATCCGCATCGAAGCTCCCCCGGGCCGGCCGCAGCGCCGCCGCTTACGCCATCACTGCCCGTGCCCGAACCGGGACACTAGGCCGCCAGGGTCACAGGCGGATGTCATCGCGCGCCCTGCGCGCAGATGAAGCAGTACAGACTCAGAGCCCCCGAGCCCGGGCCTGCTTCTCCTGCATCCGCGCCTGAAGCCGCACGCGTCGCGCTGCAATGACGGTGCCATTGATCTCGCCACCGAACAGGAACATCGCGGCCAGCCAATACAGGAAGACCAGAAACACCATCGCGGTGGCGAGGCCGCCATAAGTGGAGGCGTAGGCGTTGGAGAAGCGGTCGAGGTAGTAGCCGAAACCGAGGCCGGCCAGGAACCATAGCAGCAAGGTCACCGCGATTCCGGGGACCACCGCCAGGACGGAGCGGCGCCCTGTCGCGACAAACTTATGAGCGATCACGAGTACGGTGAGGAGCAGGAAGGCCGTGATTCCGATCCGTCCGATCGCGACGGTCAGGCTGAGGGGCTCGAGCCCCGGCGCCACATTGATGACTTTGCGCCAGATCAGGGGGCCAAGCACCACCAAGAGGGCGAAGGCCAGCATGGCGAAGGCGCCGCAGACAACATAGCCGATGGATTCGAGACGCGTCAGCCACCAGGGCCGTACCTCGCGCAGGCCGTAGGCACGGTTCAACCCGACCCGCAGGCTCTCGACCCCAGAGGAGGAGAAGTAAAGCGCCAGCAAGGCACCCAGGGTCAGCACGCCTCCGCGCTGCTCGGTCAGCACCCGATGCACCTCATTGACGATGGGCTTGGCCACTTCGCGCGGCCAGGCATCGAAGATGAGGACGCTGGCCTCGTCGGCGAGCGACTTCGTGCCGAACAGACCAGCCAGGGCGGCGAGCAGGATCAGAAACGGAAACAGCGCGGTCAGGCTCGAGAGGGCGATGTGGCTGGCGATGGCCCAGCCGTCATGGGCGACGAAACGCTGGGCGGCGACGCCTGCGATCTCGAAAGGTTTGCGGAGACGTCTCACGGGGCGGGGGTTCGTCCTCGAACGGGGCAGGCGGGCGTGTCTTCTAAACGTCACGCGACCGGTTCGCGCAACGTGCCGTGCGCGAGGCGGCGCCCTACCCGCTTGAATTTATCGCGACCCTGTGATGCGTGGCCGCCATCATGCCCGCGCCCGCTCCGTTCCTCGTCCCCGCCCTGTTCGTTCTGATCTGGGCGACGGGCTTCGTCGCGGCCCGCTTCGTGGCTCCCCATGCCGAGGCCTTCACCTTCGTGGCAATCCGGGTCGTTGCCGTCGCGCTGGTGCTGGCGACCCTGGCACTCCTGCTCCGAGCTCGCTGGCCACGCGACCGCACCGGCTGGCTCCATGCCGCGTTCGCCGGCGTGCTGATGCAGGGGGTTTACGTCATCGGCGTGTTCTGGTCGGTGCAGCATGGCTTGCCGTCCGGCATCGCTGCCCTCGTTGGCAGCCTGCAGCCCCTGTTGACCGCGAGCCTGGCAGGTCGCGTCCTTGGGGAGTCCGTGAGCCGGCGGCGCTGGCTCGGTATCGGCATCGGCTTTTCCGGTGCGCTTCTCGTCCTGGCACCGAAGATCGGCGCCTCGGATCCTGCCGGCATCCCGGTTCCGGCCCTGACTGCTTGCCTCTTCGCGATGGTGGCGATGACCGGCGGAACCCTCTGGCAGAAGCGACATGGGGCTGGTGCGGATCTCCTCAGCAATGCCGCCATTCAGTTCGCGGGCGCCGTACTCCTTGCCGTTCCAATCGCCCTCCTGTTCGGGACGGGTGGATTCGATGCTTCCACGCCCCTCTGGCTCGGCCTTGCCTGGTCGGTCCTCGTCAACTCCGTCGGTGGCATCCTCCTGCTTCTGATGCTGATTAAGCGCGGCGCCGTGGCGGGTGTCGCGTCGCTGTTGTTCCTGGTACCGCCGGTCTCGGCTGTCATGGCGTACCTCATGTTCGAAGAGTCGCTCGCGCCGGTCCAGATGAGTGGCATGGCCATCGCCACCCTCGGTGTCGCTCTGGCCAGTCGCGGATGAGCCCCCGCCGGTGCGGCGGTGACTTTTTCTTTGAGAGGCGTCTCAATAAAATTCATCATCCCTTGGTTAGCAAAGAGAAATCAGGGTTTTCCACGCCCACGGATAATGAATTCAGGCGGGATAGTGCCGCAGTGCGGCGAGACGCCTCTACAGGGGCGACGAACCTCCCTATAATGGACTGCAAAGTATCGTTCCTTTGCCAGCGAGTTTGCCATGTCAGCCTCTCCCGTCGTCTCGACCGAACCGCAGGACCTCGTGACCCTGGCCCGCGAGGCGGCCGAGGCCGCCAAAGCCCTCGTCGCCGAGGCGACCCGGCGGGTGCGCACCACGATCCTGTCGGACGAGGGCAAGATCTCGGCCGAGAAGATGGAGACCCAGCAGCACGCCACGCATGGTCTCGCCTGGATCGCGACCTATGCCGAGGGCGTGCGTGAGCTCGGCGCGTACGCGCAGCGTCTGACGGAGAGTGGAGAGTTCGGCGAGACCGAGAGCCTCCTCGTCCGGATCGGTCTCGGCGAGTACCTCGACCAGATGTTCTCGGGCATTCCGATGAGCCAGGGCGAGATGGTGCGGCCGACAGGCTCCCTCGGCCTCGGTTCGCGCGAGGTCGCCAAGTTCCGTACCGAAGCGGTGGAGACCCTGATCGCCGAGGGCAACACCCCCGAGAACCGGGCTGCCCTCGTGGCCCGGATCCGCGACAACGGCGGCTCGGCCACCATCGGCAAGTCCGGCCTCGACGAGGACATGGAGGCGATCCGCTCCGAGATGCGTCGCTTCGGCCTCGCCGAGGTCGTGCCGCACGCGCACGAGTGGCACAGCCAGAACGCCTACATCCCGATGGAGATCGTCACCAAGATGGCCGAGCTCGGCGTCTTCGGACTGACGATCCCGGAGGAGTACGGCGGCATGGGCCTGCCGAAGATCTCCATGTGCGTGGTCTCCGAGGAGTTGTCGCGCGCCTATATCGGCGTCGGCTCCCTCGGCACCCGCTCGGAGATCGCCGCCGAGCTGATCCTGTGCGGCGGCACCGAAGAGCAGAAGCATCGCTTCCTGCCCGGCATCGCCTCGGGCGACACCCTGCCGACCGCCGTGTTCACCGAGCCGAACACGGGCTCCGATCTCGCGAGCCTGCGCACCAAGGCGGTCAAGGACGGCGACGTCTGGAAAATCTCGGGCAACAAGACCTGGATCACGCACCCCGTGCGCGCCGACATCATGACCTGCCTCGTGCGCACCAAGCCGGAGGAGAAGGGCCACAAGGGTCTGTCGCTCCTCATCGCCGAGAAGCCGCGCGGCACCGACGCAGAGCCGTTCCCGGTCCAGGGCTTGTCCGGTGGCGAGATCCACGTGCTCGGCTACCGCGGCATGAAGGAGTACGAACTCGCCTTCGACAACTTCGAGGTCCCTGCCGGCAACCTCCTCGGCGAGGTCGAGGGCAAGGGCTTCGCCCAACTGATGCAGACCTTCGAATCCGCGCGCATCCAGACGGCGGCGCGGGCCATCGGTGTGGCGCAGAACGCCCTCGACCTTGGTCTGCGCTACGCCGAGGACCGGGTGCAGTTCGGCAAGGCGCTGATCAACTTCCCCCGCGTGGCCGACAAGATCGCCATGATGGCCGTGGAGATCAACATCGCCCGCCAGCTGACGTATTTCTCGGCTCGCGAGAAGGACGAGGGCAAGCGCTGCGATCTCGAGGCCGGCATGGCCAAGCTTCTGGGCGCCCGCGTGGCCTGGGCGGCGGCCGACAACGCTCTGCAGATCCATGGCGGCAACGGCTTTGCGCTCGAATACGCCGTGAGCCGCGTGCTCTGCGACGCGCGCATCCTCTCGATCTTCGAGGGGGCCGCCGAGATCCAGGCCCAGGTCATCGCCCGCCGCCTGCTCGAAGCCGCCTGAGCCGCACAAGCCGACGCCAGAACGCCAGGGAAATCCGATCGCCCCAGCGTTCTGGTATTCACAGAGGGTGTCGTCGAGGTCGCGCTACTTGGTCACCTTCACCGAGACGGGATCGCTCGACGGGAAGGTCTCCTCCAGCGCCTCGTCGAGGCGCGCGTCGAGTTCGCCCTTCTGGTTCTCGGGGCGGTTCTTGTCCGACCCCTTCGGGGCGGCCTGGCCCGTGGTGGAGATCGTGTCGCTCTCCGGTGTCTTCTGGTGATCGGCCATGCGGGCACTCCTTCGGTTCGGGGATTCAGCGCCTTCCTCGGCACGTCGTCCGAAACAACGCCGGGCGCGCGTGGGGTTTCCATGGGGGAACCGGGCCCGATGACCGGATCGGTCCACCCAAGGGTCGACAGGCCGGCCAGAACGCCCTCCCGGGTCTGAGACATCCCGCATCGGGCCAGTCCATCGCGGTCGATGGATCTCGGCCGCTGTCTCAGGATACGGCCGGAAGCTGAGAGCGCGTGGCGACGCGGCCGGCCGGCGCGCCCGCGGTTCGGGCCTCGCGCAGGACGAAGTCGTAGACCTGCATCAGCCGGTCGAGATGCGCATCCGACGTCAGCGGTGCCGCCCAGTACCGCTCGTAGGCCGCCCGGCTCATGCGCTCGGCGAGGCCGTCTTCGGAGAGTCGCACGAGATGCGCGGCGAGCGAGTCCGGGTCGCCGGAGCGGAACCAGAAGCCGGTCTCGCCGTCCTCCACCGCCTCCCGGCCGGCACAGGCGTCGCTGACGATCACCGGCGCGCCGCAGGCGAGGGCCTCGTAGACCGTGAGGGGCTGGCCCTCGTACCAGACGCTCGGAAAGACGAGGGCGCGGGCCTGCCGCATCAGGGCCTGGACGCCGGCCTCGTCGCGCCAGCCCAGCATCACGGCCTCGGGATAGCGCGCCGCGAGGTCGGCGCGGGCCGGCCCGTCCCCGACGAAGACCGGGCGAACGCCGGCGCGGCGGGCCGCCTCGGCGAAGATCGGCGCGCCCTTCTCGGTGGAGATCCGCCCGACGAAGAGGAAATCGCCCGGCGCCCCGGAGCGGAGGGGCGCGTTGGCCACCGCGATCGGGTTGTCGACCCTGTGGAAGCGGGTCGCGCTCGGCAGATGCGGGGCGACGACCCGTTCCTGCAGGGCGCTGAGGGTGACGATGTGCGGGAACAGGGCCTTCAGGCCGGCCACGTGCTCGAGAGCGAGGTGGCGAACCACCCGCAGGAGCTTGCGCGGGTAGCTGCGGGCGTCGCAGTTCGTGGTCAGGCAGCCCGGGGACATCGGCGTGCGGTGGCAGATCCGGGCGGCCGGATACTCGTAGAAGCCGCCGTTCGGGCACACGAGGAAGAACTCGTGCATCGTATAGAGCAGCGCCAGTCCGGACGCCGCGAGGCTGCGCCCGATCGAGGGCGAGAGCGCCTTGGCGAAGGCGTGGACGTGGACCACGGTGTCGCGCGGGTCAAGACCGCGCAGTTCCTCCGCCAGACGCCGGGCGGCCGGACGGTTCCAGATCGCCTGCGCGGCGAAGGCGAGCTTGTTCCGGGTCGTGCCGATGTCGTCCTGGCCGAGGCAGACCACGCGGATGCCGGCCGCCTCCAGGCGAGGGTCGGCGGGGCCGACGGCGGCGAACACCGTGACGCTGTGGCCGCGGGCACGCAGCCCGAGCCCCGCATCCAGGGCCACCTTGGCCTGTCCGCCGTTGATGAAGGCGTGGTCCACGACAAGGACGAGGTGCATGGTGAACTGTCCCGGCCAGCGACGAGGTCTTCCCCGATCTTTACCGAACGTACGTTGATCTCCGGTAAATCCCGGTTCTTGCGGTGGTCGTCGGGTCGTCCGCTGCGAATTCCTCAGGCATCGGCACAGTCTCGGACCTCCCATGCAGATCGTCGTGTTGGCGGAATTCGCGGTGGCGAGCGGCGGTGCCGAGAAGGTGGCCGTCGAATCGGCACGGGGCCTCGCCGAGGCCGGACTCGACGTGACCTACATCCAGGCCATCGACGGGCCGGTGGATCACCTCCTAGACCATCCCCGCATCCGCCGGATCGGCCTCGGCAACACGGACATCTGGCAGCGTCCGGCGCATCGCGCCGCGCTCAACGGGCTCTGGGACGCGGAGGCCGCCGCCCGTCTCGGCGCCGCCTTGGACGCGCTGCCGGTGCGGCCGGACCTGATCCATCTGCACCAATGGACGCGCAGCCTGTCGCCCAGCGTCTTCCCGGCGCTGTTCGCGCGGGGTCTCCCGGTCGTGACGACCCTGCACGACTACTTCCTGGCCTGCCCGAACGGGGTCTATTACCGCTTCGATCAGGCCGAGCCCTGTGCTCTGAAGCCTCTCTCGGCCGCCTGCCTCGCAGCGCCCTGCGACGGCCGGAGCCGGCTCCACAAGCTGGTGCGCGTCGGCCGCTCGGTCTTCCTGCGCGCGGCCCTGAAGCGGCAGCGCCTCGACGTCATCCATGTCTGCGACGCGAGCGTGGCGCGGATGGGTACGCTCCTGGAGGGTCTGACGGTCACCCATCACCGGGTGGACAATCCGGTGCGCGTCACGAAGCAGGTGCCGGCCGATCCGGCACGGGGCGATGCGCTGGCCTATGTCGGCCGCCTGACCCGTGAGAAGGGCGTCGACCTCGTGGCGGACGCCGCGCGGGCCGCCGGGCTTCCGGCCCTGTTCGTCGGCACCGGTCCCCTGGAGAACGAGCTTCGTGCGCGCCCCGGGGTCGAACTCGTGGGCTGGCAGGCACCGGACGCGGTCTGGTCTCTCCTGCGCCGCCGGGCCCGGGCGATCGCCGCGCCGTCCCGCTGGTACGAGACCGGGCCCCTGACGGTCTACGAGGCCTTGGCCAACGGCATCCCGGTGATGGCGTCGAACCGATCCGGAGCGTCCGAGAAGATCCTCGACGGGGTGAACGGTTATTCCGTTTCGCCGGAGCCCGAGGCCTGGGCCCGGGCGGCCGCGACGCTCCACGACGACGCACGCACGGCCAGCCTCGGCGCCGCCGCGCATGCCCGCTACTGGGCAAGCCCGATGACGCTGGGGGTTCATACCGATGCGTTGATCGCGGTCTACGAACGCATTCTCGCAACCCGGGCCGTCGAACGGCTGCCCGCGGACGCGGCTGCCTCGGCGGCTTGAAGGCGGCGCAGAAAGTTGGCAAAATTCTGCATCTTTCCAGACCGATGATCTTGACGCCCATGTTGCATCGCAACATAGATTCCCCGCAATGCATCGAACGAGTCGGTGCGGCCTGGAGAGAAGCGAGATGACCGGTCAGACCTTCGAAATCCCCGCCGAAATGCGCGCCTTCGCCGAGAAGAGCGTCGATCAGGCCCGCACCGCCGTGAGCACCTTCATCGGCACCGCGGTCAAGACGGCCGAGCAGATGCAGACGACGTCGAAGTCGGTGCAGGAGTCGATGCAGACCGTCGTCGCGAAGGGTCTCGACCAGGCTCAGGAAAATGCCGCCGCGACCTTCGACTTCGCCCAGAAGCTGGTCCGGACCCGCGACGTCCGCGAGGCGATGGCGTTGCAGGGCGAATTCATCCGCAGCCAGATCGCCACCCTGCAGGCCCAGGCCAAGGATCTGGGCGCCCTGGCTCAGAACACCCTGCGCCCTTCCGCCTGAACCCGGCCGAAGGCCCGAAACGCGCGGCCGGCCCCCTTCAGCGCCTCGGGGTGCCGCCCGCCCGCGCGGCGCCCCGCAGACATCCCGCCGTTTCGGGTTATTCTTCCCCTCGAAGCGGCAAGGAGACAGAAGCCATGGCAAGACGGCGCAGACCCCCCTCCAAAGCGCAGGACCGAGCCGGAGCGCTCCCGCAGACCGCCGGCAGCCAGGAGGATGGACCGATGAACATCGACACCGTGCAGGCCGTCGAGATGGGTGACCCGAACGATCCATCGGGGTCGGACCATGCGCCGAACCTCCATGACGCGCTCCTCGAAGGCGTGTCCCCGGACGCTCTGGCGGCGGCAGCCGGAAGCGACGGCACGCCGGTCCCGGTCGTGACCGAGTCCGCCACCGCGACGACCGAGACCTCCGAACGCGTCGAGGATCTCACCGTGGTCCCGGAAGAGACGGCGGCACCGGGCGAAGGCGGGCGGGAGACGGTCCAGGCCGCGGCCGACGCTGTCGAAGTCGCGACCGACACCGTCGAAGTCGCGACCGACGCCGTGGAGACCATCGCTCAGACCCTGCCCGCGACCATGGCCGAGCCCCTGCCGGCGGCGCGGCCCGTCCTCGAAGGCTCCCAGGCTTCCTTCGGCAAGCTCGCGGACCTCGCAAAGTCGCCGCGGATCTCCGAGGTGATGGGTGAACTCGGCGAGGTGAACACCACCGTGCTCACCTATCTTCGCGGCGAGGGCGCCGCGGCGGTGGCCCACTGGCAGGCTCTCTCGGGCGCCAAGACCCCGGCCGATGCCATCCGCCTCCAGGTCACCGAGATGCAGCGCGCCGCCGACGCGTCGCTGAGCTGCTTCGCGGCCCTCGCCAAGCGGGCGAGCCGCTTCACCGGCACGATCGGCCGGCGCTGAAAGATCCGGCTCCGGCGCCCCTCGCGCCGGCGGCTCGACGCGTCTAGATATCCGGGAATCCGTCGCGGCGCCGTCCCAGACCGGGGCAGGGCCGCCGCGCCCTCGTCCCGGGAGTTCCCATGCCGCGCACGTCCCTTCTGCTCGTCCCGCTGCTGACCGCGACGCTCGCCGCCGCGCCCGCCACGGCGCAGATGATGAAGTCGCCGGCGGTCCCCGAGCCGGGGGCGCCGGAGAAGGTGGTGCCCCTCGCCAAGGGCCAGGTGCAACTGTCCTTCGCCCCGGTGGTGAAGCGGGCCGCCCCCTCCGTGGTGAACGTCTATGCCTCGCACGTGGACACGCGCGGTCAGAGCCGCAGCGCCATGGACGAGTTCATGCGGCGCTTCTTCGGTGACAACGGCGCGGGACGCGGGCGCGGCGGCGCGCCGGGCGAACGCGCCCAGAAGTCCCTCGGCTCCGGCGTGATCGTCGACGAATCCGGCCTCGTCATCACCAACAACCACGTCATCGAGAATATGAACGAAGTGCGCATCGCGCTCGCCGATCGGCGCGAGTTCGAAGCCACCATCGTCCTGCGCGATCCCCGCACCGATCTCGCCGTGGTCAAGATCAAGAGCCCGTCCGGCGGGCTGAGCCCGATGGCCTTCGGCGACTCCGAGTCCCTCGAAGTCGGCGACTTCGTGATGGCGATCGGCAACCCGTTCGGGGTCGGGCAGACGGTGACGCAGGGCATCGTCTCGGCGCTGGCGCGCACGCAGGTCGGCTCCTCCGACTATCAGTTCTTCATCCAGACCGATGCGGCCATCAATCCCGGCAATTCGGGCGGTGCCCTGGTCAACCTCCAGGGCCAACTGGTTGGGATCAACACCGCGATCTACTCGCAATCGGGCGGCAGCCACGGCATCGGCTTCGCCATCCCCGCCAGCATGGTCCGCGCCGTGGTGGAGACCGCCAAGGGCGGGGCGAGCGCCGTGCGGCGTCCCTGGCTCGGCGCCCGCGTGCAGAGCGTGACGCCCGACATCGCCGAGAGCATGGGCCTGGATCACCCCACCGGCGTGCTGGTGGCGAGCCTCCAGGCCAAGAGCCCGGCGGAGGAGGCCGGCCTCAAGCGCGGCGACCTCATCCTCACGGTGGACGGCAAGAGCGTCGATGACCCGGAAGCCTTCGGCTACCGCTTCGCCCTGAAGGGACTCACCGGCCAGACCCAGTTCGGCATCCTGCGCGGCACCGGGCGCTCGACCGTGGCGGTGAAGCTCGGCCCCGCGCCGGAGACGCGTCCGCGCGACACCCTCAAGGTGCGCACCCGCTCGCCCTTCCTCGGCGCGACCCTGGTGAACACGTCACCCGCCGTGGCGGAAGAGCTTCAGGCCGACTTCCCGTCGGACGGGGTCGCGGTGGCCAGCATCGACGAGGGCTCGATCGCCGCGCGCGCCGGCCTGCAGAAGGGCGACATGATCGTCGCCATCAACGGCATGCCGATCGCCACCACCAAGGACCTGGAACGGATCACCCGCAACAGCCTCAACATGTGGGAGGTCTCGATCAACCGCGGCGGCGAGGTCATGACCTCGATGTTCGGGGGGTAGCGCATCCAAGGCTCCGCGCGCCCGCGCGAGCCGCTTGCCCCGGCGAACCTTCGCGAATAGAAACAACCGTTAGTTGATTCCGGCGGGCTGCCCTTGGTCCGCTGGATGCCGGAGATGGGCGTGTCGCTCAGGCTGCCCTCGAACATCACGGCGGAACGCGCCGCCCATATCCTTCACGGGGACGCAAGCGGAGGTGGTCACTCACCACGAACCGGAAAACCCGGAAAGTCATACTTTCCACGATCATGGTCGGATCAGACGATCATGGATATGATTTCCGAGATCGCTCTGGATCCGACACTTATGAAGCGGCCGAGTTACCAGGGCCGCCTGATCGTCGAAGGAGTGCGATCGGGCGTTCATGTCAGGGTGGTCGTCGACGGGAACGGCCAGGTCATCACGGGATTCCCTCTCTAGACAACTTGGTGCTCGGTCATGATCGAAGTCCTTCACCCAAAATCCGAGATTCTTGCAGGGATCCTCGGGGCCATCGAGGGCGATCTGGACAACCACGATGCGACGGACATTCGCTCGTTCATCGCAGCGGGCGAGTACGGTTTGGCGGCCGATACGCTCTTTTCGGCGATTGCCGCGAAAAACCTCCGACTCGACAAGACGATCGTCGCGCAGCTCGCCGCCGTGGAAGACCTCTACAACACCTTCGGCGACCTCGATCCCAAGGTATCTGAGGAGGTGCTGCGGCAAGACCGAAAGCGAACACCCCTTCGCATGTAGGTGACCCATCTCCGACGTCGGTTTCCGCCGGGCGCTTCTGGCGGAGGCGGAGCACCGCGCCTGGGCCATGCGCCGGATCGCTGGTGACAGGTGCGACGGTTCGGTTGCTAAGCGGCGCCGCCCGCGTCTTTGATGCGCCGATGTCCGACCTGTTCGCCTCCGCCGGCTTGGCCAACACCGCCCCCCGCCCCCTCGCGGATGCCCTGCGTCCGAAAACCCTGGCGGAGGTGGTCGGGCAGGAGCACCTGACCGGGCCCGACGGGGCCCTGACCCGCCTTCTCAATGCCCGCTCCTTCGGCTCGCTGGTGTTCTGGGGACCGCCGGGCACCGGCAAGACCACGGTGGCGCGGCTCCTGGCGCACGAGACCGACCTGCATTTCGAGCAGATCTCGGCGATCTTCTCCGGCATCGCCGAACTCCGGAAGGTGTTCGACGCGGCGCGCGGGCGCCGGGCCACGGGGCGGGGCACCCTGCTCTTCGTCGACGAGATCCACCGCTTCAACCGGGCGCAGCTCGACGCCTTCCTGCCCGTGATGGAGGACGGCACGGTGACGCTGGTCGGCGCCACCACGGAAAACCCGTCCTTCGAGCTGAACGCCGCCCTCCTGTCCCGCGCCCGCGTCCTCCTCTTCCGGGCGCTCGACGACGCAGCCGTCGCCAAGCTGCTGGTGCGGGCGGAGGCGCTGACCGGCCAGCCGCTTCCCCTGGACGCGGAGGCGCGGGGCGTTCTGGTGCGCATGGCCGACGGGGACGGGCGGGCCGCGCTGACCCTCGCCGAGGAGGTCTGGCGCTCGGCCAAACCGGGCGAGACCTTTGACGCGGAGCACTTGCAGGCGATCATCCAGCGCCGCGCGCCGATCTACGACAAGTCCCAGGAGGGGCACTACAACCTCATCAGCGCCCTGCATAAGACTGTGCGCGGCTCCGACCCGGACGCGGCGCTCTACTATCTCTGCCGGATGCTCGACGGCGGCGAGGACCGCCTCTTCATCGCCCGCCGCCTCGTGCGCATGGCGGTGGAGGATATCGGCCTGGCCGACCCGCAGGCCCTCGTGGTGGCCACGGCCGCCAAGGACGCCTTCGACTTCCTCGGCTCGCCGGAGGGGGAATTGGCCCTGGCCCAGGTCACGATCTACCTCGCCTGCGCGCCGAAATCGAACGCGGTCTACGAGGCCTACAAGGCCGCCACGCGGGTGGCGAAGGCGCACGGCTCGCTGCCACCGCCCCGCACCATTCTCAACGGCTCCACGAAGCTGATGCGCAAGATCGGCTACGGCGAGGGGTATCGCTACGACCACGACGAGCCCGACGCCTTCTCGGGCCAGGATTACTGGCCCGAAAAGCTCGGGCGCCAGCACTTCTACGCGCCCACGGATCGCGGCATGGAGCAGCGCTACACCGAGCGATTGGCCCATTGGGAAGCCCTGCGCCGGCAGCGACGCGCCGACGAGGACTGAAGCCCGCGTCTCCTCCGTCGAAAGTTCGCGACGCGTCGCGCGCCCGCTGCCTCAGGCAGACGAGGGGAATCTAGTCGCTCGAGACGAGGCGCAGATGAAAGCCGTCCCGGATCGCACTCGGGACCGGCCCCGTGAACTCCGCCGGATCGCCGACGCGCAGGGCGAAGGCCATCTCGTCGGTGGGCAGCGGCTTGGCGGAGACGGGCGGCATCGCCTGCGCGAGGCAGGTGCCGAGACCGATGGCCGCAGCGACCTGACCGCCGATCCAGGGAAGCAGCGTCCGGTGGAGGGAATGGGGCCGTGAGCCGGCCGACGTTCCGTCCAGCATCCGGGCGGGCACGTCCGGGACAGCCGCCGCCCGGGAGGTCGCGGGCGCCGCGCCGCTCGGCGCCAGCGGGAATGCGCTGAAATCGAAGGCGGCGGAGTCGTCGCTGAGCGGGACAAGCACGGGTTCCATGTCGCTCAAACTGGACCGAGTCCGCTAACACCGTCTTAACTGCCCAGGCCGGGGCAGATCTGGTCTGGCCGGGCCGGCGGCCAGTCTTGCGGGGCGTCCGACGTCTCGGCTCGGCGCGAGGCGCCGGAGCTGCGCGATCGCGCGGCCCGGCCTTGCAACCGGGTGGCCGCCATGGTGGGATTCGCGTCTCCGGTCTCGCCGCGCGGCCGGGTGCGTGACACCCCGGACCGACGTCCCAGCGGTCCTCGGTCACGCTCCGTGCCCAGGCCACGATCCAGCAGGTCCCTTCGAGCCAGCATGCAGACCTATCCGATCCTCTCCGCCCGCTTCGCGCGCCTCGGCGCCCTCGGGGACGCCGCGGGGCTTCTCCATTGGGACCGCCAGACGCTGATGCCCGCGGGTGCGGCCGACATGCGGGCCGAGCAGCTCGCCCAGCTCGCGGTCATCGGCCACGAGATCCTGACGGCCCCGGAGACCGGCGACCTGATCGCCCGGTCCCTCGACGACGTCGCGAGCCTCGGGCCGTGGGAACGGGCGAACCTGCGGGAGATGCGCCGGGCCTATCTGCATGCCGCCGCGGTTCCGGCCGATCTCGTGGCGGCGAGCTCGAAGGCGTCGTCCCAGTCGGGGATGATCTGGCGGGAGGCGCGGGCGCGCGCCGATTTCGCCATGCTGGCGCCGGCCCTGGGCGAGACCCTGCGCCTGCAGCGGGAGGTCGGCGCGGCGAAGGGGTCCGCCCTCGGCCTCGATCCGTACGACGCCCTCCTCGACGGCTACGATCCCGGGATGCGCCGCGCCACGATCGATCCGGTGTTCGCCCACCTGCGCGCTGCGTTGCCGGACCTGATCGCGGCGGTTCAGGCGCGTCAGGCGCGGGAGCCGGCCCCGCTGCCCCTGACCGGCCCGTTCCCGGTGGAGGCGCAGAAGGCGATCGGGGAACGGCTGATGCGCGCCGTCGGCTTCGATTTCGCGCGGGGCCGGCTCGACGTCAGCCTCCACCCCTTCTGCGGCGGCGCCACCGACGATGTGCGGATCACCACCCGCTACGATGCCGCCGATGCCACCGGCGCCCTGATGGGCGTGCTGCACGAGACCGGCCACGCCCTCTACGAACAGGGCCTGCCCGCCGCGTGGTATCACCAGCCGGTGGGGACGGCCCGCGGCATGACCCTGCACGAGAGCCAGTCGCTGCTGGTGGAGATGCAGGCCTGTCGCTCGGGTGAGTTCTGCGCCTATCTCGCGCCGATCCTGGCGGAGGCCTTCGGCGGGGAGGGACCCGCCTGGAGCGCGCAGAACCTCTACCGGTGCTACACGCGCGTGGCGCCGGGCTTCATCCGGGTCGATGCGGACGAGGTGACCTATCCGGCCCACATCCTCCTGCGCTACGAACTCGAGACCGCGATGATCGCGGGCGATCTGGCGCTCGCCGACCTGCCGGGCGCCTTCAACGACGGCCTGCGCGATCTCCTCGGCCTCACCGTCCCCGATGATCGGCTGGGCTGCCTGCAGGACATCCACTGGCCGAGCGGAAGCTTCGGCTACTTCCCGACCTACACCCTCGGCGCGATGGCGGCGGCGCAGCTGTTCCGCGCGGCTCGGGACCAGAGGCCGGGCCTGCCGTCCGATCTGACCAGGGGCGATTTCACGGCCCTGCGCGGATGGCTGCGCGAGGCCATCCACGCCCGCGGCTCCCTGCTCGAGACCGACGACCTGCTCGTCGCCGCCACCGGCAAACCCCTCGGCGCGGAGGATTTCATGGCTCACCTGCGGCTCCGGTATCTCGGAGAGGGCTGAGACGCCTGCGCCGGGCGATCGCCGCCCTGTCCGCGCGGGGCTCGCGGCGGCGGCCGAAGTGCACCGGCGCGCGGCG
Organism: Methylobacterium sp. 001424705; assembly: GCF_059816145.1. Classification (NCBI taxonomy): domain Bacteria; kingdom Pseudomonadati; phylum Pseudomonadota; class Alphaproteobacteria; order Hyphomicrobiales; family Methylobacteriaceae; genus Methylobacterium; species Methylobacterium sp. 001424705. Next base: position 42,944 of record NZ_JCBANU010000022.1, on the reverse strand, counting down.
AGGCCGTCGCCGAAACCGCCGCCCGGCTCGGTTCGCCGACCGCCTCGCGCCGGCGCGGTCCGTCGTTTCGGGTTCACGGACGGTGGACCGGACGCGGGTCAGCCTGTAGGCCGGCGGCCCCTCCACCAGCGGACCTGACGTCCGGAGATCCTCATGGCGGCCTGCGGCCTCGATTTCGGCACCTCGAACACCACCCTTGGCCTCGTCACCGGACAGCGCCCGCAGCTCGTGCCCCTGGAGGGGCGCCACGTCACGATCCCCAGCGCGATCTTCTTTCCGCCGGGGCAGGCGCCCTTCGTCGGGCGGGCCGCCATGGCCGAGTACCTCGAGGGAACGCCGGGCCGGTTGATGCGAAGCCTCAAGTCGGTGCTGGGCTCGTCCCTCCTGGAGGAGACGACCCCCGTCGGGCGCGAGCGCATCAGGTTCCGCGACGTCATCGCCCGCTACCTCGCGGCCGTGAAGACGCGGGCGGAGACCGAGACCGGCCGCGTCCTCGATACCGTGGTCCACGGCCGCCCGGTTCACTTCGTCGACGGCGATCCGGAGGGCGATGCCCGCGCCGAGGAGGCCCTGCGCGCGATCGCCACCAGCATCGGCTTCCGCCACGTCTCGTTCCAGTTCGAGCCGATCGCGGCCGCCCTCGATTACGAGCAGCAGGTCCGCGCGGAGGAGATCGCCCTCATCGCGGATATCGGCGGCGGCACCTCGGACTTCTCCATCGTGCGCCTCTCGCCGGAGCGGCATGCGCAGCCCGATCGCAGCAGCGATATCCTGGCCAATGACGGGGTGCGCATCGGCGGGACCGACTTCGACCGCCGGCTGAGCCTCGGCACGGTGATGCCGCTGCTCGGCCTCGGCAGCGCGATGACGCGGGGCGATATCGATGTCCCCACGGGCTATTTCCACGACCTCGCCACCTGGTCGAGCATCAACCGGCTCTACAATGCCAAGACCCTGCGCGAGATCGAGGAGGTCCGCCGCGACGCGCAGCGTCCCGACCTGCTGGCGCGGCTCCACACCGTCGTCGAAGCCGAGCGCGGGCATTCCCTGGCGATGGAGGTGGAGGGCGCCAAGATCGCGACCTCGGAGGCCGGTCAGGGCAGGATCGCCCTGGACTGGGTCGAGGCGGGGCTCGAGGCCGAGATCGACCGGCAGGGCCTCGTCGTCCATACGGACGAACTCGCGCGGCGGATCGCCGAGCGGATCGACCGATGCCTCGCGCAAGCCGGCCTCACGGCGGACCGGATCGACGCCCTGTTCCTCACCGGGGGCTCCACCGGCTTGCCCCATGTCCGCGCCGCCCTGACCATCGGCGTCCCGAACGCCCGCGTGGTCGATGGCGACACCTTCGGCTCCGTGGGCACCGGGTTGACCCTCGAGGCGGCCCGGCGCGCGGCCTGAGGCCGGATCGGAGCCCAGAAAGATCGACCCGGTCGGGCGACACGCTCCGTGTGCCCTTTGTCGTGGCGCCCGTGGGTGTTACGAGCAGGCCATGACCACACGACCACCTTCACGCGGCGGCTCCGGGCGCAAGGGCGCCGGCACGGGCCGCGGCGCACCGCCCGGCCGCTCCCCCCGGCCGGGCAAACCGGGTGCCTTCCGGCGGCCGGACCGCGAGCGCACGGGGCCGCGCACCAGTGCCCTCGATGCCGCCCAGCGCGCGGCGCAAGGGCGCGGCGATGCCGCGGCCAAGCACGCCCCCTGGCGCCCCGGCCAGGAGGCGAGCGACCGCGAGGCCGGCCCCCAGGACGGCTTCGAGACCGTGACCGAAGCCCCCCGGCGGGCGCCGCGCACCCGCGCCGAGCGACCGGCGCCGGCCGGTCCCGCGCCGGCGCGTCGCCCGGGCGCGGCCTCGCGCGAGACCGCACCGGCGCCAGAGGGACCGACCCGGCGCGAGCAGCGCGCGGCCGCCTCCGCCACCCTGGCCTCCGGCGTCCAGACCCTCACGGTGGAGGAGGACGAGGCCGGGATGCGGATCGACCGCTTCCTGACCACGCGTTTTCCCCAGCTTCCCTTCACGCGCGTCCAGAGCATCGTGCGCAAGGGCGAGCTCCGGGTCGACGGCAAACGCGCCAAGCCCAACGATCGGCTCGATCCGGGCATGAGTGTGCGCGTGCCGCCGCTCAAGCTCGAGGCCCAGGGCGAGCGTCCCCGCTCGGCCGCGAAGGACGCCACGGACGCCGACTTCATCCGCTCGCTCATCCTCTACGAGGATGCCGAGATGATGATCCTGAACAAGCCCTTCGGCCTTGCGGTCCAGGGCGGCTCCGGCACCGTGCGGCACGTGGATGGCCTCCTGGAGGCACTGACGGGCAAGGACGGGCAGAAGCCGCGCCTCGTCCACCGCCTCGACAAGGACACCGCGGGTTGCCTCATCGTGGCCAAGACGCGGCTGGCCGCCGCGACCCTGGCCAAGAGCTTCCGTTCGCGCTCGGCCCGGAAGGTCTACTGGGCCCTCACCGCCGGCGTGCCGCGGGTGGCGCAGGGCCGGATCTCGACCTACCTCGCCAAGGAGGAGCCCACGGACGCGGATGCGCGCATGCGGGTGGCCAAGCACGGCGACGAGGGCGCCGCGCACGCCCTGACGTATTACGCCATGGTCGACAACGCGGCCCAGAAGCTGTCGTGGCTGTCGCTGAAGCCGGTGACCGGGCGCACCCATCAGTTGCGCGCGCACGCCGCCCATATCGGGCATCCCATCGTGGGCGACCCGAAATACTTCAGCATCGAGAACTGGGAGCTGCCCGGCGGCATCCAGAATCGGCTGCATCTCCTCGCGCGACGGATCGTGATCCCGCATCCCCGGACGGGACAGCCCGTGGACGTCACGGCCCCGCTTCCGCCGCATATGGCGCAGAGCTGGAACCTGCTCGGGTTCGACGCATCCCGCTACGATCCCATCGTGGAGGCGCCGGAAGCCTGACGCCCCCTCCCGCGCTCGGGAGGTGCGGCACCTCGCCGGAGGACGAGGCGGCAGGGCGCCACGGTTGCACCTTGGCAAGCGCCCGCCATGCCTTATCCTCTCCATCCATCCCGGCGGGCGCGTTGCCACCGGCCAAGGACCGTCGCGCCACGATGCATCGAGACACGATCCTGACGCCGGCGATCGGCTTCGCACTCCTGGCACTCGCGGCGATCGGCGCGGGCAGCACGCTCAGCACCGCCGCGACAGCGCAGGCGACTCCACCGGCCCAGACCCAGACAAGGGCGCAGCCGCAGACGCCGGCGACGCCGCAGAATTCAGGACCGCAGCCACAAGCGGCACCGGCCGTCCCGCTTCAGGGACCGGGCGCACAGGGGCAGGGATCACGGCCGGCGGGAGCCAGTCAGGCGGTCGGTACGGCCGGAGGGCGCGGCGCGGCACAGGTCGGCCGGCCCCGGAGGCGGTCCTACGCCGCCTGCAACCGGATCTCGCACACGCGCGGCCTGCGCGGCGGAGCCCGGCGCCGGTTCCTCGTCCGGTGCAAGCTCGGCTACGATCGCCCCCGGAACGGTCAGACCCAGGGCCCGCGGCAGCCGTGAGGAACGCCGTTCGCAGCACGAGCCCGAATCCGTGAAGCTCATCGTCTTCGACGTCGACGGAACCCTCGTCGACAGCCAGCACCTCATCGTGGCCGCGCAGGGCATGGCCTTTGCCGAGCATGGCCTCACGGCGCCGAGCCGTACGGACTCGCTCTCGGTGGTGGGGTTGTCCCTGCCGCAGGCCTTCCGGCGCCTCGTCGGTGACGACGGCCCGATCGAGGGATTATCCGAGAGCTACAAGCGCGCCTTCAACATCCTGCGCCTCGACCCGAACTACGAGGAGCCCTTGTTCCCCGGCATGGAAGCGCTGCTCACACGCCTCCACGCCCGCGACGACGTGCAACTCGGGATCGCCACCGGAAAAGCGCGGCGCGGGGTCGATCGCCTGATCGAGACCCATGGCTGGCGGGGATGGTTCGCCACGACCCAGAGCGCCGACGACGCGCCCTCCAAGCCCGACCCCGCCATGCTGCTCCAGGCCATGGCGGAGACCGGGGCCGCGCCGGACGCCACCGTGATGATCGGCGACACCACCTACGACATGACGATGGCGGTCAGTGCCGGTGCCGCGGCCGTAGGCGTGGCCTGGGGCTACCATCCCGTCGGGGCGCTGTTCGGTGCCGGCGCCTCCATCGTCGTCGACACCGCGGATGATCTCGGGGCCCTCTTCTCCGGGGATCCGCGCGCACGGGCGGCGGCCCAGGCCTGACCCCGGCGCCAGACGCGAGACGCCGTGTCTCGCAGCCCGCGCCGCGATGCCCTATCTGCAGGACCATGAGCGACGATCCCAAACCCGATTGGCTCGGCGAGCCTGAACACCCCACCCAGCCCGATCCCACCCGTGCGGCACGCGGCCCCGGCAAGCCCGCCCTGCCGAAACGGTTCTACGGAGAGGCCGGCCTCGCCGCGCACGGCGACGGCTTCCGGCTGACCCTCGACGGGCGCCCGGCGAACACGCCGGCCCGCAATCCTCTCGCCCTGCCGACGCGCGCCCTCGCGGAGGCCGTGGCGGCCGAATGGGCGGCGCAGGTCGCGGTCATCGACCCCGCCACCATGCCGCTGACGCGCCTCGCCAACACCGCCATCGACGGGGTCGCGCCGCGCCGCGAGGCCGTGGTGGACGACCTCTCGGCTTATGCGGGCACCGACCTGCTGGCCTACCGCGCCGGCGATCCGGAGCGTCTCGTGCGCGCCCAGGCCGAGGCCTGGGACCCGATCCTCGACTGGGCGCACAGCGATCTCGGCGCCCGCTTCATCCTCGGCGAAGGCGTCATGCACGTCACCCAGCCGGATACCACCGTGGTGGCGCTGCGCCGGGCGATCGGCGAAACCGAAGGCCCGTTCCGGTTGGCCGCCCTTCACACGTTGACGACGCTGACCGGATCGCTCGTCCTCGCCCTCGCGGTGTTGCGCGAGCAGGCCAGTCCGGCCGAAGCCTGGGCGGCGGCCCATGTGGACGAGACCTATCAGGCGAGCGTCTGGGGCCGTGACGCGGAGGCTGAGGCGCGTCACGCCCTTCGGCAAGCCGAGTTCGAGGCCGCGGCCCGGCTGGCACACTTGAGCCGTTAAATCGATTTTCGCGGAAAGCGCCGCGTGCTAAGGCCGGTTCAAATCGCGACCGCCAAGGTTACCGCTCAAGTTCGTGCGGGACGCGACCTCATTTCTCCAACCAGGGTCGAGCGCGCATGAAGGACATTCTCGAGAAGCTGGAAGAGCGGCGCGCCCAGGCCCGCCTCGGCGGCGGCGAGAACCGCGTCGTGGCCCAGCACAAGCGCGGCAAGCTGACCGCGCGCGAGCGCATCGAGCTCCTCCTCGACCACGGGTCGTTCGAGGAGTTCGACATGTTCGTCCAGCATCGCTCCACCGATTTCGGCATGGAGAAGCAGAAGATCCCCGGCGACGGCGTGGTCACGGGCTGGGGCACCATCAACGGACGCACGGTCTTCCTGTTCTCGAAGGACTTCACGGTATTCGGCGGCTCCCTGTCCGAGGCGCACGCGGCCAAGATCGTCAAGGTCCAGGACATGGCGCTGAAGATGCGCGCGCCGATCATCGGCATCTTCGATGCCGGTGGGGCCCGCATCCAGGAAGGCGTCGCGGCGCTGGGCGGCTACGGTGAGGTCTTCCGCCGCAACGTCGCCGCCTCGGGCGTCATCCCGCAGATCTCGGTGATCATGGGCCCCTGCGCGGGCGGCGACGTCTACTCGCCGGCCATGACCGACTTCATCTTCATGGTGCGCGACACGAGCTACATGTTCGTGACCGGCCCCGACGTGGTGAAGACGGTCACCAACGAAGTCGTGACGGCCGAGGAGCTCGGCGGCGCCAAGGTCCACACCACCAAGTCCTCCATCGCCGACGGCTCCTTCGAGAACGACGTCGAGGCGCTCCTGCAGGTCCGCCGCCTCGTCGACTTCCTGCCCGCCAACAACATCGACGGCGTGCCGGAGATCGAGAGCTTCGACGATCCGCTGCGCCTCGACATGAGCCTCGACACGCTGATCCCGGACAACCCGAACAAGCCCTACGACATGGGCGAGCTGATCCGGCGCGTGGCCGACGAGGGCGACTTCTTCGAGATCCAGGCGACCTACGCCCGCAACATCATGACGGGCTTCGGGCGCATCGAGGGCCGCACCGTCGGCTTCGTGGCGAACCAGCCGATGGTGCTGGCCGGCGTGCTCGATTCGGACGCCTCTCGCAAGGCGGCCCGCTTCGTGCGCTTCTGCGATGCCTTCTCGATCCCGATCGTCACCTTCGTCGACGTGCCGGGCTTCCTGCCGGGCACCGCGCAGGAATACGGCGGCCTGATCAAGCATGGCGCCAAGCTGCTCTTCGCCTATTCGCAGGCGACGGTGCCCCTGGTGACCATCATCACCCGCAAGGCCTTCGGCGGGGCCTACGACGTGATGGCGTCCAAGCACGTCGGCGCCGACCTCAACTACGCCTGGCCCACCGCGCAGATCGCCGTGATGGGCGCCAAGGGCGCCGTGGAGATCATCTTCCGCAGCGAGATCGGCGATGCCGAGAAGATCGCCGAGCGCACCCGCGAGTACGAGGACCGCTTCCTCTCGCCGTTCGTGGCCGCCGAACGCGGCTACATCGACGAGGTGATCATGCCCCACTCGACGCGCAAGCGCGTCGCCCGGGCCCTCAGCATGCTGCGCACCAAGGAGATGGAGCAGCCCTGGAAGAAGCACGACAACATCCCGCTCTGAGGGCGGGGACCACCGGCCCGGCGCCTCGCCGGGCCGGCGTCGCGCAACATTCCGGTGGCCTATTCCCGGAAGGCTGCCATGATCCCCCAACCACAATCGGAAGGAGACAGATCATGGCGGCGGAACAGAAGCGCGGAAGTCGCGAGGCGAAGAAGCCCAAGAAGCCCGTGACGAAGACGATCGCGGCGGCGCCCTCGACCAAGGGCACGGTGGTCGCGGCACCGAAGGCCGGCAAGAAGTAGGCCCGCAGGGCACCGGTGCGGGCCCGAGCCCGCGCCGGGGTGCCCCCGAGGCGCGTCAGCCCTGGATGAGGCCGGGTCCCTGAACGGTCTTGCCCGCCGGATCGGACGCGCTTCCGAGATTCAACAGGACGATCTCCGGGGGGACCCCCAGGCGCACCGGAATGCGGCTCACGCCGAACCCCCCCGAGATGATCATCTGGCGGCCTTTCCGGACCACATGGCCGTAGGCGAAATCGTTGTTGCCGTGGATCGCCGCAATGGCCGGCGAATAGCCGAAGAGGCGAACCTGACCGCCATGGGTGTGGCCCGCCAGGGTCAGGGACACGCGGTCCGGCACGTCGAGGAACAGGTCCGGCTCGTGGATCATCAGAAGGACGGGTGCGGAGTCGGTGATCTTCGCGAGCGTGCCCGGCAGGTCGTCGCGCCCGCCCTCGTCATCTTCCAAGAGGAACGGAATCTGGTCGCCGACGCCCGCGATCCAGAACGGCTTGCCGTCCTTCACGAGACGCAGGGCGTCGTTCTCCATGACGGGAATCCCGACATTCTCCAGCGCCCGCTGCGCTTCCACGGGCCCGTCGCGGCGCGCCTGCGCCTGCTTGTCGTCCCACCAATCGTGGTTGCCGAGGATCGAGTAGACCCCGAGCGGGGCGCGGAGCGCCGACACCACCCGGGCGAATTCCGGCAGCGGGATCTTTCGGTAGGTGACGCTCGGTCCGGCCGGGTAGTCCCCCAGCATCAGGATGAGATCGGGCTTCAGCGCGTTCGTGGTGTCGACGATCTCGGCGATCCGGTCGAGGGGCATGAACGGCTCGCCGACATGGAAGTCGGCCAGCACGGCCACGCGCAGCGACAGGCCGGGTGTCCAGTTCGGAAGGACGGGGGCGTAAGGCGTGACCACGAGACGGTAGAGCGGCTCGATGCCGAAGGCGTAGACACCCGTCGACCCGACGACACCCGCACTCGCCCCGAGCCCGGTCAGGAACTGCCGGCGGCTCGGCAGGATCAGCATGGTCAGGCTCCTCGGTCGCGCGAAGGACGCGGCGCGTCCCTCTCGCCACAAAAGATGACGAAAGCGAGGAGCGTGCCGCGCTCAGCGTGACGGTTAAGCCCGAGGCGTTGAGGAAGGACTACCGCAGGGGTGGACTCGCGCCCCTCGACGCAACCCACCGTCGAGACGTCAGGACAGTGGCGTGTCCTCGTGCTCGAAGCGGGAGGAGCGGGTGCCGCTCAGGAGCCCCGTCCGGGCCGACTTCTGCGCCTTGGACACGGCCTGTACGGCCGCTGCCAGGGCCGGAAGTGCGACGGGCCGGAACGTCTCAGCCTGATGATCGACGATGATGGTGGAGCGGTCGGAACGTCGAGCGGTGCCTGAAGTCTGTGAGCGCGGGTGCATGTAACGGGTGTCCTGTTGTGCTCGACAGGCTCTGTCAGGTTCTTGTGCCTAATCTTGAGCCATGAACGTCTCGCGGGCACCGTTTGGTTTCACCCGGACGCCGATCGAGCGACGTGACAACCATAGAGCCGCCGCCAACCTGAATGAAAGCTTAAGGCTCTCACGATCCCTTGACCAAAGCCCAAATCGACCGCGCGTCCCATCTCGAGAACACTTAAGCAGGGCCGCGCTTGCAGCGCAAAAGACATCATGCACTGCGAAGAATACCTTCGCGGTGCAATCTTGCTGGTCAAGCCACGGGACGCGGAGCGGCTTCGAGCTTCTGCTCCGCGATCCAGGCCGAAGTCCGGTCGAGGGCTCGCGTCAGGCGGTCGAACAGGGTGTCGATCTCGGAGGGCGCGATCACCAGGGGCGGGCAAACCGCGACGCGGTCCCCGGCGAGGAACCGCACGATCAGCCCTTCGGCCTGGGCGAAGGCGACCACCCGCGCCGCCACGCCGGCCTTCGGCTCGTATTGCCGGCGGGACGCCTTGTCCGCCACGAGCTCGATGCCGCCGATGAGCCCGATGCCGCGGGCCTCCCCGACGAGGGGGTGATCGCCCAGCGCCGCCAAACGCGCCTGGAACTGCGGCGCCTTCTCGGCGACCCCCTCGACGATGCGGTCGCGCTTGTAGATCGCGATGGTCTTGAGGGCGACGGCGCAGGCGACGGGGTGCCCCGAATAGGTGGTGCCGTGTCCGAAGGTCCCGAGCTTGGCGCTCTGCTGCACCATCAGACGGTAGAGCGGCTCATCGACGGAGATGCCGCCGAGCGGCAGGTAGCCGGAGGTGAGCGCCTTGGCGAAGGACAGGCTGTCGGGCCGCATCCCCATCGCCTCGGATCCGAACCAGGTCCCGAGCCGCCCGAAACCGCAGATCACCTCGTCGGCGATGAAGCGCACGTCGTGCCGGTCGAGCACGGCCTGGATCTTGGCGTAATAGCCCGCGGGCGGGAGGATGGCCCCGCCGGCGCCGAGCACCGGCTCGGCCACGAAGGCCGCGACGGTCTCGGGGCCCTCGCGGAGGATCACCGCCTCCAGCTCGGCGGCGAGGCGGGTGGTGAAGGCCTCTTCGCTCTCCCCCTCCTGCCCGAAGCGATAATGGTGCGGGCAGCCCACATGCAGGAAACCCGGCAGCGGCAGGTCCCAGTCGGCGTGGTTGGCGGGCAGGCCCGTCATCGAGGCCGTGGCCACCGTGACCCCGTGGTAGCCCTTGATGTGCGAGAGGATCTTCTTCTTGCGGGGTCGGCCCAGCGCATTGTTCATGTACCAGGTCAGCTTGACCTGCGTGTCGTTGGCTTCCGAACCCGACGAGGTGAAGAAGATCTTCGAGGTCGGAACCGGCATGAGCTCCTTCAAGGTCTCGGCCAATTCGATCGCCGGGTCGTGGCTCCGCCCCGAAAAGAGGTGCGTGAAGGGCAAGCGCGCCATCTGCTCGCTGGCCGCCTCCACCAATTCCTCGTTGGAATAGCCCAGCGCCGTGCACCACAGGCCGGCCATGCCCTCGAGATAGGGTCGGCCGTCGCTGTCGTAGACCCACACGCCGTGGCCGCGCTCGATGACGAGCGGCCCCGTTTCGCGAAAGGTCTCCAGGTTGGTGTAGGGATGGATCAGGGTTTCGACGTCGCGGGTCGCGAGGTTCGAGAGCATAGTTTTGCCTGACGGTTGGCCGATGGCCGACATGGGTGCGAGACTGTAACGAGGGGCGCCCGCCGTAGAAACCCGCGCGACGTCGCAACCGGACCCGAACCCATGCTCGACCCCGCCACCATCGTGGCTCAACCCGCCCCCGGCCGCGCCTGCGGAACCTGCACCCTCTGCTGCAAGGTCTACGACGTCCCGGCGGTGGAGTCCGTTGCCGGGCAATGGTGCCGGCACACCCGGCAGGGGCGGGGCTGCGCCATCCACGCCACCCGGCCCGATCATTGTCGCGCCTTTCACTGCCTCTGGATGACCGAAGGCTGGATGGGCCCGGAATGGAAGCCCGAGCGCGCCAAGATGGTGCTGAGCCTCGATCCGATCTCGCGCCACATGAACGTGCAGGTCGATCCGGGCCAGCCGAATGCCTGGCGGCGCGAGCCCTATTACGGCCAGCTCAAACGCTGGGCGGTGTCGTCCCTGGCCCAGAAGCGCCACGTCCTCGTCCATCTCAACCGGACCACCACCGTGGTGCTGCCCGACCGCGACGTGGCCCTCGGCGTCTTCGAGCCCGGCGACCGCATGGTGGCGCGCGAGCGTATGACCCCGCAGGGGGTCGTGATCGAGGTCGAGAAGGTCCGCGATGCGGCCTGAGATTCTCGGGACCACGATCCGCGGGATCCTGTTCGACAAGGACGGGACCCTCGTCGATTTCGACCGGACCTGGGGGCCGGCCGCCTATTCGGTGATGTCCGACCTGTCGGGCGGGGACCGGTCCCGGCTGGATGCGCTCATGCGGGTGAGCCACTACGACGAGGTCGGCCAGCGCTTCGCGCCGACCTCGCCGCTCATCGCCGGCTCCTCGGCCGGCTACGGCCCCCTCTGGGCCGAGGTCCTGGACCGGCCCGCCGGCCCGGCGCTCTATGGCGAGATGGACGCGTTGTTCCGCGCGGCCGGCCTCGCGGCGCTGACGCCGATCGGGGCACCGTCGGACCTCGCCGCATGCCTCGTGGCCGGCGGCTTCACCCTCGGGATCGCCACCAACGACGCCGAGGCTTCGGCGCGGGCCCAATGCGCCGCCCTCGGCCTCGCATCGCACTGCGCCTTCGTGGTGGGCTATGATTCGGGTCACGGCGCCAAGCCGAAGCCCGGAATGGTCACGGCCTTCGCCGACCATCTCGGGGTGCCGGCGAAGCGGATCGCCATGGTGGGGGATTCCCCCTACGACCTCGTCGCAGCCCGCGCGGCCGGGGCGATCGCGATCGCGGTGCTCAGCGGCCCGCTGGGTGCCGCCGCCCGGGACGAGCTGGACCCCCTCGCCGACTACATCCTCGACTCGGCTGCGGATTTGCCGGCGCTGCTCGGGCTCTAGCCCGCTTCGCCGGTGACCGGCTGCTCACGGGCCAGATCGCGCCACTTCAACACGAGGCGCTCGAAATCCGCGATGTCCTGGGCCGGCAACTGCCCCAGGGTGCGGGCGACGTACGCCTTCTGCGCGACGATGCCGCGCGTGGCGAGGTCCGCTCCGGCGGGGGTGAGATAGAGGGCGTGCGAGCGCCGGTCGCCCGGGATCGGACGACGCTCGACGAGGCCGGCTTCGACGAGACGATCGATCAGCCCGGAGACGTTGCCCTTGGTCACGTAGAGCCGCGCCGCGAGGTCCTGCTGCGTCATGCCCTCGCGCTCGGTGAGGGTGGAGAGGGCATCGAATTGTGGGATGGACAATCCCAATCCGCGCAATTCCCCGGCCATCGCGGCGGTCACCCGACGGTTGAGGCGGATGAAGCGAAACCAGACCCGCAGAGGATCGGCAGCCTCGGCGGGGGTCGGAGCGGGTGGGGGCGCGGGCATCGTCGGGCGGCTATAGCAGACACGGCGCCACTCCCGGAAGCTTCGCGACAACAGCCCGGGTGGCGCCGGGGAGCGCGGACCGGTAAAGCTCCAGGCATACGGCCCCGCGGATCGTCCGGACAGCGAATCTCGTCACAGCATGCGTCGTCTGCCCTACGAAGATCCCATCACCCGCGCCGGCCCGGTCTCGCGGACCGTTGCGGTGCTGGCCCTCCTCGTCAGCCTCTTCGCCCTGGTCCTGGTGCGCGATCCGCGCGCCGAGGCGGGCCCCGCCCTGGCGACCCTCGGCGCCGGTCTCGTTCTGGCGGGGGTCGCGGTGTTCCTGGCCCTCGTCGCCTTCGTCCGGGTCTGGCGCGAAGGCGCGCGGGGCCTCGGGGCGGCCCTGGCAGGCCTGTTCCTGGCCGGCCTCGTCCTCGCCTATCCGGCCTACGCGGCCCTGCGCGCCCTGAGGCTGCCGGCGCTCGCGGACGTGACCACCGACACCGACAATCCCCCGGCCTTCTCGCGCTCCCGCACCGCCTTCGCTGCCCGCGAGGGTCGCTATCCGCCCGATCCAGGCCCCGCCGCCCGCGCCGCGCAACGCGCGGCCTATCCGCAGATCGCGCCGCTGACCCTCGACCTCGATGCCGACGAGGCCTTCGAGCTCGCACGCAAGGCGGCCGTGAACCGCCGTTGGCAGATCGTCGAGGCGATCCGCCCCGGCGGACGTGTCGGAAACGGCCGCATCGAGGCGGTGTCGCGCGGTCCCATCCTGAACCTCGCCGATGACGTCACCGTGCGGGTCCACCCGCGGGCGGACGGGGCCCGCATCGACGTCCGCTCCGCCTCGCGCCTCGGCACGCGGGACTTCGGCAGCAACGCCGACCGCATCCGCGCCTATCTCGACGAAGTCGCCAATCTCGCCATCGCGGTGAAGTGAACGGGCGTCAGGCCGGTGCGTAGCGGCTGTCGAGCCGGGCAGGGCCGTCGCTCCGCACGACCCCGCGCTCGACCAGATCCTCGAGGTGGGCGAAGACCGACAGGGCGGCCGCGCCGCGCAGGGCGGGGTTCAGGCCCTGGTAGATCGCCGCGACGATGGCGCGGATATCCCGGTCGCCCGCCTCCAGGCGCCCGCGGATCGCGCTCTCACGCTGACGGCGATGGGTGGCGAGACCGCGCACGAAGCGGCGCGGGTCGCGGACCGGTCCGCCATGGCCGGGCCAGTAGATCGTCTCGTCACGGTCCCGCAGAGCCTCGAGGGACTCCATGTAGGCGCGCATCGCGCCATCGGGGGGCGCCACGATGGTGGTCGACCACGCCATGACGTGGTCGCCCGAGAACAGGGCCGCTTCCTCCCGCAGGGCGAAGGCGAGGTGGTTCATGGTGTGGCCCGGGGTCTCCACGGCCTCGAGGGTCCAGCCTGGCCCCGCGACGGTGTCGCCCATCCGCAATTGCCGGTCGGGGACGTGGTCCCGGTCGGCGCTGGCATCGAGATGGGGGATCTCGCCCGCGCCGAGCGTGCGCGCCGCCCGGTGCGGACCGCAGCCGAGGATCGGCGCGCCCGTATGCGCCTGGAGCAGCCGGGCTCCCGGCGAGTGATCCCGGTGGGTATGGGTGACCAGGATGGCCGTCACGGGGGCCCCGGCGCAGGCCGCGACGAGCGCCGCGATGTGCCCCTCGTCCGCCGGGCCTGGATCGACGATCGCGACGGCCTCGTCGCCGACAAGGTAGCTGCAGGTGCCGGTCGCCGTGAACGGTCCGCCGTTCGATGCGATCCGCCGCCGGACCAGGGCGGAGAGCCGGACCGTCTCGCCGCTGGGAGGCGGCGAGCCGTCGAGGTCGGGATCGGACTGCGTCTCGCTCATAGCGGCTCCTGAGCGGGTGGGATCGATCCGGCCCCTCCGCCGCCATCGGCCGAGGGACGACGCGCGGCACGCGACCGGCCGCCGATTCAATAGACGAAGGGCGATGCCATCACGACCCGGGTCGGCGCCCGGACCGCACCGAAGCGCGGCTCGACGTCGATCGGCAGCGGCCCCGGCTCGAAGCCGTCGGACGCGGCGACCCGGACACGGAGCGCCCGATCGGCTCTGCGGACACCCTGGCGGAGGGCTCGGGCATCGGCCTCGCGGCGGACCACATCGACCTTGGCATCGATGTCGCGCCGCGCGCGGCGCGACAGGCCGCGCGCCTCGCGGAAATCGACGACGGTGAAACCGCCGGCGCGGGCCGGTACGACGACGGCCGCGCTCGCCTCGGTGGCGACGACGTCGCCGGCGCGCACGGTCATGTCCTGGAGAATCGAGAGCGGCGCGGCCACGCCCTGCTCGGGCTGACAGCTGCACTGCTCCACCCGTTTCGTCCGATAGAGGTTGGCCACGGCGAGGCTGCGGTAGGGCTGTCCGTCGAGACCGACGGCGCGGTCGAATTCGGTCTCCCCCGCCCCCAGGGTGAAGAGACGCGTCGGCGTGTTCGGGCAGGCCGCCGCGCAGGCGGCCTCGTGAACCGGCAGGTCGGACCGGGCCCCGAGGCGTCCGAGGGGGAAGACGTAGCCGTCGCAGGATCGCACGCAGACGGTGCGGGCCCCCAATACGGTGCGCGCGGCGGCCGGCACAGCCGCCACCTGGTTTCTCGCGGCCGGACCTCGGGGATGCCGGTTCCGGATCGGTCGGGCCGCGGTCGCCTCGACGAGGGGGCGCGGCGTTTGGCGCATCGGCCGCACGGTGCTCACCCGCCGGGCGTCGGGAAGCGAGACGTAATGCCCGGGCCGGCGCGCGGGAATCGATGCCGCCGGCGGAGGGGCCGGCTCACGGAACAGCGTCTCGAGGAAATTGAAGAGGCCCCCCCGCTCCGAGGCCCTGACCATCGTCGTCCCCGCCGTGACCCCACCGAGACCCAGAAGGAGGCCGGCCAGTGCCGTCCCTATCATCTGCTGTCGCGTACCGGCCGGTGCGAGACGCTGCCACTTCATACCCGCCGGCTCCGCTTCCGTCGCTGAGATCGTTTTGGCCGCCTCTCACGGGGCACGGCTTCCTCAGGTACACATCATCGCGGACCCGGCGCAACGGCGGCAAACAACCGAGACGGGCGCGCGTGACGACGGAGCGGCGGCATCCTGGCTGGTTTCGACGGCCGGTAGGGCGGTGCAGTTTCAACGACGCACAGCCATGCCGTTGAAACATATTGCTCGATGTTCCTCAGTCGCGTGATCGATGGCGTCGTGCCTGATCGCCCTGTTGGCAATGAAACCGCGGTGAAGGACCGACCGCCGATCGAAATCCCGGTGTCGCGGGAAGGCTACGGCCATGCGGTCTTTCATCGAAACTTCGACATCGGCTCACGGCAATCGGACGGAACCGGCGACATCCGGGTCGCGCGGACGACCAGAACGAGCAATTCGCCCAAACAGCTAAGACTGCTCTTCCCTCGAAGCTAACCTTTGATGGAAACCCGGACTACAGATTTCTCCGGATCATCACGGGGATTTTATCTACGGTTTCATTCGGATTTAAGGCTTTCCGGCTTCAATCGGTGTGCACCGGGGAGGGTGCCGGCAGCGGTTCCCACGCTGTCGTCGAAACACCCCACAGGGGATGTCGAGCGCTCCGGATCGTCGAGTCGACAGCACAGTTCCCTCGAGGAATCGCGCCGCGCTTCCTCACCGGTGGTCGGGCCCGTCCCACGGGCACCACGGAGGGCGCAGAGGTGTCCGCACGGCAGTGGAACGCATCGCAGCCGAGGATTGGCCCATGACGTTCTTCAACACCCGCACCGCGGCAAAGCTCGAGGCGCTCGACCGGTCCCAAGCCGTGATCGAGTTCCTTCCCGATGGCACGATCGTGGCCGCCAACGAGAATTTCCTGAAGACCGTGGGCTATGAACTCGCGGAGATCAAAGGCCGGCACCATCGCATGTTCGTCGACGCGGCGGATCAGGACCGTCCGGCCTACGAGGCCTTCTGGGCCGCTTTGGCCCGAGGAGAGTTCCAGCGTGCCGAGTACAGGCGGATCGGCAAGGGTGGCCGCGAGATCTGGCTGCAGGGAACCTACAATCCCATCCGGGGACGGGACGGCCGCGTGACCAGCGTGGTCAAATTCGCCACCGACATCACGGAGGAGAAGCAGCGGAGTGCCGATACGCGGAGCCAGATCGAAGCGATCGGCCGGTCGCAGGGCGTGATCGAGTTCGACCTCGACGGCACGATCGTGAATGCCAATCGAAATTTCCTCGATGTGGTGGGATACAGCCTCGAGGAGGTGAGGGGCCAGCATCACCGCCTGTTCGTCGACGGCCCCGAACGGGACAGTGCCGCCTATCGTGTCCTCTGGGAGGGATTGGCCAGGGGCGTCTTCCAGAGCGGCGAGTTTCGGCGAGTCGGCAAGGATGGCCGCGCGATCTGGCTGCAAGCCACCTACAATCCGATCCTCGACTTGGCCGGGCGCCCGGTCAAAGTGGTCAAGTTCGCCACCGACGTCACGGCCGAGAAGCTGCGGACTGCAGAGCTGCAGGGCCAGGTGGAAGCGATCGGCCGCTCGCAGGGTGTGATCCATTTCGATCTCGCCGGACACGTCCTGGATGCGAATGCGAATTTCCTCGCCGTTCTGGGCTACGATCTCGCTCAGATCCGGGGCCAGAACCACCGCATGTTCGTCGACCCAACCTATGGAGCCTCGGCCGAGTACAATGCCTTCTGGGCCGCCCTGCGCCGGGGCGAGTTCCGCAGCGGCATCTTCCAACGCGTCGGCGCAGGCGGCCGCACGATCTGGATCCAGGCCTCCTACAACCCGATCCTCGACATGAGCGGCCGGCCGTTCAAGGTGGTCAAGTACGCCACCGATATCACGGCGCGGATGCGCTCGCAGATCGAGGCCGCCGGCGCCTCGTCGCAGACCCTCGTGAATGTCCAAGCGGTGGCCTCGGCCGCCGAGGAATTGAACGCCTCCATCGGCGAGATCGCCAGCAGCCTTGCCCGGTCCCGCCAGGAGGTGGACGAGATGGACGAGCGCGCGCAGAGAGCCGACCGGTCGACCGGCCAGCTCGCTGACGCCGCCGCGTCGATGAACGGTATCGTTCAGTTGATCCAGGGCGTCGGCGGGCAGATCAATCTGTTGGCCCTCAACGCCACGATCGAGGCCGCCCGCGCTGGCGAGGCGGGGCGCGGCTTTGCCGTGGTGGCGGGCGAGGTGAAGAACCTCTCCAACCAGGTCACGAACGCCACGGCACGGATCGCCGAGGATATCAAGACGATGCAGACGGTCTCCGGCGACGTCGTCGTCTCCTTGACGGCCATCGGACAGGCGATCGACGTGGTTCGCGGCTTCGTCACGGGCGTGGCCTCTGCGGTGGAGGAGCAGAGCGCGGTCACGCAGGAAATCTCGATGAGCATGCAGACGGCGGCTCACGGCGTGGCCGATATCGATCGCAACCTGCAAGCTCTGGCATCCTGACGGCCTGCGGGTCCGGGAGGAGCAACCATCGCGTCGGGTCCGACTTAGCCGTTTGCTCTTTTTATAGCTCCTGCTATAAAGCAGTGGGCTGCTTCCAGGCGCCCGGCGGTCCTCTTCCCGGAAACACGCGTGGGCATGGCTCGACACGAACCTCTGACGGCTCCGATGCCTGTCTCGGCACCGGAGGGTACCCTGGCGAACGGAACGCGCACGGAAGGATCCTGGCGCTTCAGCCGGGAGACTCGTGACCACCCGAGCCTCGGACGCATGAACGGCAGCGTTCCCGTTCAGGCGACAGGCACCTGGTTGCGGCGACTGCTGGCCTTCATCGGCCCCGGCTACATGGTCTCGGTCGGCTACATGGATCCCGGCAACTGGGCGACGGACATCGCCGGCGGTGCCCAGTTCGGCTACACGCTGCTCTCGGTCATCCTGCTGTCCAACCTCATGGCCATCGTCCTCCAGGCGCTCGCCGCTCGGCTCGGGATCGCGACGGGTCGCGACCTCGCCCAGGCCTGCCGGGATCATTACCCGCGCCCCATCAGCCTGATGTTGTGGCTCGCCTGCGAAGCGGCGATCATCGCCTGCGACCTCGCCGAGGTCATCGGGACGGCCATCGCCCTCAAGCTCCTGTTCGGCTTGCCCCTCGTCGTTGGCGCAACCCTCACGGCGCTCGACGTTTTCCTGATCCTGCTCCTGATGCGGCGGGGCTTTCGCGCGCTCGAGGCCTTCGTCATCGCTCTGTTGGCCGTGATCTTCGTGAGCTTCGGGATCCAGATCGCACTCGCGGCACCACCGCTCCAAGCGGTGCTCGGCGGCTTCCTGCCCACATCCGAGATCGTCCGGAATCCGGCGGCGCTCTACATCGCCATCGGCATCATCGGCGCCACCGTGATGCCGCACAATCTCTACCTGCATTCCTCCATCGTGCAGACGCGGGCTTATCCTCGGACGGACGACGGCCGACGTGAGGCCATCCGCTTCGCGGTGGCCGACTCGACGATCGCGTTGATGCTGGCCCTGTTCGTGAATGCCGCCATCCTGATCATGGCCGCCTCGGTGTTCCACGCCCAGGGACGCACCGACATCCAGGAGATCGAGCAGGCCTACGAACTGCTCTCACCGCTCCTCGGAGCCGGCATCGCCTCGACGCTGTTCGCGGTGGCGTTGCTGGCCTCAGGCCTCAATTCCACCGTCACGGCGACGCTGGCGGGACAAATCGTGATGGAAGGATTCCTGCGCCTGCACATCCCGGACTGGGCCCGACGCCTGGTCACCCGCGGGATCGCCATCGTGCCGGTCGTCGGCGTCACGGCACTCTATGGAGAACAGGGTACGGCGAAGCTGCTCGTGCTGAGTCAGGTGGTGCTGTCGATGCAGCTCCCCTTCGCGATCATCCCCCTGGTCGGTTTCGTCTCCGACAGAGGGAAGATGGGGGTTCACACGATCAGACCCTGGCTCAAGGTCGTGTCCTGGGCCATCGCGGCCCTGATCGTCGTCCTGAACGGCAAGCTGCTGTTCGATACCGTGATGGGCACCTGAAACGACGCCCTTCTGGCAGGCCTCAGCGTCGACGGTCGGCGCGGACGCGCACCGGAATCGGCTGAGGCGCCGGCATCGGCCCTTCGAGGATCGCACCGATCAACGAGCGACTGGCCTCGGCGACGGTTTTGATCAGACGTCGCGCGATGGAGGCGACAGTCGATTGTCTCATGACGGGCTCCTGACCGACGGGCTGAGGACGAACGTCGCATCCCGGGCCGGGTTCCGGTTGCGATGAGACACAGATAGCAACATCAGTGTCGCTTGCTCAGGGGTCGAGGGCAATCGGCCGCATTTGTGCGAAACGCGTAAAAAAACACCGGCGCGCTGACGCCGGTGCCCAGACCCGATGCAGGCGGAGGATGGTGGAGTCGTAGGGCCCCGGGGACCCTACGGCTTGCCGCGCTTCGCCATGAGCTGCTCGATCAGCGAACCGCCCTTTTCGATGGCAGCGAGTTCCTCCGCGACCGCGTCCACGGTCTCGCGGATCTGTTCCGGCGTATGCTCCGAGGTGATGAAGAAGCGCAGGCGCGACGCTCTCTCCGGCACGGCCGGGTGGATGATCGGCTGAACGTTGATGCCGCGCTTGAAGAGGCGGTCCGACAGCGTCACCGACTTCAGGGAGTCGCCGACGATGACGGGGATCACCGCGAGGCCGAGGCTGGTCCCGGTGTCGAGCCCATGCTTCTTCGCGCAGGACAGGAACAGGTGGCCGTTCTGCCGCAGACGCTCCACCCGGTGCGGTTCGGCATGCATGATCTCGAGCGCCGTTTCGGCCGCGGCCGCGAGAGGCGGCGAGATGCCGACGCTATAGATGAAGCCGCCAGCCGTGCACTTGAGGTACTCGATCAACGCCGCCGGTCCGGCGACGTAACCGCCGCAGGTGGACAGGGTCTTCGAGAGGGTGCCCATCCAGATATCGACCCCGTGGGGATCGACGTCACAATGTTCGGCCAGACCGATGCCGGTCCGCCCGAGGACGCCGAGCCCGTGCGCGTCGTCGACCATCAGCCAGGCGTCGTAGCGCTGCTTCAGGGCGATGAGTGCCGCGAGGTCCGGCGCATCGCCGTCCATGCTGTAGAGGCCTTCCACCACGATCAGCGCCCGGCGATGCTCGTGGCGCGTGGCGCCGAGCAACGTCTCCAGGGCGTCGAGATCGTTGTGGGAAAACGAGCGGCGCTGAGCGCCGGAGAGCTGAGCGCCGGTGACGATGCTGTTGTGGCTGAGGGCGTCGTGGAAGATCACGTCGCCCGGCTCCAGCAGGGCGCCGATCGTGGTGACGTTGGTGGCGTGGCCGCTCACCATCACCACGCAGGCCTCGGTGTCGTAGTGGTCGGCCAGGGCCTTCTCCAGGGAGAGGTGTCCCGGTCGCTCACCGGCCACGATCCGGCTGGCCGACGCCGACGTGCCGTAGGTTTCGATCGCACGGGCCGCCGCGGCGTTGACGTCGGGATGCCCGTTCAGACCGAGGTAGTCGTAGGACGAGAAGTTGACGAACGACTTGCCGGCGATGCGCGTCGTGGCGCCGGCCTTGGTCTCGTGCACCCGGAAGAACGGATTGCCGAGGCCGATCAGATCGGCCGCCGAGCGCTGGAGGCGCAACTCCCGGTATCCCGGCAGGGACTCGAAGTTCTGTACGGACGCATCGCCCGCCGGGCGCTGCGCCGGACGGGCGGGAGCCGTCCGGTTGGCGTTTCGCCCGAGGCGGTTCGTGACGAAGCCCGCCAGGGCCGCGCGTCCGCCGTCCGGTCTCGCGGAATTGCTCATGCGGCATGCCTCAAGGGGGAATCGCTCACGGGAGGATTTCTTTGATCGCGAGGCTGTTTTCTTCGACCATCGCGTGGAAGGGCTCAAGGGTGCGGACATCCACCCCCTCGCTGGCGTGACGCTGGGCCAGGCTCATCACGGCCGCCGCCGCCTCGTCCACCGGAGCCGCGATCGACTGGATCAGGGTCTCGGTGAGTTCGTTGACGGTGAGGCCGGAGGAGATGCCGGACGGCGGTGCCTCGAGGGCGAAGCGCTCCTGCAGGCTCGCGCCGAGTTCGACGCCCATCAACGAGTCGAGACCGATCTCGGAGAGATGGCGCACGCGGCTGATGTCGTCCTTGGGCAGGCGCAGGATCCGGGCGATGTCCTCCACGATGGCGTCGGCCACCGTCTTGCGCACCGAGTCGATGTCCTGCGTCTTTAGGAGCAGGCCGATATTGATGGCCGCCACCGTTCCGGCTTCCATCTGCTGGTCCGAACCGAGCTCGGCGTAGCTCGGGCTCTTCATGGTGGCGAGGCGCTCGCGCGCCTTGCCCCAATGCATCGACGCGATGGCGATCACGGCGTCGTCCGGGCTCGACCCCTGGCCTTCGAGCGCGTCGGCCATGAGGTCGAGGCAGTGGCGGGCATCCATCGGCGTCACGCCGACGCGACCCGCCAAGGTCTCCATCACCGCACGGTTACGGGCCAGCACGCCGACATCGCCGATGGCCCCCCAGGCGACGGCCAGCGCCGGCAGGCCGAGCTTGCGCCGGCGGCGGGCGAGGCCTTCCATGAAGCCGTTCGCAGCCACGTAGGCGCCCTGTCCGGGGTTGCCGATGAACGTCGTGGCCGAGGAGAACATCACGAAATAGTCGAGCGCGCGCGCGCGCGTCGCTGCGTCGAGATGCTCGGCGCCGATGACCTTCGGACGGATGACCGTGTCGAGGGCGGCGGCGTCGATGTTGGCGATGAGGCCATCCTGGAGCACCATCGCGCCGTGGATCACGCCGGCGAGCGACCGGCCCCCACGCTCCACATCGGCCAGCAGCGCATCCACCGCCTTGCGGCTGGTGATGTCGCAGGCCATCGCGGCCACGGCGACGCCGCGGGCGCCGAGATCGGCCACGACCTGCTTGGCCTCGGGACTCGCGGCCCCGTTGCGGCCGACGAGGACGATGTGCTTCGCACCCCGGTCCGCGAGCCAGCGCGCCGCCTCGATGCCGAAGCCGCCGAGACCGCCGGTGACGAGGTGGACACCCTCGGGAGAGATCGTGAAGGCGGACTTCTCCGTCTGCATCACGCTGCCGGGCTTCGGCGGCGCGATGACGATCTTACCCACATGCCCCGATTGCTGCATCAGCCGGAAGGCGTCCGAGACCTCGTCCGCCGTGAAGGGCTGGAAGGGCAGAGGCTTCAGCCCGCCCTCCTTGAACAGGGACATCACCTCCCGGAACAGCCGGGCCCCGTCCTCGCCCTGGTGCTGGAGCACTTGGTCGAGATCGACGCCGAAATAGGACAGGTTCCGGCGGAACGGACGCAGGCCGATATGGGTGTTGGCGACGTAGTCGCGCTTGCCCAGCTCGATGAAGCGGCCGAAGGGCTTGAGGACGTTGAGGCTGCGCTCCATCGCCTCGCCGAACAGACTGTTCAGCACCACGCCGACGCCGTCGCCGGTGATGCGGCGGACATCGTCCACGAAGGCGAGGGAACGCGAGTCGAGCACGTGCTCGGCCCCCAACGCCTTGACTAGAGCGCGCTTCTCCCGCGAGCCGGCCGTAGCGATGACCCGCGCACCCTTCATCTTGGCGATCTGCAGGGCGGCCAGACCGACGCCGCCGGCTCCGCCATGGATCAAGACCCACTCGCCGCGGCGCAGGCGGGCGCAGCTGACGAGGCCGTAATAGGCCGTGAGGAAGGCGACCGGCACGGTGGCGGCGGCCTGCGGATCGAGGCCGGGCGGGCTCGGGGCCACGACGAGCTCGGGGACCACGATGTGGGTCGCGAAGCCCGACTGCGCGAAGGCGACGACGCGATCACCGGGCTTGAAGGCGTCGACGCCCTTGCCGACGGAGAGGACCCGGCCGGCCACTTCCAGCCCGAGGCGCGGACCCGCGAAGCCATCCTCCAGGATCTCCTCCGGCAGCATCGACAGCGCCCAGAGGACGTCGCGGAAATTGAGACCCGTGGCCTCGACCGCGATCTCGACCTCGCCGCGCTCGGGAGCCCGGCGGGTCGCCGGCCCCCAGGCCATCTCGTTGAGGCCGCCGGTGTTGCTGCGTTCCAGGCGGGCCGCCTCGGCCGGAACCGCATCGGCGCCGGGACGACGGGAGAGCTGGCCCGGCGAGAACCGGATCACGCGGGTCCGGTCTGCGTCGAGGATGATCTCTGTCTCGAGCGTGCCCGAGAGAATGAGGTCGCGCAGCCGCTCGGCGGCGGCCTTGGTCGAGAGCGCCTCGGCGAGGTCGATCCGACGTACGTCGAGATTCGCCACCTCGTTGGCAAGCGTCCGGCTGAAGGCCCAGACGCCGGCCTCCACGGAGCCGGTCGGATCCCCCGCATCGCGGGTGGCGCCGGGGCAGACCACCCAGAGCCGGGTCTGGCGGCTGCCGAGATGCTCGACGCAGCGCTTCAGGCTCAGGCAGCGCTCCCGCAGGCGGTCCGCCGCGGCACCGGCATGGTTGAAGGCGCCCGCGAGGAAGACGACCGTGTCGGGGGTCTCGCGTTCCAGTTCGAGCAGCGACTGCTCCGAGTCGAGGATGATCGAGACGTGGACGCCGCTCGCCACCAGCAGGGTCGCCAGGGACGAGGCCGTCTCCGCCGCGACAGCGTCGTGCGAGCCGATCACGAACGCGAAGGTCTGGCCGGGCGCCGGCTTGGCGCGCACCGGCGCCTCGGCGATGAACAGAAGATCGTCCCCGTTGGTGGAGACGGCGCGATCGACGGCCACCCGCACGAGGCCGGTGTCGCTCAGCGCACGCTGCCACCCGGTGATGTCGTCGAGACGGCCCACCGGCAGGTCGGCCGTGGCCTCGAACCAATCCGGGGTCAAGCCGAACACCAGATCGCGGAACAGCGACGCTCCCGGCTCGACGGCGACGAGGAAGCCACCGGTCGCGAGCGCGTCGGCGACCTTGCCGAGCAGGGCTCGCTCGGAGCGATGCAGGACGTTGCTGGCCAGGATCACATCGAAGCTGCCTGCCGACAGCTCGGCCGTATCCTCGATGACGGTGACGCCGCGGGGCAGGGCGAGGCGCGCCCGCTCCGCTAAACGACGATCGGCTTCGAACACGGTCAGCTGCGCCTCGATGCCGTCCGTGAAGGCGGCGGCCTGCGCCGAGAGCGGTCCGAATCCGACCTGAAGCACCCGCAACGCACGGTCGCGGGGCAGGGCGGCACGGCCGGACTCGACGAGATCCGCGATCACGTCGGCCGCGGCCCGGGCCGTCGCACTGCGCAGGACGAAGGCGTCGAGGGCGTTCTGCGAGAGGGTCGGAGCCTCCGTCAGATCACCCGAGAGCAGCCGGCCGACGACGGCGCCGATATCGGCGGTGAGCACGAGTTCGGCCGAGAGTTCGGGGTGATCCGCCGCGATCCAACGCATGATCTCGTCGGGTGCCGGCAGGGACACGTCCTTGCGCAGGGTCCAGCGCTCGCCGTCGAGGGTGGCGAGGTCGCTGCTCTCCAGGGCGTAGAGGGCGTTCAGGAGCCAGGGGCGCATCGCCTCCGGCACGCGGTCGTCGATCGCCACGGTGCCGGAGCGCTGGAGGCCCTCCGCCAGGCGGTAGGCCATCGACGTCGCCCAACCTTCGAGAAGGAGGTGCCCCGGTGCCAGCGGCGCCTCGGCGGGTGCGACGGCGGCCTTGCAGGCCGGACGGATTTCGTCGGCGACGCGCTTTCCGCGCTCCATCGCGATGGCGGTGGGTTCGGTGGCAAGCTCGGGCCGCTGCGCGATGGCGTACGCGGCGAGATCGCTGCCGTTCTTGGAGCGGAGCGCCTGAAACCGCCCCTCGCGCAAGGTGGCGATGACGGCGCCCTCGGCATCCACCAGGGTGAAATCGGCCAGGATGCTGCGCTCGTTGGCACGCCGGGTCCGGATCATCGCCCGGGCGATGACGGCCCCCGGCTTGACGAGGCGGATTTCGCCGAAGCGAACCGGGACATAGGCCTTGGTCGACCCCTCGCCCATCAGACCGGCGAAGAGCAGGATGAGGCCGTGGAAGCAAGAATCGAGGCGCGCGGGGACGAGCCCGAAGCGCCCGTCGGCCTCGGCGGGCAGGAGCTCCGAGACGATGGTGGTCTCGTCGAGGCGCGCACTCGCCGCGACCTGACGGAAGCTCGGGCCGAAGCCGAGACCCGAGGCGGCGGCCAGGCGGTAGAGGCCTTCGCCCGCCACCGCGTGTTCGGCCGGAACGTGCAGGTCCACCGGGGCGGGCGCCGGGAAGGTCCCATCGATGATCTTGGCCGCGGCGTGGAGCTGCCAGGCGGCCTGGGTCAGGCGTGGGCGGCTGAGAATCTGGATGGCGTTGCCCGAGCCGGCGACCCGCACCGCGACCTCGCGCAGGGATTCCTCGCCGAACACCATCGGCGACTGGATCTCGAAGTCCGCGAGCGTGACGCTGTCCGTCTTCATCGCCTCGCGGGCGACACCGAGGGCCATCTCGATGAAGGCCGCGCCGGGCAGGATCGCCTGCCCGTCGATGCGGTGATCATCGAGGTCCGGCACCGTCGCGATGTCGACGTGGCCGTGCCATTCGAGGCCGTCCGGTGCGACGCGGGAGCCGTAGAGCGGATGATAGGGACGCGGCGTCGCCGCACCGACACCCTCGGTGGTCTCGGCGAGCCGGAAGGAGCGACGCTGCCACGGATAGAGCGGCAGCGACACGTCGCCTGTCGGATTCGCCCCGAAGACCGTCGCCTCATCGACGGCGGCGCCCTGCACGAGGGCGGCCGCGACGGTGCGGGCGATCGGATCGCCGCCCGCCGGCTTGCGGTGGAGGACGCCGATGGTGGCGTTCTCGATGCCGAGGGGCTCGATGGCGTCGCCGATATGCGACAGCAGGGTCGCGCGGGGGCCCACTTCGATGAAAACGCGGGCGCCCTGTCGGGTCGCCTCCTGAACGGCCTCGCAGAAGCGCACCGGTTCACGGATGTTGCGCCACCAGTAACCGGCCCCGAACTGATCTCCGGCCAGCACCTTGCCGGTGACGGTCGATACCATCGCGGTCGTTGCAGCGTGCGGCTTGAGCCCAGCGAGGTCCCGCAGCAGCGGCTTCTCGGTCGGGTTCATCAACCGGCCGTGGAAGGGGTACTCGAGGTCGAGCTTGCGCCCGCGACGACGCTTGCGCGTCAGCGCCTTCATGGCCGCATCGATATCCTCCACCGGGCCCGCCACCGTGATGGCCTTGGGGCTGTTATAGGCGGCGATGTCGAGGCTCGGGTAATCCTTCAGGAACAGTTCGATCTCGTCCGCAGGGGCGAGCAGCACGGCCATCGTTCCGAAGCCGCGCGTCGTCTCCTGGTGCTTGCTCCGGTAGAAGATGACCTTCACGGCCTGTTCGAGGCTCAAGATCCCGGCGGCTTCCGCCGCGGCGATCTCGCCGACGCTGTGGCCGAGGACGTAGCTCGGCTTGAGGCCGTGGGCCCGCAGCGCCGTCGTCGAGGCGCTCGAGATCGCGAAGATCAGGGGTTGCGACACCCGCGTGAGGGCGAGGCGCTCCTCCAGATCCTCGGCGAACAGGGCCTCCTTCAGGGACCAGCCCGAAAGGGTGTGGAACAGGCCGTCGATGCGGTCGAAGGCCTCGCGGAAGACGGCGTTCTCGTCATAGGCCTCACGACCCATGCCGGCCCACTGGCTCCCGTTGCCGGAATAGACAAAGGCGACCTCCGCCGCGCGGTCCACGGCGGTCCCCAGAAGGGCGTCGGGGGCATCCTCGGCCTCACCGACGGCGCGCAGGACCCCCGGAAGATCGGCATCCAGGGAGACGGCCAGGCGCGAGGACAGACGCTCGCGGCGATGGGCGGCGGCCGCGGCGATCCGTGCGATCTCGGCCTTGTCGGCGCCGTCGAAGCGCTCGGCGTAATCGAGGGCGAGTTCGTTGAGGGCGGCACGGCTCTGGGCCGAGAGCAGGAGCACTTCCGGCATCCGGGCCGCATCGGGGGCGACCGAGGCGGCACGAACCGGCGGGCCGTCCGTGAGAACGACGTGCGCGTTGGTGCCACCGAACCCGAAGGAATTGACGCCCGCGAAGCGCGCCTTGCCATCGCGCGCCAGCGGCAGCGGCTTGTTCGTCACCGACAGGTTCAGGTCCCGAAAGGGAATCTCGGGATTCAGTTCGGCCGCGTGAAGCGAGGTCGGGAAGAGGTCGTGCTCGAGAGCGAGGCTGGCCTTCAGGAGACCGGCAAGGCCCGAGACCGGCTCGGTGTGGCCGATGTTGCTCTTGATCGAACCGATCGGCAGCGGCGCCTTGCGGGGACGACCGAGCTTGCCGCCGATGGCACTCGCCTCGATCGGATCGCCCACCGGCGTACCGGTGCCGTGGGCCTCGACGAAGACCACCGCGTCGAGGTCGATTTCGGCCTCGCGGTAGACCTGCTCCAGAAGCGCACCTTGGGCATAGCCGGAGGGCAGGGAGATACCGGTGGTGCGCCCGTCCGAATTGACGCCGCTGGCCGCGATGACGCCGCGCACGGTGCTGCCGTCGCGCAGGGCCGCTTTCGCGGATTTCAGCACGAGCACCACACCGCCCTCGGAGCGCACGTAGCCGTCGGCGCTCGACGAGAAGGCCTGGCACAGGCCGGTGCGCGAGAGCATCTGCGCGTTCGAGAAGCAGATGAAGTTGAAGGGGCTCGCGAGAAGGTTCACGCCGGCGACGACCGCCGTGTCGATCCGACCGCTGGAGATGGCCGCCACCGCGGCATCGAGGGCGACGAGCGAGGACGAGCAGGCCGTGTCGACGGTGAAGCTCGGTCCCTTCAGGTCGTAGATGTAGGAGATGCGGTTCGACAGGATCGAGAGCGTGTTCCCGGTGGCCGCGTAGGCGTCGCCCGACGAGGTGTCGAGGACGCGCAGGTTGCCGTAATCCAGGGAGGAGGCGCCGACGAAGACGCCGATCTGGGTCCCCGCCACGTCCGAGGGGCGCAGCCCGGCATCTTCCAGGGCTTCCCAGGTCAGTTCCAGCAGCAGGCGCTGCTGCGGATCCATCTGCTCGGCCTCACGGGGCGAGATGCCGAAGACACCCGGATCGAACGACCAGATGTCGTCGAGGACGCCGGCGGACCACGTATAGCTCTTGCCACGCTCCTGCGCGCGCGGGTGTCCGAACCGCTCCAGGGACCAGCGGTCATCCGGGATGCGACCGACGGCGCATCGCGCCTCGGTCAGGAGCTGCCAGAGCCCGTCGACGCTCGAAGCGCCGGGAAGCCGGCAGGCACGGCCGATGATCGCGATGTCTGTACGTTGTGTCACGTTCGATTCGCACACGCTCTTGAACGGGGGACAGGACCGACTTGTACCACCGGTGGCAACCAGCCCGATCCTTAGTATGGCTCCAGGCTACTGTCCAACCGGAGCGCCGGGAATCAGGGCAATCACCGACCGGACACAGGGACCCTGTTGCACGTATTCATCGATCATTCCGGCAAGATGAGGGAGCAAAGTGCCGCGCCTCACGACGACGACTGCTCGATCACATGCAGGAATTCCAAACAAATGCCACAAACCGGGACGGCTTCCCCGACCTGACTTATGGACCATCGCCGACCGAAGTCACCGGCCCGTTACGCCGGCATCCTGGCAAGGGAGGGACCTGGAGGCAGGAAGGATGCGGACCAGCGTCGCCCCCTGTGATTCAGACCCCGCTGCCACCCTGTTTCGCAACGGTTCATCGCTGTGCCGAAGCCATCCAGGGAAGGCGGATAGACCGGCTGATTACGGCGACTTTGCGGTGCGAGGGGATGACGCTGCGCCGCAACATCAGAGCCGATAGCGCGCGGCGATCTTCGAGAGATTGGGATTGTAGTACGGGTCCGCCCGCAGAACCGCCCCCCATCGGTCTTGCATCACCCGGACCTCGCGCTCGAACCGGGCCAGTTTCTCGGGTGTGTCCTCCGCGCCGCGGCTCTTCGATTCGTGGTGGATCAGCCGCGCATGCGGTGTCCACACGATCCGATACCCCTGCGCACGCAGCCTGAGGCAGAGGTCGACGTCGTTGAACGCGACGGCGAGGTCGTCCGCGTCGAAGCCCCCGCTCTCCGAGAAGACCGACGCCCGGAGGAGCAGGCAGGCGCCGGTCACGGCCGAGACCTCCTGCGTCAGGACCATCCGGGCGAAGTACCCGGGGTCGTCCTCGGACAGCCCGGGATGGCTGTGCCCGGCCACGCCGCCGATCCCGAGGACGATGCCGCCGTGCTGCAGCGTGCGGTCCGGGTAGAGCAGCTTCGCGCCCACCGCGCCGATGTCCGGCGTCAGCGCGATGGACACCATCTCGCGCAGCCAGCCGGGCTCGATGACCTCGACGTCGTTGTTCAGGAACAGGAGCAGCGGCCCCCGGGCCGCTGCCGCGCCTCGGTTGGAAAGGTCGGAAAAGTTGAAGAGTCCGGGCACCGACACGACACGAACGCGCGCGTCGTTCGAATAGCGCGCGAAGAGGTCGCGCGTGCGGGGCTCCCGGCTGTCGTTGTCGACGATGAGCACCTCGATGGCCGGATAGTCCGTCGCGTCGAGAACACCCGCGAGGGCCACGGCGAGCAAGTCCGCGCGGTCGCGCGTCGGAATGACCACCGAAACGAGGGGAGCCGGCTCCGGGACCGGACGGACGAGCCGGTTGAACCCGAGGGGGCCGCGCACCGCCGTCGCCCGCAGGGGAGCGGCCACCTCGGCCAGCGCGCGCAGCCGCGCCATCTCGCTCCGCTCCAGGGCCCGGTCCGAGAACGTCCCCGAGCCGCCGGCGGCACGCCAGTGGTAGAGGATCCGCGGAATGTGCCGGATGCGATCCGGCGTCAGACGCGCCGTGATCCGCAAGAGGAGATCGTGGTCCTGGCTGCCCTCGAAGCCCGGGCGCAGGCCGCCCACGGCCCGGATCGCCTCTGTGCGGATCACCGTGAGGTGATTGATGTAGTTCTGGCCGTAGAGCAGCTCGCGATCGAACCCCGACTTGAAGTGCGGCTCGAAGCGACGCCCACGCCCGTCGATCTTGTCCTCGTCGCTGTAGATCAGAACGAGATCGGGCGCGGCACGGATCGCGGTCGCGACGTGGTAGAGCGCCCCCTCGGCCAGCACGTCATCGTGGTCGAGGAAGGCGACGAAAGGACCGGTCGCCTGCGCGAGGGCGTCGTTGGTGGCGCGGGCGATGTGACCATTCTCCGCACGCCGGACGACGTGAATGCGGGGATCCTGCTGGGCGTGACGGGCCAGGAGGCGTGGGATCGCCGGATCCGTCGAGGCGTCGTCGACGATCGAGAGCTCCCAGTTCGGATAGAGCTGCGCGCGGACCGACCGGATGGCGGCGTCCAGGACGCGCGGGGCGGGATCGTGCACCGGCATCACCACCGAGATCCGCGGCGCGTCCGGCCAAGCATCGATCGCGTCGCGGATGCGCCGCCGATCGGCCTCGGAGAGGGTATCGAATCGGGCGATCCACGTGGCGTAGCCGGTCTCCGTCCGATCGTGGAGGGCCCGCAGGAGCAGCGCCCGCCCGCGAACCTTGAGGCCGAGGGCGCGCCAGTACAGGGCGCGCGCGGCGAGGGCCGGGCTCCGGCGCAGGGCGCGCGCGACGAGGCCGATCCGCCGGACCCGGCGGATCGCGAAACCGTCGAGGTGGAACCCCGTTTCGCGGGCGAGGGGCGCCAGGTGCAGGGCTCGCAGCCCTTCGGGCAAGCGCCCCGTCCAGACGAAGCGATCCCCGCCCTCCGCCTCCTCGGAGAGGGCCACGATGCCGGGCCGACCGTCCGGGCCGAGGACCCGCGCGCTGAGGACCAGCCGGCAGACGCCCGCGCTCCCGACGTCCCGGAACCGGATCGTCGCCCAGGTCCCGCCGAGACCGGCATCCGCGAGGTCGAGGTCGAAGCCGGGGCCATCCGGGACGAAGCGCCGCGTCGAAGGCCCCCTGCGAATCCGGGGGAGCGAGACGGCCGGCAGCGAGCCGGACCGGTTCGGGGTCTTCATCCCTGGCTCACTCCATCGCGGACCGTACCCGAGGCAGCAGGGCCGGACCTTCCCGCGAGCGTCATCGAACGGCGGGACACCGCAGGGCGGGCCCGATCATCGCCCCCGCTCCCCCGGTCGGCGTCGCCGCCCCAAGCGCGAACGGCCTTCCCGCGCCCACCGTCGTTTCCGCCCCGCATCGTTCCACCGCAAGCCCCAACCCGCCTGTTCCGGCCGGCAGCCCCGGTCGGCGCACCGGACCGACCCGCGCCACCGGAAGGCGACCGGGCCCGGCTTAGCGCATTTTCGCGGGTCACACAGGGCCGATGCCGGGGCCGGGGACGCCCGACCGGCAGGCCGAACATTCGCGCGGCGCGGGCCCTTGCGTACCCCGAAACCCCAGGCTATAGCCCCCTCCACCGGCGCCGAGCGGCACCGGTGAGGGCGCGTAGCTCAGCGGGAGAGCACTACCTTGACATGGTAGGGGTCACAGGTTCGATCCCTGTCGCGCCCACCATCTATCTCTCTGATGTCACAGGTTTTTACCTGCCGGGAGATAGGCCTGCGGTTACTGATCGCAGGTTCAGCGAACCTGATTGAGGTTCGCTATGGCTCTGCCGCAGGTTCGTGTTCCTTCCGGACCTGACGCACGAGAGCCGATGCCCGCCGCGGACGAGGATCGCCCCCCCCTGCCGACGCACAGCGATGGCGCGAGGGCTTCGTTGACCTGTGATCGACCGTCGTCCCCTATCGGCGACGTTTCGTGCCGGAGTTTTCACCTTACCTCACGGCTTACAGCTGGTTTCCGCGCTTGTGGGAGGTCGGCATTTCCGAGCGAAGAGCCTACCCCCTTGAGCTGACCGATCGCAAGCGCACCGGGTCCAAAGCCAGCCCGCGCCGTCCTTAGCTCGATGCGCAGTCTGCGATCTCGAGTTGCCGCCGGCGTCGAGGGCGAGCGCAACTGCGATACAGTCCGGCGCCTCATTAGTCGCAAGCTGCGCACACTCACCGACATTGACGACACCCGGCCTATGGCTATCACCTTGCTGAGAAGCTTATGAGGCAAAGTGGACCGGCTCGGCCAGCGCCAGCGCAGCGGGGATCCTTCCGCTGGATAAGGCCTATCATCGCCTGACCACCCAGCACCGACGTCGCGTGATTGAGCTCACGCTCGATCACATCGCCCACTGTCGAAGCTTTGCCAGCGCCTACGGTTTTCACCCCTTTCGTCCGCGCTCGCCTTATTTGTCAGGCCACTGCCACAATCCTGGTCGGACGCCTCATCATGGCTTTCCGAAACGGGGCCTCATCTAGAGATGGTGTTGCCTCGTAATGGGCCACACGCTAAACGCGTGACGAACCGAGGAACAGAATGTGACGGATCTTCTGACGATCATCATCCCTATGGCAGGCAGAGGCAGCCGTTTTGCGGTTGCCGGCTATTCCGACCCGAAACCTTTGATCCCGATCAACGGCGTCCCGATGATTCGGCTGGTGATCGAAAATTTGCGGCCGAAGCAACAGCACCAATTTGTCTTCATCTGCCAAAGAGATCACGTTTCAGATTACGGCTTAGCCGAACTATTGCCTCAATGGGCACCAGGCTGCGGAATCGTACAGCTCGATGGCGTCACAGAAGGTGCCGCGTGCACTGTGCTAGAAGCTGCCGATTACATCGGTCAAAATCCATTGATGATCGCCAACAGCGATCAATATGTAGATGTCAGCATAGATGATTACCTCCAGAAGCAGTCACCCTGGAGCGACGGCCTAATAATGACTATGACTGCAAACGATCCGAAGTGGTCATTCGTAGGCTTGGATGAGAATAAGCTCGTTACGACAGTCGTCGAAAAAGAGGTGATCTCAAACGAAGCGACCGTCGGCATATACAATTTCTCCGACGGCCAAGATTTTATTAACGGCGCACGTCGCATGATCGCTAGCGATAAGCGCGTCAATGGCGAATTCTACGTCGCACCTGTTTACAATGAAATTATTGCAGACAGTGCCCAGATCGAAATCTTCAATGTAGGATCCGATACGACGGGAATGTATGGCTTAGGTACCCCAGGTGACCTTGACTACTTTCTAAGCCAGCCTGTCGCACTCCGCGCTACAGAAAATATCCGATGAAGATCTTGAGCCATCGAGGCTTCTGGCAAACGCCGGAGGAGAAGAATACTGAGACTGCCTTTCAACGGACGATCTTGTCTGGCTTTGGAACGGAAACCGACGTCCGTGATCTGAATGGACAGCTTGTAGTTTCGCATGATCCTCCGCATGGCGGAGAAATGTTATGGGAAGAACTGCTAGATAAATTCGATCACAGCGGCTTAACGTTAGCAGTCAACATAAAGTCAGATGGATTGGCGACAAAACTGGGGGATGCATTCTCTGGCCGAACCATCGACTGGTTTGCGTTCGACATGTCTGGTCCCGAGATGGTTAGATATCGGAAGGCGAGGCTCCCTTACTATACTCGCCACAGCGACGTTGAACCAAATCCAATTCTATATGACGAAGCTAGCGGTGTATGGCTCGACGCATTTGATTGCCAATGGTTCGACCAGCGAACCATCATTGCTCACCTCGACAAAGGTAAATCAGTCTGTGTCGTGTCACCTGAGCTTCACGGCCGAGATCCACATTCTTTGTGGCAGGAACTCATGGTGCTCGCCGACGTACCGGGCGTCATTCTTTGTACCGACAAGCCAGACATAGCGCGACAGGTATTCCGCCATGATTAAAGCAGTCGTGTTCGACATGGACGGGGTGCTCATAGATGCCAAGGAATGGCATTATGACGCTCTCAACCGTGCCCTTCGCCTATTTGGTACGGAAATTAGCCGAGCCGATCATTTAACGACCTTCGACGGACTGCCGACCAAACGCAAGCTCGAGCTGCTCTCAACGACAGAAAATCTTCCGGCTGAACTTCATGGTTTTTTGAACGAATTAAAACAAGTTTACACGATGGAACTCGTAAGTGTCCGGTGCAAACCAGTCTTCATGCACGAAATGGCGCTTTCTACATTGAAGAGTCGCGGCATCAAACTTGCGGTAGCCTCTAATTCGATTCGCCCGACTGTCGAAGCAATGATGGGATATTCGCGTCTCACAAAATACTTTGATGTGATGCTATCGAATCAGGACGTAAAGAAGGCCAAACCCGACCCAGAGATCTACACCCTTGCCGTTCAGCGACTGGGCATAGATCCGAGCGAAACATTGGTCGTAGAAGACAATGAACACGGAATCCGCGCTGCGCGGGATTCCGGCGCTCATGTATTAGTAGTAAAATCAGTTGAAGAAGTCAATATTGCAAATATAGACAATCATATTTCAATCATAAACGGGAGCTCAAATTGAACGTTCTGATATTAGCCGCCGGAGAGCAAACAGCCAGCGATAAGCAGGCTCATTCCTATCCAACTTGGTTAGCGGATATGGATGGCACGCTACTTATCGAGCGCCAGGTACTATCTTTAAAGAAGGCAAACCCTAAGCGTTTCGTGTTTTTGTTTCGGCAGCAGGATGTTGATACATACTACTTAAATAACATTGTCGATCAGATCGCGCCGGGATCAGCTGTCATTGGACTTCGGGGTGAAACAGCTGGCGCAGCATGTTCTGCGCTATTGGCAATTAATGAAATCGACTTGTCGAGCGAACTCATCGTTGCAAGCGCTACCGATCAGATTGATATTGAAATCGGATCTGTTGTGGAGCGTTTCCGGTCACAGGGCGCGGACGCGGGTGTCCTGACGTTCCCTTCATTGCATCCGCGTTATTCCTACGTTCGCACAAACGCCGACGGATGGGTGGTGGAAAGTTCCGAGAAGCGGCCGATAAGCAGATCGGCGAGTACAGGTCTTTACTGGTTCTCGAAAGCCGCTGATTTCTATGATGGCCTAAAAGAGATGATAATCAAGGATGCCCATGTTCAGGGGCGATTTTATATATGTCCTGCGCTAAACGAATTAATTCTTAGGCAAAAAAGGGTTTCCGTGTTCCCCCTATCATCCGAACAATATCACCCGCTCAAGTCTGACAAACAAGTCGAAAATCTCGAGCATGCGCTGATTGAGGGTTGAATTGATGAAAGAAGCGAAATTAGCGGATATGGTTGGAGGCTGGTTTGTTGGAGACTTTGAGCCAACGGTCCACCGGACAAAAGACTTTGAAGTCGGTATCAAGAAATACAAAGCGGGTGATACCGACGCCGAACATTTCCATAAGATTGGAACCGAGATCACCGTGATCATCACGGGACGAGCTATCATGGGCGGTCGGGAATGGAATGCTGGCGACATTATTGTCGTTGAGCCAAATGAAACTATCCAATTCCATGCTTTGAGTGATGTGACCCTCGCTGTTGTCAAATTCCCGTCTGTTACCAACGACAAATTCATCATCTGACCGATCGTACGCTGCATCACCAACCCGGAGACTGTGTTGTCCGAATTCTGTGACGTAAACCTCTTGGTAACCGGGCAAATTCGTGATCGCATTGCGTTCGAGCGTCTGCTAGCGAACGTTAATTCTCATCGGATGGTGTTCAAAAAGCTTGCTTTTTCTACTTGGACACAGGAGATCCAGTCGAACGCTGATCAGATTACGTTGGCAGAGGACATACTGGATGTACTCGATGCAGGTAATCTGCTTCCTATTTCACCAGTGTTAAATCGCGATATTATCGGGGTGTTCGCTCAATCGCGGCAGTTATTCCGGGGAATTGACCATTTTAACGATCGGCACCCAATTCTACGTATTAGGGCGGATGATTTACTATGTGGGAGCCTAAATCTGACGGATGTTATTTCTTCTGTCAATGCTTATTGGCGATCTACTGGTAAAATTACAACTGTCGTGAAAGCCTCAACTGCGGAGGTTCCTTGCTTTCTGGATGATCGTCTTTATATCATTTCCCCCCAACACATCGCCTTGCTTAAATCATTTTCATTTTCTGCTCTACTTGGACTTCATCATCGTAATTTTTTCCCGGAGTTCGCACTTTTCGCACCCTTGTTTCAGAAAGAATCGAAGGATCTCGATTGCCTGATTGGCACTGACGTCCGGAGCCTTCGCTATCAATTGAATGACATGCGCGACATCGGCCGTTGGCTTTCACGCACACAACTCGTTGTCGCGTTGGAATGCTACAGAGACGTTCTGTCGAGCCGCATCTCATTTTTTGAAGATGCTATTGCTCCCGATGTACAGGAAAGATCTAATTTCACACAATACATTCTAGAAGCGAAAGGAAATGTTGGACCGACTACCATGGCCGAGGCAACTTCGGCTATCACAAATCTGATTGAGAGAATTAAAAACGGGCAATCGAAACCTGTCGACGGCAGATCTCGCGAGTCCTATGAGCAAATCGAAAATTTGAAGTCACTCGTTGCGTTAAAATTTTCAAAAGAAGATCATAAGGGAGCGATCAATACATTTGAGTCCTCAGTCATCCGTAACGAGCGGGATCCGGACCTACTTGAGCGTATCGGAATCTCTTATTTTAAGACCGGAGACATGAACCGGTCCTATGAAATTCTGCGAAGTTTACATTCAGATGGCGGGCGCACGTTTTATCACCTGTTTTATCTTTCTGCAGCTTTAGTCGAGCTAAAAGATCAAGCTGCCCTGTACCTGATATTGAATGATTTGCTTAAATTCCATGGAGAAAATCGTACCGTTGCCGACCACGTCTTAAATTGCGCTATGCATTTCGAAGACACCGCTAGGAAGGATTATTTTTCGGACATGATATCGGGCCGGTGGTATCACGACAAACCACTATTAGCGAAGGCTAAAACTCTGAATCCTGTCGAGAATTTCTGATGTATCGGAATGCTGCTGTGAGACCCTTCGGTGCGGAGTAGAGGCGAACGCCTCGATGATCATTCTCCAACACGAATTCGAAGATAGAGTATAAATTTAGCGCTACTCTCCGTTAATCCGCGTTTATTTTCACTATATCATTCCCTCCAAGGAGGCATCGCTGACAGGTCCAGCGCTTGTGATCACCGTCACATTATTCAGTGAGCGTCTGGAGATCGACGTCTTTGAAGACGGCCATGTCGAGTTCTCTCGCTTCAAAGGTGATGGGGGGCGAGTGCGATGAAAAGACCCTAAACGCCCTCATCCCCCCGCACGGAAGCCAACGAAACAGTATCGATTCCGCTCGACCTGAACCAACCCATAGAGACGCCGCCCGGAGGCGGGTGGGGAATTGATGCGGCCGCCCTTGAGGGGCTACCGAAGTAACTTCAGCCCGACCGCTTTGCCTTCCAGGGTGATCGACAGCGACCCGTCGAAGGCACTGGCTGCGCCGGTCACCGAAATGACGATCGATGTCGAAGCGTCGCTGGCCGGAGCAAGCGTCAGGACAGGAAGCGAACCAGGGCTGGAGACATCCGAAATCGGTGTAATCGTCACCGCGCTGCCGGTGTTCGAGAGAAGAACCTCGTAGATCCTCGATCCTCCGCTCACGCCTTGCGTCACCCCTTCAAGGACAAGCCGCATGCGTGCGCTGCGGAGCGCTCGTGTATCCACACGATAGATGGGGGTCACAGCCGCACCCGCAGGCAACAGAACAGACCGGATCTCGCTGTTGTGGATCGATCCGTTCGACCTGTCACGCTGATCGACGACACGCCACTTGTTGAGAACATTTCCGTAGTTGTTCTCGCCAACGACGACGGCCGATGCGCCTTCGCTGATCGAAACACCGGCGGTTCCAAAGTTGAGGAATGTATTACCGCCCACGAAGATGCTGGCAGAGCCCCTCACGAGACTGATGCCCGTATCGGTCCGGGGGAAAACGTTACCCGCGATCGAGACATTCGACGCGTTATTCCCGATCTCGATGCTCGTCGGCTGATCGAAGAATTCATTCGCCGCGATGTTGATCGAAGCGAAGGTCGATGTGTCACCGCCTCTCGCCCGCAGACCAATCACGCTCTGGTTCTCGACAGAGTTGTTCGTGAACTGGAGAATGCCCGTCCCCGGAGCGACATTGATCTGCGCGTCCTGCTGGCTCCAGTCGACACCGTATTGGGCACCGAGGAATTTCGAATTCGAGATCTTACCGGAACCGCCGCTCTCCGCACGCAATCCGGCCGTGTTGGCCGCGGGGGTCGAGCCATCGTACTGCGCAACATAGTCGGAGATCGACCAGTCGCCGTTATCCGAATAATTCAGGTTACGGACAAGCCCGCCGTACTTCTTGAAATTCCGCGACCAGACCCTCTTCCACGACCAAAAATGTCCACTCTCGACGTAGATGTTGGTCGTGAAGTCGTGGATATAGATGTCTTCCAACGCTTGGCGCGTCGGGTTCTCCGCTACATTCGACTGAACGATGCCAGTCGCATCCGCAGCGCCCACGCTGTTGTAGATGTGGAAGCCGCGCAGAGTAGCGGCGTCGCCCATCAGCTTGAAGGCAACGCCCTTGGGCGAGCTGTACGCTATCGTCGTTCCGCCAAAACTCCCAGTTCCTTCCCATAGCTGAGATGTATTCGTAAGAGTCTGTGTCAGGACAATACATCCGGGAGGAAATTGAATCTTCGCTCGTGCAGGTGCCGCAAGAAGAGCAGCCTTGATGTTCGCGGTCTGATCGGACTTGCAGTTAAGGTCGGTGAGAAACGGGCGAACGTAGAAGGTCGTGCCCTGCAAGCTTTCGAAAAGTGAGCGACTGAGGACATTGGCTGCGGGCATGGGGTCCGGTGTGACGACGGTGTCCGAGGCATCTCCGTCGAACTTGAGCTTTCCACCCTTGAAACAGCCGATCTTCAGTTTGTCCGGCGGGCAGACATCTCCGTTGTCTTTGATCCGAGCATTGTTCACCGGCCGGTCAAACGCACTAGCTGGAGAGATTGACACGAAGGCGAGTGAAAGCGCGACAGAAAGGCCGGTGATCTTCATCGAACGGTGATCCACACGTTGGCGACGCTGCTCCGCAGGCCGATGCCCTGCTGGGCGTCCGTAATCCGGATGGCCGGCAGGCCGGCGGTGGTATCGCCCGAACCAGGGGCGACCGCGATCGTGATAGTCTGGTCGACGGAGCTCTGGCCACCCTCGTCAGTGTTGAAGAGAACCGACGTGAGCGGCAGAGTGTCGACATTAAACAGGGTGACGGTGCGCAGCCCACGGAGCGATCAGAAGCCGACCGAAGCTGTCGTTGGCGAGCGCCGGATAGTTCTTGTCCGCAACGGCGGTGTGACCCAGCCCTATGAGTCGCTGCCGTTGAGCAGAGCGGCTGCCGCGGGAGGCGCCCTTAGGCCCGGTTCGGCAAGCTGTCGGCGAGGCACGACATCGCGACCTCGGCGCCGGGCAGGGTGATCGCGAGCGTGGTCAGCCGAACGCTCAAGGCGTGCCGTGAACCGCCCCGAAATTTCTCGAAGGCCATTTGGTCTGGGTCAGGGGGCCAAGGATTGCGCCTCGGCCGGAGTGATACTTCCGATGGATTCGAGCAGGCGACGGGTGTTAGACCAGTCGACCCATTCGAGCGTAGCGAATTTGACTGTCTCGAATAAGCGCCAAGGGCCGCGCCGATGGACCGCCGCGGCTTTGAATAGGCCGATGAACGTTTCAGCCCGAAGTATGATCGAACGAGTCGCAGACGGTGCCGACGGAGAGTTCGATGCCCACTTCCTCAAGGCGCTGAGTGTAGCGGAGGCTCACATATTGCGATCCGCGGTCCGAGCGACACTTGAGGCCATCGGCAGCGAAGGGCCGACGCTCGACCAGGGCCTATTCCAGGGTATCGAGAACGAATTCCGCCCGGGCCGAACGCGATACACGCCATCCCACGATTCGGCGGGCGAAGACGTCGATCACGACGGCTTCCATTGTCGAAGCCGCCCCAACTCGCTACGCAGGTGAAATCCGCGACCCACAGCCTGTTAGGGCAGGCCACCTTGAACTGGCGGTTGACCCGGTCGAGCGGGCAGGCCGCAGCCGGATGGGGGATCGGCGTGCGAACCGTCTTGCCCCCCACGACGCCCTTCAGATCCATCGCTCGCATCAGCCGCGTGACGGTACAGCGGGCCGCCATGATCCCCTCACGGTCGAGTTGCCGCCAGACTTTGCGCACGCCGTAGCCGGAGAGGTTGTCCTCGTACACGCACCGGATCTCGGCCATCAGCGTCGCATCCGAGCGAGCCCGGGCCGGCAGCCTGCTATGATCGGCACGCCGCGCGGCATGAGCATGGTATGTCGGCGAGGCGATCGGCAGAACTTTGCAGATCGCCTCGCCCCCGTAAGCCTCCCGGTCATCATTGATGAAGGCGATCATGTCCGCGACCGGCGGTCGAGCTCCGCCATGGCAAGATATGTCGCGGCTGTGCGCAGGATCGCGTTGGCTCGGCGAACTCACAATTCTCGCGCTCCAGAACCTTGACCCGCTCGCGCTCGCCCGTCGTTTGTCCGGCCCGCCGGCCCTGGTCCCACTCGGATTGCCGAACCCCGTTCCACGGTGTCTCGCCCGAACAGCCGATCTTGGCCGCGATCGAGCGAATCACCGCATACTGCGAGCTATGCTCGCCCCAATGCTCGGACACCATCCAGACCGCGCGCTCGTGGACCTCAGGCGAAAAGGATGCGGTTTGCTTCGTCATGGCTCCGTCCTCTCAAGTTCGTCGTACGACCGCGCGCCCGCTCCACCTGACGGAGCCGCACGACGGATCGCCTGGAGACTGGTGGGGCTCCGGGGAAGAACCAAGGCGTCACGCGCGTCCGATCACGCAGCCGCGAAAACCGCGTCATCCCCCAGACATTTCCCGCCCGAGCATCGCGCGACCAGGCGCCCCCCCGGAACACGCGCGCGCGAATCCGATCGCGGGAGGCCTCACGAAAGCGAACAGCCGCCGCCCCCGAGGGGAGACGACGGCTGTCGATGAGCGGCCGCACACCGGTCCGCGGACCAGTGTGCGGCCGTTTGGTCAGGCTGCCGTCAATCAGGCGTAGAGCGGAGCGGTGTAGACCAGGAAATCGTCCGCATGGAGTTCGACGGGCTTCGTGTCGAGCGTCGCGAAGACCACCGCCTTGCCAGCCCCAGCGGTCCCATCGGCATCGAAGGAAACGTTTCCGCTCGTGCTGTCATAGATAATCGTCGGCGCTCCCTTCTGGGAGATCTCGTTGCCGGGGCGCAGAATGAAGTGATTGTCCACTCCGGTGCCGTCCACCAGCTGAGCATAGCCATTGTAGATCGGCGTGCTGTTGTTGAAGACACCGAAGATCGAGCTGTCGAGGACGATCTTGTCGAGTCCAACCTGGAAGTCGGTGATGTGGTCCAGGTTACCCGACGTCAGAGACGCGCCGAAGATGAACTTGTCCGCACCTGCACCGCCGGCGAGGACATCGCGACCGGACCCACCGGAGATCACGTCGTCCCCAGCGCCGCCGTCGATCGTGTCGCTGCCGGCTCCCCCACGCAGGCTGTTCATGCCGCTGTTGCCGACGAGGATGTTATCGCCGTCGTTGCCGGAACCGCCGATATTGGCCGACCCTTCCAGGTAGAGGTTCTCGAGATTGACTCCGAGCGCCCAAGTGACGGTCGAGTGAACGTTGTCGATTCCGCCACCCTCACCATTGAATTCGACGATTCTATCGTCCCGGTGGTACACATAGTAGGTGTCATCACCAGCACCGCCTTCCAGACGACTGGCCTGGGTCAGCGAGGCGTACAGAACATCGTCACCGTCGGTGCCGCGATCGAAGTATCCGAAAGCCATACTCAAATTCCCACCTGAAAAACTTGTACGGCACGGACTACGTAATACTCCGCCCGAGAGAGAACTAACCCTCGCAGCAATTGCACCCCGTGCTGTGGCGGGAGCTTTAATAGAATTTTAAGCCAAAGCCAAAGGGCCTGACGCCGGCCATGCGAACTTAAGCTGCGTAGGCATCTGGTGTCGGCAGTTGTCTTTTCATAGGCAAACTACTTAGACGGCGGAGAACTGGCATAGGATGTTGGCTCCCAACTGCGCCCAGCGGATAGTTTTTGACGAAGGGCGACCTCATCTGGCCGGATAGTTCCGAAGTGAATTCTCCGCACAATCAGCCAGACATGAACGGAACAGGATCTGGAAGAGACGCTGAATGAACATTTAGACTGTGACGTTTGCCGCAGTGCCCGATCAGACTTGGCGGGTGACAATCTTCTGCCGCCGGCCATCAACCGGCCAGGGTCGCGGACGGACATTCCGG
The DNA here is from genome assembly GCF_059816145.1 of Methylobacterium sp. 001424705. NCBI lineage: Bacteria > Pseudomonadati > Pseudomonadota > Alphaproteobacteria > Hyphomicrobiales > Methylobacteriaceae > Methylobacterium > Methylobacterium sp. 001424705. Next base: position 971 of record NZ_JCBANU010000022.1, on the reverse strand, counting down.
CGACTGGCCCGTTGCTGCGTTGCTGCATGCGGCGGGCGATCAATAAAAGGGCCCACGCGAATGTGATCACAACATTGCGAGGGGAGGGGGAGCCTGCAGCAGGATCGGGCGCGCAGCCGCGCGCGCCCCTGCACGGAGGCTCGCGTCGCACGACTCCGTCCGTGTCACGACACTGGGTGCGTGGCGTCGCAGGTCGATGCGACCGAGACTCATTCGAGGAACAGATGGATGCCGAGAACCCGATCGGCACAGGACATTCGGCCGATCCGCACGTCGGCCCGCACGGCGGTCCCTCTGACCGCCCCCCTAGTGCGTCCGTACCAGAAATCGCGAGCGTGACCGGAACAGGATTGCGCACGATCCGTTTGCGCACAGTTGCTGACGCACCCGGCGATCGTCTTCCGGGATGCAGCCACGCTTGCGAAGCCACTTCGGCAGACGACGACGGGAGACCATCATGATCGACACCCACCGTGTGACCGGTACCGCCAAGGAACTCGCCGGCAAGGCGCAGGGCACCATCGGCGATCTTGCGGGGTCCCGGGATGATTCGGTGAAGGGGCGCCTGCGCGAAGCCCAGGGCTCGGCCGAGGACCTCTACGGCCAGGCCAAGGACGTCGTCCGAAACGTCGCCGACGAGGTCTCGGATTATGCCGAGGACGCCTACGACCAGGGCAAGCGCCAGTTGCACGAGGTCCATGAGCGGTCCGTCGCCTGGCCGCACGCCTCGCTTCTCGTGGCCGGCCTCGTCGGCTTCGGCCTCGGCCTCCTCGTCAGCAAGCTCTGACCCGTCCACGCCGCTTTTCCAGACCCACCGAACGTTCGGAGTATCCCGTGTCCACGTCCCCCCTTCTCGCGACCCCGGCCGTCTCGGCCGACACCCGTACCGTGCTGCTGAACCAGGTCTCCTGGGGCGCCATCTTCGCCGGCGCCGTCACCGCCCTGGTGACCCAGGTCATCCTCAACATGGT
>NZ_JCBANU010000021.1:0-107745 GCF_059816145.1 Methylobacterium sp. 001424705 | reverse complement strand
AACCTGGAGACCACCGAGGAAGACCTGATGCACACGGTCTTCCCGCACCCGACGCTCAGCGAGATGATGCACGAGAGTGTGCTGGATGCATACGGGAAGGTAATCCACACCTGATCCCGCGCTACGACCCAAGCGGCACAGCCGCCCCTCCGAGGCCGCGCCGAACGCCCGCCTCGCAAGCCGCCGGCCAAGGCGACACCCGAGCGCCCGCCGACCGGAACGATCGCGTGCCGCGCACAGGAGAGCCCGCGCTGGATGGACACGTCTACGGCGCCCTGGGTCAGCCCGGCGTCGCCTTGCTCATGGCGATCGTCGTCGGGGCGCTGGCGGGATGGCTCGCCGAGCGGTTGACCGCGGCGAACATGGGTCGCCTTGCCGATTTCGTGACGGGGATCCTCGGCGGCCGGCTCGGCAACGGCCTCGCCCACAAGCGGCCCATCCCGATCTTCGGATTCTCGCACAACCCGATCTCGGCGACGGTCGGCGCGATCCTCATGGCCACGATCGACCCGACGGTGGCCGGACGCCGGTATTGAGCCGGCGGCGGAGCTGACGAACGACGGCCCCTGTCGCGCCGTTCCGCCGCGGCGGGTTTGCGGTCGGGGGCGTCACGCCTTAAGTCCTGGGCACGCGCCGGCGTCTCGCGGGCGAATCCCGTGGATTGTCATGGCCGTCGTCCTCGACCTCCTTCGTAACGACCAGCGTCCGCGCCACCCCGAGAAGGCGCACCGGCCCGATAAGCCGATTCAGCGCAAGCCCGACTGGATTCGCGTGAAGGCCCCCGGCTCCAAGGGCTGGGAGGACACGCGCAGGATCGTCCACGAGCACGGCCTCGTCACGGTCTGCGAGGAGGCCGGCTGCCCCAACATCGGCGAGTGCTGGGAGAAGAAGCACGCCACCTTCATGATCATGGGCGACACCTGCACGCGGGCCTGCGCCTTCTGCAACGTGCGCACCGGCCTGCCGGAGGGCCTCGATGTGGGCGAACCCGACAAGGTCGCGGATTCCGTTGCCAAGCTCGGCCTGCACCACGTGGTGATCACCTCGGTGGATCGCGACGATCTCGCCGATGGCGGCGCCGAGCACTTCGCCCGCACCATCCGGGCGATCCGCGCGCGCAGCCCCGCCACAACCATCGAGGTGCTCACCCCGGATTTCCTGCGCAAAGCCGGCGCCCTTGAGATCGTGGTCGCGGCCCGGCCCGACGTGTTCAACCACAATATGGAGACCGTGCCGGGTAACTACCTCACGGTCCGCCCCGGCGCGCGCTACTTCCACTCGGTGCGCCTGCTCCAGCGCGTGAAGGAACTCGACCCGACCATCTTCACCAAGTCCGGCATCATGGTCGGCCTCGGCGAGGAACGGAACGAGGTGGTTCAGCTCATGGACGACCTGCGCTCGGCGGATGTCGACTTCCTCACCATCGGCCAGTACCTCCAGCCGACCAAGAAGCACCACGAGGTGGTGCGCTTCGTGCCCCCGGACGAGTTCAGGGGCCTGGAAACCACCGCCTACACCAAGGGCTTCCTCCTCGTCTCGGCGACGCCCCTGACCCGCTCCTCCCATCACGCCGGAGAGGATTTCGCAAAGCTGAAGGCGGCCCGTCTCGCCCGCATCGCCAACGCCTAGAGTCTCGATGCCCTCATTCCGGATCAACCGCGCGGTGCGCCACTCGCCGCGCCAGATGTACGACCTCGTGGCCGACGTGGAGCGCTACCCGGACTTCCTGCCCCTCTGCGAATCCCTGCGTGTGCTCCGGCGCCAGCCGGGGGCGGACGGCACGGAGGTGCTCGTGGCCGAGATGGGCGTCGGCTACAAGGCGATTCGCGAGCGCTTCACCACGCGCGTCACCCTCGACCCCCAGAACCTGCGCATCGTCGCCGAGTACATCGACGGCCCGTTCCGCCACCTCGAGAACCGCTGGGCCTTCAAGGAAGCCGTGGACGGGGCGTGCACGATCGACTTCTTCATCACCTACGAGTTCAAGAGCCGGACGCTCGGGATGCTCATGGGCACGATGTTCGATCGCGCCTTCCGCAAGTTCACAGACGCCTTCGAGGCGCGGGCGAACCGGGTCTACGGCGCGGCCTGAGCCGCGCCGCCCTTCACGCCGCCACCACGCCGCCGCTGGCCTGGCGCTCGAACAGGGCGCGGTAGCGTCCCCCCGGCCGAACCCGCAGGTCGTCGTGGGTCCCGTCCTCGACGATGCGGCCGCCGTCGAAGACGAGGATCCGGTCGAGCGCGCGCACGGTGGAGAGCCGGTGCGCGATCACGATGGCCGTGCGCCCGCGCATCAGCCGCTCCATCGCCTCCTGGATCAGCGCCTCCGATTCCGAGTCGAGGCTCGAGGTGGCCTCGTCGAGAATGAGGATCGGCGCGTCGGCCAGGAAGGCGCGGGCCAGCGCCACCCGCTGGCGCTCGCCGCCCGAGAGCTTGACGCCGCGTTCGCCCACCAAGGTGGCGTAGCCCTGAGGCAGGCGGGCGATGAAGTCGTGTGCGTTGGCGAGGCGGGCCGCGCGCGCGATCTCGTCCGCCGAGGCCCCGGGGCGGGCATAGGCGATGTTCTCGGCCAGCGACCGGTGGAACAGGACGGGCTCCTGCGGCACGATGGCGATGTGGGCGCGCAGGGTCGCCTGCGTCACGCCGGCGACGTCCCGCCCCTCGATGCAGACGCGGCCGCCCGTGACGTCGTAGAGGCGCTGCACCAGCTTGACGAAGGTCGTCTTGCCGGAGCCCGAGCGGCCGACGAGCCCGACCCGCTGCCCGGCGGGGATGTGCACCGAGAGGTCGCGATAGAGCGGCGTCGCGTGCCCGGCATAGTGGAAGGTGACGCGGTCGAACCGGAGGTCGCCGCCCTTTGCGACGAGCGCCGTGGCGCCCGGCCGATCCGCGACGCCGTAGGGCTCGGCCTCGAGGGCCACGAGTTCCTCCATCTCGTTCACCCCCCGCTGCACCCGGTTGATCTGACTGCCGATGTCCCGCAGGTAGCCATGCACCACGAAGTAGGTGGTGAGCACGTACGCCACGTCGCCGGGAGTCGCCGCCCCCGTCCACCACAGCCACAGGGCCGTGCCGACGATCGCCGTGCGCAGCAGGAGGAGCAGCGCGAACTGCGCCGTGATGCTCCAGGTGATCCGCATCCAGGTGCGGTGCGTACGCCGGTTCCACTTGCCGAGGAGGCGCGCGAGGCGCGCATCCTCGCGCGCCTCGGCGCCGAAGGCCTTGACCACCGCATTGGCCCCGACTGCGTCGCTCAGGGCTCCGCCGAGCCGGGAATCCCAGACGTTGGAGAGCTGGGCCGCCGGTGCGATGACCCGCGTGGCAAGGGCCACGACGATGCCGAGATAGATCAGCGAGCCGAAGCCGATCACCAGCCCCATCACGGGCCATTGCAAGCCGAGGAGCAACATGGTGCCGACGAGCACCACGAAGGCCGGCAGCAGTTCCAGCAGCAGCGTGTCGTTCAGGCCTTCGAGGGCCCACATCCCGCGCGAGACCTTGCGCACGGTGGAGCCCGAGAAGCTGTTGGCGTGCCACTCGGTGGAAAGGCGCTGAACCCGGTGGAAGCCTGCCTGCGCCACCGTCTGCATGGTCGAGAGGGTGAGCGGCACCACAAGGGACCAAGCCACGTGACGTAGACCCAGGGTGACGAGCCCGAGGCCGCCCATGGCGGCGAAGGCGACGAGGGCATCCAAGCGGGCCGACGCGCGGTCGACGGCCGAGAGCGCGTCGACCAGCCGACCGGCGAACAGGGGCAGGAACACGTCGGCCAGGGTCGATCCGACGATCGCCGCGACGACGCCGCCGAGGAGGCGGAGCCGACTGCGCCACTGGCGGACGAGGAACGCGAGAACGGCCCGATAGGCCTCCGCGCCTTTCAGGCGGTCGAGAATCATGGACGCGATCACGGCGCGGAACGCGCGCCGACTCCGTGGACGGCCCGGGCGCCGCAGCGAGTGGCCGAAGAAGGGGGGGGGACGGAACGGGGACGCGCTGGCGCGCTCAGGCGCGCAGCGACGTCAGACCGGCAGGCGCACGCGGCGCGGGCGGGCCGGGGCGGCGAACGATATCGATGTCATGCAGCCTCCCCATGGGTTCGCGGACGAACACGGCGTGGGTGCGCCGTGAGTGGCATCCTGGCAGTCGGGCGTGTCGGATTCAAGACGTCGGTGCGAGGACCGATTCCAGGAGGCCGAGCGCATCGGCCACCGCCTGCCGGCGGATTTCGGTGCGGCCGAGGTCGCCGTAGCGACGCTCCAGGTGGCGCACGGTGTTGCCCCTGGCGGCGAGACCGAAATGCACGAGGCCGACCGGCTTGTCGGCGCCGCCGCCGCCGGGCCCGGCGATACCGGTGATCGCGACAGCGACACTGGCGCGGGCATGGGCCAGGGCCCCGTCGGCCATGGCGCGGGCCACCGGCGCACTCACTGCGCCGTGGGCGGCGATGAGGTCGGCGGGTACGCCGATGCACTCGGATTTGGCGGCGTTCGAGTAGGTGACGAAGCCACGCTCCACCACCGCCGAGGAGCCCGGGATCGCAGTGAGCAGCCCGGCGACGAGGCCGCCGGTGCAGGATTCGGCCGTGGCGACCGTCAGGCCCGCCGCCGCGTAGGCGGCGACAAGCGCCTCCGCCCGGGCCAGCAGGGCGGTATCGTCGATCACGCGCGGCGCTCGGCCGTCTCGTCGGCGGCGTTGAGCTCGGCCGTCATCTCGGGCAGCCGCACCGTGGCGGCGGCCTGGGCGGCGAGGCCCTCGGCACGGCCGACGAAGCCGAGCTTCTCGGTGGTGGTCGCCTTGATCGAGACGGAACTGAGCGGCACGCAGGCGATCTCGGCGATGCGGGCGCGGATGGCTTCGCGATGCGCGCCGATGCGCGGGGCCTCGGCCAGGACGGTGATGTCCAGGTGGTCGATCTTGCCGCCGCGCGCTCGCACCAGGTCCACCGCATGGGCGAGGAAGCGGTCGGACGAGGCGCCGCGCCACTGCTCGTCGCTCGGCGGGAAATGGGTGCCGATATCGCCGTCCGCGATCGCACCGAGCAGGGCATCGGTGAGGGCGTGGAGGGCGACGTCACCGTCCGAGTGGGCGAGGACGCCCCGGTCCGCCGGGATCTTCACGCCACCGAGCCAGACATGGTCGCCCTCCGTGAAGGCGTGGACATCGAAGCCGGTACCGAGGCGGGTGACGTAGGTGGTCATGGGATGGGCCTCGCTCAGGGCGGTGGGGTGTTGGCCGGAGAAGCCGCGATCGGCCTCGATCAGGTCGGCCGGCTGGGTGATCTTGCGGTTGCGCGGGTCGCCCTCGAAGACGACGACGGCTAAGCCGGCCCATTCGGCGAGGGCCCCGTCGTCGGTGAAGGCGTGCAGGTCGGCCTCGGCCGCGCGGCGATGGGCGTCGCGCAGCGGGCCGTAGGCGAAGGACTGGGGCGTCTGAACCGCGCGCAGGCCCTCGCGCTGCGGCGTCTCGCGGACCCGGCCGGTGCCGTCGCCGAGGTCCTCCACCACCTTGATCGTGTCGGTGACGGCGATGCCCGGCACGGCGGCGCGATGGTCGCGGCCGGCCACGAGGGCGCGCTCGATCAGGGCCACATCCACGTGCGGACGCGCGGCGTCGTGAACGAGGACGAGATCCGGTGCGCCGGCGCCGTCCAGGGCCTCAAGTCCGGCGCGGACCGATTGCTGGCGGGTGGCGCCGCCGGGCACGGGATCGGCGAGCTTGTCCCGGATGGCGGCGTCGAGATCGTCGAGGCAGGCGCGATAGAAGTCCGCGGCGTCCGGGGCGATCACCGGCTGGATTCGGCCGATGCCCGGATGGGCCGCCAGGGCCGCCAGCGTCCGGGTCAGCACCGCATGGCCGCCGACGCGGCGGTACTGTTTCGGGGTGTCGCCCCCGATGCGGATGCCGCGGCCGGCGGCGACGACCACCGCTGCCGCATTCCACGCGGTACCGGACATGGGTATGCTCCCGCGCTTCGGGTGTGTGAAGATTCGCGCACCGACCAGTCCCCACGCGCGCGCGATGCGAATGGCTCGGTGGCCCACCGATGGGCGGTCTGTCGTTTAAGCGCGGGAGAAGCTGAAATCAAATCCCGGGAATCGCTTGCGCGGCCTGCCGTTTTGTCTATTTGTTGAGCACAATGTGCGCTGATGATTATTTGAGCTTTCTCCGCGGGTCGGAGACCGAGGGTGGCCTCGCGCCCCCCGGCGGCGAGCGACCCGTTCCGGTCCTCTTGGCGCCGCTGTCCGGTGTCACCGACCTGCATGTCCGACGCATCGCGCGACGCCTCGGTGCGAGCGCGGTCGTCTCCGAGATGGTGGCCGCCGCGGAACTCGCCCGCGGCGACCAGGAAGCTCGGCTGCGGGCAGAGGGCAGCGGCGTCGATCCGCACATCGTGCAGCTCGCGGGTTGCGCCCCGGAGCCGATGGCGGAGGCCGCGCGCATCGCAGAAGCCAACGGGGCGGACGTGATCGACATCAACATGGGCTGTCCCGCCAAGGTGGTGACCGGCGTCGCCTCGGGCTCGGCGCTGATGCGCGACATCGAGGGGGCGACCCGCATCCTCGCCGCCGTGCGGGGGGCCGTGCGGGTCCCCGTCACGGTGAAGATGCGCCTCGGCTGGGACCACGCCAACCTCAATGCCCCCGACCTCGCGCGCCGGGCCGAGAGGCTCGGGCTGAACGCCGTGACGGTGCACGGCCGGACGCGGCAGCAATTCTACAAGGACCAGGCCGATTGGGTCGCGATCCGCGCCGTGGTCGAGGCGGTGGCCATTCCGGTCATCGCCAACGGCGACATCGCCACCCTCGCCGAGGCGCGAACCTGCCTCGCGCGCTCCGGCGCCGCCGGCCTAATGGTCGGGCGGGCGGCGGTGGGACGGCCCTGGCTCGTCGGCGCCCTCGCCGCCGGCCTCGCGGGCCAGCCCGCGCCCGTCCTGTCGGGTGCCGAGAAGGCCGCCCTGGCGGTGGAGCATTATCAAGGCCTCCTCGCCCTCTACGGCCTGCGCATGGGCGTGCGCCACGCCCGCAAGCACCTGGCAGCCTATGCGGAGGCCGGCGGCGGCCTCTCGGCCGAGGACCGGATGCGCCTTCTCACCACCACGGACCCGGCGGTCGCCACCACCCTCCTGGCCCGGGCCTTCGGCGCGGATTGCGGCGGGATACTGCCGCACGCCATCGGGGAGGCCGCATGAGCTCGGACAAGCCGATCTCGGGGCGCGGCGGTGCCATGCGACCCGACGCCATCCCCACCAACGAGGCGGTGATCAACGCCCTGCCGCTGCCGGTCCTGACGGTCGGGGCGAACGACCACATCCTCCACGTCAATCATGCCGGCGAGACCTTCTTCGATCATTCCGCCCGGCTGATGCAGCGGCGGCGCCTCTCGGACATCATCCCCTTCGCCTCGCCGATCATCGCCCTGGTGGCGGAGGTGCGGCGGCGCCGGGCCAGCGTCAGCGAGTACGGGGTGGAGTTGGTGCAGCCGCGCTCGGGCCTCGAGCGCAGCGTCGACGTCTTCGCGACGCCCCTGGGCGACGACGAGGAAGCCGTGGTCCTCATGCTCCAGGAACGCACCATCGCCGACAAGATGAACCGCCAGCTCACCCATCGGGGCGCCGCACGCTCCATGGTGGCGCTCGGCGCCATGCTGGCCCACGAGATCAAGAACCCGCTCGCGGGCATCCGCGGGGCGGCCCAGCTCCTCGAACAATCGGGCAACGAGGACGATCGTCTCCTGACCCGCCTGATCTGCGACGAATCCGACCGGATCGTACGCATCGTCGAGCGCATGGAGCTGTTCGGGGACGAGCGCCCGGTGGAGCGCGGCTCGGTCAACGTGCACGGCGTGCTCGACCAGGTGAAGCGCTCGGCACAGTCGGGCTTCGCCCGCCATATCCGCTTCGTCGAAACCTACGATCCCTCCCTGCCGCCGGTGCTGGGCAACCGAGACCAGCTCGTGCAGGTGATCCTGAACCTCGTGAAGAACGCCGCCGAGGCCATCGGCGCCGACGCGGTCGACGGCGAGATCACCCTGTCGACGGCCTTCCGCACCGGCCTGCGCCTGCAGGTGCCGGGGTCGCGCGAGCGCGTCAGCCTGCCGATCGAGGTCGCTGTGCGGGACAACGGTCCCGGCGTCTCGGCGGACCTGCTGCCCGACCTGTTCGATCCCTTCGTCACGACGAAGGCGCAAGGCTCCGGCCTCGGACTTGCATTAGTCGCCAAGATCATCGGCGACCATGGCGGGATCGTCGAGTGCGATCCGGTCCCCCGCCGAACCACGTTCCGCCTTCTTCTCCCCATGTCGAGCGCCCGCGACGGGCGCGAATCGTCCGCGGAGCTGTAGAGTCGCGTCATGCCCAACGGACACATCATCGTCGCGGATGACGACGCCGCCATCCGCACCGTCCTCAACCAAGCCCTGTCGCGGGCCGGGTACGAGGTCCGCTCGACCGGCAATTGCGCCACCCTCTGGCGGTGGGTCGCCGAAGGCGCGGGCGACCTCGTCATCACCGACGTGGTGATGCCGGACGAGAGCGTCTTCGACTTGCTGCCGCGCATCAAGCGGGTGCGGCCGGAGCTGCCGATCATCGTCATGAGTGCGCAGAACACCTTCATGACGGCGATCCGCGCGTCCGAGCGGGGCGCCTACGAATACCTGCCCAAGCCCTTCGACCTGAAGGAGCTGATCGCCATCGTCGGGCGCGCCCTGTCCCGTCCGCGCGGCACCGCGCCCGCCGGGGCCGACCCGGGCAACGAGGACATCCCCCTGGTCGGGCGCTCGCCGGCCATGCAGGAGATCTACCGGGCGCTGGCCCGGCTGATGCCGACCGACCTCACCGTGATGATCACCGGCGAGTCCGGCACCGGCAAGGAGCTCGTCGCCCGGGCGCTGCACGATTACGGACGGCGCCGGACCGGCCCGTTCGTGCCCGTGAACATGGCCGCCATCCCGCGCGACCTCATCGAATCCGAGCTGTTCGGTCATGAGAAGGGAGCCTTCACCGGCGCGTTGTCGCGCTCGGCCGGCCGCTTCGAGCAGGCCGAGGGCGGCACGCTGTTCCTCGACGAGATCGGCGACATGCCCATGGAGGCGCAGACCCGCCTCCTGCGCGTGCTGCAGCAGGGCGAGTACACCACCGTCGGCGGCCGGGTGCCGATCAAGACCAACGTCCGCATCATCGCGGCGACGAACAAGGACCTGCGGGTCTCGATCCAGCAGGGCATCTTCCGCGAGGATCTGTTCTTCCGGCTGAACGTGGTGCCCCTACGCCTGCCGGCCCTGCGCGAGCGCTCCGAGGACGTGCCCGACCTGATCCGCCACTTCTTCATCCTGGTGGAGCGCGAGGGCCTGAGCCGCAAGCAGCTCGACGGCGAGGCGATGGAGCGGCTGAAGCGCTATCGCTGGCCCGGCAATGTCCGCGAGCTGGAGAACCTCGTCCGGCGCCTCGCAGCCCTCTACCCGCAGGAGACGATCACCGGGCCCGTCATCGAGGCCGAGCTCGACACCCTGCCGCTGGCCCAGAGCCAGCCGAACGGCGCGGCCGGCGCCCGCAAGCCACCCGGCGAGGCCGAGACGCTGTCGGGCGCGGTGGAGCGCCACCTCGCCGAGTATTTCAGCGGATACCGGGACACCCTGCCTCCGCCGGGCCTGTACCACCGCATCCTGCGCGAGATCGAAGGGCCGCTGATCGGTGCGGCGTTGGCCGCCACCCGCGGCAACCAGATCCGGGCGGCGGAGCTACTGGGCGTGAACCGCAACACCCTGCGCAAGAAGGTCCGAGACCTCGACCTGCAGGTCTTCCGCAACGCGCGGTGACCCGCCCGGGCGACGCCGCGGAGCGCGCACCCGGCCTGTTCCACTTCAGCGAGGATCCGGCGATCCGGCTCTTCGTGCCGCGTCCCGTTCGGGTCCCCATCGATCGCGGTCCGGACCGGGCCTGGCTGAACGGCTCCCTGGTCTGGGCGATCGATGCTGCCCACAGCCTGCTCTACCTCTTCCCCCGCGACTGTCCCCGGATCGTGATCTGGCCGACCGCCGAGACCTCGCCGGAGGACCGGCGGACCTGGTTCGGGGACGTCGCGGGCCGCGCCGTCGCCTATGTGGAGGAAGCCTGGATGGACCGGATCCGATCCGGGACGCTCCACCGCTACGCGATGCCATCCGAAGCGTTCGAGCCTGCCGGAGATCCCGGCACCTGGGTCTCGCGGCGCGCTGTCATTCCGGACAGCCGTGACAGCCTCCCCGATCTGCCGGCTGCAATGGCTTGGGCGGGTTTGGAGCTTCGCATGCTGCCCCGTCTCACCCCGCTCGCGCCGATCTGGCGATCGAGCCTGCACGCCAGCGGCATTCGCCTCCGGAACGCACAGGATTGGGTACCCCCCGAGGGCGGACCGCCTCGGCCGATCGCCCATTGGCCCTGACGATCCCGGCCCAGCGAAACGCGGACGGGTTGCCCCGTCCGCGTCGCCGCCGCGCTCTCGCTGTGTCGCCTATCAGGCCATGGCGGGCTTGCCCACGAGCACCGGTTCGACGCTTCCGTCGAGCCAGCGCCGACGCATCGGCTTCAGCACGAAGTAGGCGAGGATCGCGGTCAGCACGTCGAGGGTGATGATGATCGCGAAGACCGGCAGCCACGATCCCTGCACGGCGTAGATCCAAGCCGCGATCGGGCCGCCGAAGAGCGAGCCGATGCCCTGGGCCATGTAGAGGAAGCCGTAATTCGTCGTGGCATGCTTGGTGCCGAACGTGTCAGTGAGGATCGAGGGGAACAGCGAGAAGATCTCGCCCCAGGCGAAGAACACCACGCCGGAGAGCAGCGCGAAGGCGTAGGCGTTCTCGCGGAACACTAGGAGCAGGGCGATCGCCACCGCTTCGGCCGCGAAGGCGATGCCCATGGTGTTCTCGCGACCGATCTTGTCGGAGACCCAGCCGAAGAACGGGCGGGTCAGGCCGTTGGTGATGCGGTCGAAGGTCAGCGCGAAGGGCAGGGCAACGAAGCCGAAGATGATCGCATCGGCGACACCGAAGTCGCGGGCGAAGGAGGCGAAGTTGGCCACCACCATCAGGCCGCCGGTCGACATCATCGTCATCATCACGAACATCAGCCAGAACAGCGGCGTCCGCAGCATCACCCGCGGGGGGGTGTCGTGGGCGCAGGTCGACAGGTTGACGGCCGGGGGCGGCAGCACCTCACCGGCGCGCGGTGCGCGCAGACCGAGGGCCGCGAGCGCTCCGATCGCTCCGAGCACGATGCCGAACACCGTGAGCGTGTGACGGTAGCCCGATGCGGTGAGCATGTCGCTGATCGGGAAGGTGCTCAGCATGGCGCCCATGCCGTAACCCGCCGCGACCACGCCGACGGCGAAGCCGCGCCGGTCGGGAAACCACTTCACCATCAGGCCGACGATGCCGACATAGACGATGCCGGTGCCGAGGCCGCAGAATAGCCCATAGGTGGCGTAGACACCCAGAAGGGTATCGACCCGGGCAGCCAGGACCCAGCCAAGGCCGGACAGGGCGGCCCCCAGCGCGATCATCAGCTTGGGGCTGAACCGATCGATCAGGTAGCCCTGTACCGGCGAGAAAAAGGTCTGAAGCACGATCAGGATCGTGAAGGTCCACTGGATCTGTGGCAGCGTCGAGCCGGTCGTCGCGATCAGCGGTTTGGTGAAGAGCGTCCAGACGTACTGCGGACTGGAGATCGCCATCATGGCGATCAGCCCGAGGCCGAGTTGCAGCCAGCGTTGGCGGGAAAGGGTCGTATCCATTATTCGCTCCTTGCGATGGACCGGCCTTCGCAAGGATGGTGCCAAGTCGTTGTTCCATCTCGTCTTATGACGCAACCCAGCCGCGAAGATCAGGGGAAGTTACAGCCCCTCCGAACCACCGTCGGATCTCGGATCGTGGACCGCGGCGATCGCGCCGTTGCTTGCGTGACGCACGAGCATGCCGGCATGGCCGAGGGAGTCGATGTAGGCGCCGCCGAGTTCCTCGATCTCGTGACCGAGCTTGCGCAGCGCGGCGATGCAGGCCGGGTCGAAGCGGTCCTCGACCTTTACGGTGAGGGATTCGGCCCCCCAGGTCCGGCCGTAGAGAAGGCGCGGCGCGTCGACGGCGGCCGCCGGGTCCATGCCGTAATCGGCGTAGCGCGCGAAGATCTGCGACTGAAACTGCGGCTGCCCGTCGCCGCCCATGCTGCCGTAGGACATCACGCGGCCGTCGTCGAAGCAGGCGAGGGCCGGAATCAGGGTGTGGAACGGGCGGCGGCCGGGCTCCAGCGGGTTCACCGCCGTGGCGTCGAGGGAGAACGAGGTCCCCCGGTTCTGCCAGTGGATGCCGGTCTTCGGCAACACGATGCCGGAGCCGTATTCCCAGTAGATCGACTGGATGTAGGACACCGCCAGGCCGTCGCGGTCGATGGCGCCCATCCAGACGGTGTCGCCCTCGCCGGGGTTGCGCAGGGGCACGCTCGCGGCCCGGCGCATGTCGATCTGTGCCGCCTCGCGGTCCAGGCGCTCCGGCGTCAGGAAGCTGGCGGGGTCGACAGCCAGGCGATCGTAGTCGGTCACGATCCGGTCGCGGATCGCGAAGGCGCGCTTCGTGGCCTCGATCAGCCCATGGTAATGCGCGGTGGTCTCGGGCCGGTCGATCCGAAGGCGGTCGAAGATGCCGAGGATCAACAGCGCGGCGATGCCCTGGGTGGGCGGCGGGAAGTTGTAGAGCATGGCATCCCGGCGGCGGATCGCGAGCGGCGCGCGTTCGCGGGGCGCATAGGCTTCGAGGTCGGCCCGGGTCACGGGCGTTTCGAGCCGTTCGAGGTCGGCGGCGATCTCGCGCCCGAGGTCGCCCCTGTAGAAGTCGTCGAGACCCGCATGGGCCAGCTGCTCCAGGGTGCCGGCGAGCGCCGGCAGCTTGCGGAGGGCGCCAGCCGCGAACGGCTTGCCGCCGTCGAGGAAGGTCTCCGCGAAGTGCGGCTGGTCGTGGAGCGTGTCGAGCTCCTTCGGGACGTAGCGCGCCTCCGAGGGTGAGACCGCGACGCCGTCCCGGGCATGGCGGATCGCGTCGGCGAGCAGGGTGGAGAGGGGTAGGCGGCCACCCAGCGCCTTCGACAGGTCGAGGGCGAGGCGCCAGCCGCCGATGGCGCCCGCCACGGTGAGCGCCGCATCCGGGCCCCGGGACGGGAGGACCTCGTAGCCCTTCTCCCGGTAGCGCCGGATCGTGGCGTTCTGGCCGGCCGGGCCGCAAGCCTCGATGCCGCGCACCCGCCCGCCGCGTTCGCGTACCAGCCAGAAGCCGTCGCCGCCGATCCCGTTCATGTGCGGGTAGACCACCGCGATGGCGGCGGCCATGGCCGTCATCGCCTCGATCGCGTTGCCCCCCTGCGCCAGGACGTGCTGCCCGGCCTGGGCGGCGAGGCGGTGGGGCGCCGCGACCGCGGCCGAAGCGAAGACGGGGGTGTTGGACATGGTGATCTCTGCGTGAGGATGCGCTGAAGGATAATGTATTTACACGGGGCGTCGATCGTTGTCGGGCTGGTCTGGGCGCCGGGCCCACCGGCGCAGACGGCGGCTTCGGGCCCAAGCGGCGCCTCGCCTTCGAGAAGATTCCGACCCTCCTCCGTGCCCAATTCGTATTAATTTCGCCACACTGTTGTGGCGACGCATCAGCGATGCCGTGGCTCCGCTCGTCCCACAATTCCAAGGCCTCCCGGGAGGGTTCGGGCTCCGCCGATCCGGCGGAGACCGGCGGGACCGACCGATCACCCATGACGGTGCGTCCCCCGCCGCGCGGCCCAGGCCTGATCGGTGCGCTAGTGGTCATCACGGCGCTGGTCTCCGCCATCACCACCTTTCTGATCCTGGCCGGCGTGATCCGGGTCACGCCGACGCCGACGGTGGGACTGACCCTCCTCGGCATCAATGTCTTCCTCGTCCTCGGCCTCGTGGTGATCATCGCCTGGGAGGCGCGGGTCTTCCTCTACGCGCGGCGGACGAATGCCGCGGTGGCCCGCCTGCACACCCGCATCGTCGGCCTGTTCAGCCTGATCGCCATCCTGCCGACCGTGCTCCTCGCAGTGGTGGCGGCGGTGACCATCGATCGCGGCTTGTCGCTCGGCTTCACCGACCGGGTCCGCGACGTGGTTCTCAAATCCGTCGAGGTGGCGGATGCCTATCAGGAAAACCAGTGCCAGAGCCTGGCGCGCGAGATCCGCATCCTGGCCGACGACCTCACTCGGGCACGGCCGAACTTCGACGTGAATCGCGCTTGGTTCGAGAGCTTCCTCACCACCCGCGCCACGGCCCTCGGCCTGCCGGTGGCCGAGATCATGCGCGGCCCGAACGAGGTGGTGGCGCGCGCTAAGATCGATACCCTGAAGGAACGCCGCCTGCCTTCGGCGGCGGCCTTCGAGGACGCGGCGAAATCGACCGATCCGATCTGCCTCGTACCGAACGAGGGGCGCATCTTCGCCGCCCTCCTGCGGATGCCGGCCTATGACGGCGCCGTGCTGCTGGTGCAGCGCGAGGTGAGCCAGCTCGCCATCGAGTTCCCAGGCGTGTCGCGGGCGGCCGCCGCCGAGTACCTGACCTACGACTCGCTGAAGCGCTCGATCCAGATCAGCTTCGCCTCGGTCTTCGTGCTGATCGCCCTGATCGCCCTGCTCTCGGCGGTGTGGTTCGGCCTCAACTTCGCCAACCGCTTCGTCGCGCCGATCCGGCGCCTGATCAACGCCGCCGACCAGGTCGCCTCGGGCAACTTCTACGCCCAGGTCCCGGCCCGCAAGAGCGACGGCGACCTCGCGCACCTGTCCGAGAGCTTCAACAAGATGACGCAGGAGTTGCGCCGCCAGCATGACGGTCTGACGGCGGCCAGCGATCTCATCGACCGGCGCCGTCGATTCACGGAGGCCGTGCTGGCTGGCGTCTCCCCCGGCGTCCTCGGCGTCGACGCGGCGGGGCACGTCACCATCGCCAATCCGTCGGTGGAGCGCACCCTCGGGCTCTCGGCCGACGCGATCGTCGGCAAACCCCTGACCCAGGCGGTACCCGAGCTGCAGGCGTTGTTCCCAGAGGGCGGCGAGGCGCGCCTGCGCACCCTGCAGCAGCAGATCCAGCTCACGCGGGACGGCCGCGAGCGCACCGTGACCGTTCGGGTCACCAGCGAGCAGGCTCAGGGCGGCGCCCGCGGCTTCGTCGTCACCCTTGACGACATCACCGATCTCGTCTCGGCCCAGCGCACCTCGGCCTGGGCGGACGTCGCCCGGCGCATCGCCCACGAAATCAAGAATCCGCTGACCCCGATCCAGCTCTCGGCCGAGCGCATCCGGCGCAAGTACGGCAAGGTCATCACCACCGACAAGGAGGTGTTCGACCAGTGCACGGCGACGATCGTGCGCCAGGTCGACGAGATCAAGCGCATGGTCGACGAGTTCTCGTCCTTCGCACGGATGCCGAAGCCGGCCATCGCGCAGAACGACCTCAGCGAGATCACGCGCCAGAACCTGTTCATGATGCGGGTGGCGCATCCCGACATGGAATTCTCGTTCGGCGAGGACGGCGATCAGCCGATCCTGGCCGCGTTCGACATCCGCCTGCTGTCCCAGGCGATCACGAACATCCTGAAGAACGCCGTCGAGGCGGTGCAGGCCGTGCCGGAGGCCGAACTCGGCCAGGGCAAGGTCGACGTGCGCCTCGTTCTCGAAGAGGGGTTCGTGATCATCGAGGTCACGGATAACGGCAAGGGATTTCCCATCGAGGGGCGCCAGCGGCTGCTGGAGCCCTATATGACCACCCGCGAGGGTGGCACCGGCCTGGGGCTGGCCATCGTTAGCAAAGTCCTCGAAGAGCATGGCGGCGGGATCGAATTGAACGACAATCCGGAAGGTCGGGGAGGGCGCGTACGCCTGCGCGTCCCGCGCGACACCAGCGCCGCCCCCGTCCGAGACTCAGCCAACCACACGCCGCCGGAGGGCAACCCCTCTGCGCAGGATGAGAAGGGCGCCGCGCGGACGGCCCCCCCAATCGCGGAGATCCAGTCATGAGCGCCGATATCCTCATCGTCGACGACGAAGCCGACATCCGCGACCTCGTGGCCGGCATCCTCGACGACGAGGGCCATCGCACTCGCACCGCCGGCGGTTCGGACGAGGCCCTGGCGGCGATCGAGTCCCGTCGGCCCCACCTCGTCTTCCTTGACATCTGGCTGCAGGGCTCGCGCCTCGACGGCCTGCAGGTTCTCGACCAGATCAAGGCCGGCCACCCGGACCTGCCGGTGGTGATGATCTCGGGCCACGGCAACATCGAGACCGCCGTGGCGGCGATCAAGGCCGGCGCCTACGACTTCATCGAGAAGCCGTTCAAGGCCGACCGGCTGATCCTGGTGGCCGAGCGCGCCCTCGAAGCCTCGCGCCTCAAGCGCGAGGTTCGCGACCTCAAGGCCCGGTCGGGGCAGGCCAGCCGGCTCGTCGGCGCCTCGGTGGTGGTCAACCAGCTGCGCCAGACCGTGGAGCGGGTGGCGCCGACCAACGCCCGCGTGATGATCCTCGGGGCACCGGGCTCGGGCAAGGAGCTCTCGGCACGCACCCTCCACGCCCTGTCGGCCCGGGCGAACGGGCCCTTCGTGGTCATCAACGCCGCCACCATCACACCGGACACGATGGAGGCCGAGCTGTTCGGCGTCGAGGCGGGGGAGGGCCGGGCGCGCCGGGTCGGTGCCCTGGAGGAGGCCCATGGCGGGTCGCTCTACATCGACGAAGTCGCAGACATGCCGCGCGAGACCCAGAACCGCATCCTGCGCGTCCTGGTCGATCAGAACTTCCAGCGCGTCGGCGGCACGACGCGGGTGCACGTGGATGTCCGCATCATCTCGTCCTCGTCGCGCGATCTCGCCGAGGAGATCGCCGGGGGCCGCTTCCGGGAGGACCTGTTCCACCGCCTCTCGGTGGTGCCGATCCGGGTGCCATCCCTGTCGGAGCGCCGCGAGGACGTGCCCGAACTGATCACCTTCTTCATGGAGCAGATCTCGGGCGCGACCGGCCTGCCGCGTCGGCGCATCGCCGAGGACGCCATGGCGGTCCTCCAGTCGCACGACTGGCCCGGCAACGTCCGCCAGCTGCGCAACAACGTCGAACGCCTGATGATCCTGACCCACACGGATCCGGATCAGGAAGTGACCTCCGAGATGCTGCCCACCGAGATCGGCGCCCTGGTGCCGACGACGCCGAACGGGTCGGGCGGCGAGAAGCTGATGAGCCTGGCGCTCCGCGAGGCCCGCGAGATCTTCGAGCGCGAGTACCTGATCGCGCAGATCGCCCGATTCTCTGGCAACATCTCCCGCACGGCGGAGTTCATCGGCATGGAGCGCTCCGCACTCCACCGAAAACTCAAGTCGCTCGGGATCGGCCCCTGAGACCACCGCGGCGATGCACTTGCATCGCGACCGCGATACACGTGTAATGTTCCCGCACCGTCGCCCTGCTGCGCAGCGCGTCGGGGCATGCGAGACCAACGGACGAGAACCCGTCATTACGGCGGGCGGCGATGCGAACCAAGGATAAGAAAAAATGGCGGGCGAGCGCGCTCAGAACCTCCAGGACACGTTCCTGAACCATGTTCGCAAGAACAAGATTCCGCTCACGATTTTCCTCGTGAACGGCGTCAAGCTTCAGGGCGTGGTGACGTGGTTCGACAATTTCTGCGTGCTCCTGCGGCGGGACGGCCATTCGCAGCTCGTCTACAAGCACGCCATCTCGACGATCATGCCGGGGCACCCGGTGCAGCTGTTCGAGCCCGACGAAACGGCGCCGGACAAGGCCTGAGCGCGCGGGAAACTGCATCCGTCCCGCCGGAAAGGTTTGCCGCGCCCTTGTCTGGGGCCGGCAAGCGCCCATTGTCCTGAAGACACGCAGGACAGGGTTGAACAAAGAACTTCATGACTGAACCGATGACGCCCGGCGAAGCCCGGCTCCAGGCGATGGCCGCCCCCGAGGGTGACATCGCGGCGGCAACCCACACCCTCGTCGTCGGACCCTATCTCGGGCGCGCCGCCGCCGCCGCCCGAGGCAATTCCGATGGCAGCCCGGAAGCCTTGCGCTCGACCGAGGCGCGCCTCGACGAGGCCGCCGGGCTCGCGGCCGCCATCGAGCTCGACGTCGTCGAGGCCATCGTTGCGCCGGTGCAGCGGATCCGCCCGTCAACCTATCTCGGCAAGGGACGCGTCGAGGAGCTGGCCGGCGTGATTCGCGCCCGCGAGATCGGTCTCGTGGTGATGGACTGCGCCCTGTCGCCGGTGCAGCAGCGCAACCTCGAGAAGGCTTTCGGCTGCAAGGTCATCGACCGCACCGGCCTGATCCTGGAGATCTTCGGCCGGCGCGCCTCGACTCGCGAAGGCACGCTGCAGGTCGAGCATGCCCACCTCGCCTACCAGAAGAGCCGCCTCGTCCGGTCCTGGACCCACCTGGAGCGCCAGCGCGGCGGCTTCGGCTTCCTTGGCGGTCCTGGTGAGACGCAGATCGAGGCCGACCGGCGCATGATCCAGGAACGGATGACGAAGATCGAGCGCGAGCTCGACAGCGTGACCCGGACCCGCGGCCTGCACCGACAGAGCCGGGCACGGGTGCCCTACCCGATCGTGGCCCTCGTGGGCTACACCAATGCCGGCAAGTCGACGTTGTTCAACACCCTCACCAAGGCCCAGGTCATGGCGCAGGACATGCTGTTCGCGACCCTGGACCCGACGGCGCGGGCGACGAAGCTGCCGCACGGCGAGACCGTGATCCTCTCCGACACCGTGGGTTTCATCTCGGAGCTGCCGACCTCCCTGATCGCAGCCTTCCGGGCGACCCTGGAGGACGTGATCCACGCCGACATCCTGCTCCATGTCCGCGACGTGTCTCACGTGGACAGCGCCGCCCAGGCGGAGGATGTGGGCTCCGTTCTGCGCGAGCTCGGGATCGAGACTTCGGCCTCGCGCATCATCGAGGTCTGGAACAAGGCCGATCTCCTCGATGCGGATGAGCGAACCCGCCTCCTGAATCTCAGCGGACAGGGCCGCAGCGATCGGGACAGCGATGCCCCGGTGCTGGTCTCGGCCCTGACGGGGGAGGGGCTCGGTGTCCTGACGGCGCGCATCGAAGCGCGGATCGCGCGCCAGCGTTCGACCTTCGCGGTGGTCCTGCCGCCGGAGGACGGCGCCGCCCTGCACTGGCTCTACGAGAATGCCGAGGTGCTCGACCGGCGCGAGGAGGAGGGCGGCACGATGCACCTCGCCATCCGCATCGCGCCCGAGAAGGAGCCGCGCTTCCTGAACCGCTTCGAGGGCGCGCGCCGCCTCAATCGGGTGAGTTGACGACCTTTCCGACGGCTCGTCCCTGAACGCGTGACGCCCGCGATCCTTTCGGATCGCGGGCGTTTCCGTCAGTGGCGCCGAGGGCCCGATACGATCAGGGCTGGAGCACGCCGTTGATGACGTGGATGACGCCGTTCGACTGCATCACGTTGGCGGTGGTGACGGTGGCGGTGCTGCCCTTGGCGTCGGTCACGTAGACCTTCTTGCCCTTGGTCTGGACGGTCAGCGGCTCGCCCTCGACCGTCTTCAGCTGCGCTTCGCCGCCGCCGTCCTTGGCGAGCTTCATCAGATCCTTGGCCGTGTAGGTGCCGGGGACCACGTGGTAGGTCAAGATCTTGGTCAGGGTCGCCTTGTTCTCGGGCTTCACCAGGGTCTCGACCGTGCCGGCCGGCAGCTTGGCGAAGGCGGCGTTGGTGGGCGCGAACACCGTGAACGGGCCGGGGCTGGCCAGGGTGTCGACGAGGCCGGCGGCCTTCACGGCGGCGACCAGGGTGGTGTGGTCCTTCGAGTTCACCGCGTTCTCGACGATGTTCTTCGAGGCGTACATCGGCGCACCGCCGACCATCGGGTTCTTGGCGAAGGCCGCGACCGGGAAGGTGGCGCCGACGGAGAAGGCGAGCACGACGGCGGCGATCTTGGAAGCCACCGGGCGACGGGCGTGACGCGTGATCATGGAGCGTATCCTCTGGAACGATTGCCCCTTCGTGGGCATCATCGTCCGGTACGGAGGACGGTCGGATAAAGTTTCAGACGCCGACGGATTGCTTGAAGGGCGGACGGGGTTTCTCTTACCCGCGAGGCACCGGCTCAAATCACCTCTCGGAGCGCTCTCTGTCGCCGAACACGCGAAAGCCCGTCCGACAGGTGTCGGACGGGCTTTGCGCGATCCCATCTGCGGCGGGGCCAGGCCCCGCCGCCGGACGTCAGATCAGTACTTGCGGATGATCGGCGCGGGAGCGGCGGCAACCGGGGTCGGCGAGTACAGCGGAACGATCAGGCGGCCCGAGATCTCGGTGCTGTCGAAGCTGGTGGTCGCGACGGTGCGGGCGACGTAGACCTGCGCGGTGACGGGCCCGAAGTCGTAGCCGACGAGGCCGCCCATCAGGAACCGGCCGCGATCGTTGAAGGCGGCGTTGACGGTGCCGACCCGACCGAGGCTGGTGTCGAAGTTGACGGTGCCGTAGGCGATGGCGCCGATCTCGAACTTGCCGAACTTCTTGGTCGCGGTCAGGTCGAGGTTGAGGGAGTCGGACAGGGTGTAGACGGTACCGAAGTTCCGGCCACCACCGAACGACGACGGCGAGTCGTAGAAGTTGGCGGTCAGGTTGGCGGTGATGTTCCAGCCATCAGCCGTGTAGCTGCCTGCGATGCCGGCGCGGTAGGTGTTCGAGGAGAGCTGCGGCAGCACGGCGCCGGCGCCGAGGACACCGTTGTTCTGCACCAGAACGCCGCGGTCGCCGTTCAGCTCGTTCAGGTAGACACCGCCGAGCAAGCTGACGCCGAAGCCGCCGCCGAGATCGAAGGCCCAGATGCCGCCCACGAAGGTACCGACGTTGATCGACAGATCACGCACGCCGGTGGGGCCGCCGCGCTTGCCGAAAGCGAACACGGTGGGGGGAGCAACGAGGAGCTCGACGCGGCCGCCGAAGGGAACGAACGGGGTCGACCAGACCAGCACCGGGACGTTCACACCGACGTCGACGGCCGACGGATTGTCCCGCGACTGGAAGACGAACGTGTTCAGCGCATAGATGCCCTCGGGCAGCGGGGCGCCGGTGGCCAGGCCGACCTGCTCGCCCGGAACCGTCGTGGTCTGCGCGTAGGATGCGGTGGCGGTCATGCCGACCGTGAGCGCGAGCGCTCCGGCAACGAGCCAGTTCTTCGACATTTTTACTCTTCCTTCCCAAGGATTTCAGGCGTCCGCCACGCAGCCGTCCGAACCATTCTGCCGATGCGCCGCTTGTTCGCAGCTTGTTTGCAGTGGATCCGGCGGCCCCCCTTGCGGCCCGTTCTCAAGTCTCAACGTCGAGAACTATTCTACAGGACGCCGCGGAAGGACAGAGGAATGCTTGGAAACGGGGCAGTTCGGATCCGACCGTTGCGCAAAAGTCGCATTTTCGGTGCAGTGCAGCGGAAGGATTTGTTAACCTTTTGAGCAGGTTGGCCGACGTCTTCGCGCCTCCGCGAAGACCTGGAACGGCAAAATATCGCTGAACACTCAAGCTGTTATGGTTACGGTTCCGTCCCAGGACGATCCGGCAACCGCCCGCGGACCATTGCGCAGTCCGGCGCGCTCGGTCGGGTCGGACCGGGCTGCCGACCGGCGGGTTGATGCGTTGCGCCACCGGTTCGGATCGGTCGCCCCGGCGAATCGTCGGATCTCGCGTCGTCCCGATGCGCTATTCGGCGGCGGCCCGACCCTTCGCGGGCGCCGCGACCGGCCGACGCGCGAGGACGTCGCGTAGGAATCGACCGGTGTGGCTCGCCCGCGACTTGGCGATCTGCTCGGGCGTTCCTTGGGCCACGACGACGCCACCGCCGTCGCCGCCTTCGGGGCCCATATCGATGACCCAGTCGGCGGTCTTGATGACTTCGAGGTTGTGCTCGATCACCACCACGGTGTTGCCCTGGTCGACGAGCTCGTGGAGCACCTCCATGAGCTTGGCGACGTCGTGGAAGTGCAGTCCCGTCGTCGGCTCGTCGAGAATGTAGAGCGTGCGGCCTGTGGCGCGCTTGGACAGCTCTTTCGAAAGCTTCACCCGCTGCGCCTCACCGCCCGACAGAGTGGTCGCCTGCTGCCCGACCTTGACGTAGCCGAGGCCGACCCGGGCCAAGGTCTCCATCTTCTCGCGAATGGTGGGCACCGCCTTAAAGAGGTCGGCGGCTTCCTCGACGGTCATGTCGAGGACGTCGGCGATCGAGTGGTCGCGGTACTTCACCTCCAGGGTCTCGCGGTCGTAACGGCGGCCCTTGCAGACGTCGCAGGTGACGTAGACGTCCGGCAGGAAGTGCATCTCGATCTTGATGACGCCGTCGCCGGAACAGGCCTCGCAGCGTCCGCCCTTCACGTTGAAGGAGAAGCGCCCGGCCTGATAGCCGCGCGCCTTGGCCTCGGGCAGGCCCGCGAACCAGTCGCGGATCGGCGTGAAGGCGCCGGTGTAGGTGGCGGGGTTGGACCGCGGGGTCCGGCCGATCGGCGACTGGTCGATATCGATGACCTTGTCGAGATGCTCCAGCCCGTCGAGCCGCTCGAAGGGCGCCGGGTGCTCCAGGGCACCGTTCAGGGATTTCGCCACCGCCTTGTAGAGCGTGTCGATGATCAGGGTCGACTTACCGCCGCCGGAGACACCCGAGATGCAGGTGAAGGTGCCGAGAGGGATGTCGACCGAGACGTTCTTGAGGTTGTTGCCCCGGGCCCCGACGAGGCTGAGCGTGCCCTTCCGTCCCTTGCGACGCGCCGTCGGTACCCGCACGCTCATCTCGCCGGTGAGATACTTGGCGGTCAGCGAATCCGGGTTCTTCAGCACCTCTTCGGGCGTGCCCTGGGCGATGATCCGTCCGCCATGGATGCCGGCGCCCGGGCCGACATCCACGACGTAGTCGGCCTGCAGGATCGCGTCCTCGTCGTGCTCGACCACGATCACCGAGTTGCCGAGGTCGCGCAGGCGCTTCAGCGTGCCGAGCAGGCGCTCGTTGTCGCGCTGGTGCAGGCCGATGGACGGCTCGTCCAGCACGTAAAGCACGCCGGTCAGCCCGGAGCCGATCTGGGAGGCCAGACGGATGCGCTGGCTCTCGCCGCCGGACAGCGAGCCGGAGCCGCGCGCCAGCGTCAGGTACTCGAGCCCGACATCGATCAGGAAGGTCAGCCGGTCGCGGATCTCCTTGAGGATCCGGTAGGCGATCTCGTTCTGCTTTTCGGTGAGCTTGCCCGGCAGCTCCGAGAACCATGCATGGGCATTTCGGACCGAGAGGGCGGTGATCTCGCCCACATCCTGCATCGCGATCTTGACCGAGAGTGCTTCAAGCTTCAGGCGCTTGCCGCCGCAGGTGGCGCAGGGCGTCTCGCTCATGAAGCGCGCGATCTCCTCGCGCGAGCTGTCGCTCTCGGTCTCCTTGTAGCGCCGCTCCAGGTTCGGGATGACGCCCTCGAAGGGCTTGTTCACCTCGTAGGCGCGCATGCCGTCGTCGTAGGCGAAGCGGACCGATTCAGAACCGGTGCCGGACAGGATCACGTCCCGGGCCTTCGTCGGCAGATCGGCCCAGGCGACCGTGGTCTTGAAGCCGAAGTGGCGGGCCAGCGCGTCGAGGGTCTGGCCGTAATAGGGAGAGGTCGACTTCGCCCAAGGACCGACGGCACCGCGCTTCAGGCTGAGCTTGGCATCCGAGATCACGAGCTCCGGGTCGATCCGCATCTCGTGGCCGATGCCGCCGCAGGTCGGGCAGGCGCCGAAGGGATTGTTGAACGAGAAGAGCCGCGGTTCGATCTCCGCGATGGTGAAGCCGGAGACGGGGCAGGCGAAGCGCGACGAGAAGGTGATGGCCTCCCTCGGCGCCGCGCCCTCCGGCGTCTCGGCGAACTCGATCAGGGCGATGCCATCGGCGAGTTCCAGGGCGGTCTCGAAGGAATCGGCCAGCCGCGCCGCGATGTCCGCCCGCACCACGATCCGGTCCACCACCACGTCGATGTCGTGCTTCAGCTTCTTGTCGAGCTTCGGCACGTCGTCGATGGCGTAGTACTCGCCGTCGATCCGCAGGCGCTGGAAGCCCTTCTTCTGGAACTCGGCGATCTCCTTGCGGTACTCGCCCTTCCGGCCACGGATCACCGGTGCCAGGAGGTAGAGTCGGCTCTTCTCCGGCAGGGCCAGGACGCGGTCCACCATCTGGCTGACGGTCTGGCTCTCGATCGGCAGCCCGGTCGCGGGCGAGTAGGGAATGCCCACCCGCGCCCAGAGCAGGCGCATGTAGTCGTAGATCTCGGTGACGGTGCCGACCGTCGAGCGCGGGTTCTTCGAGGTGGTCTTCTGCTCGATGGAGATCGCCGGCGAGAGCCCGTCGATCTGGTCGACATCGGGCTTCGACATCATCTCCAGGAACTGGCGCGCGTAGGCCGAGAGGGATTCGACGTAGCGGCGCTGGCCCTCGGCGTAGATGGTGTCGAAGGCGAGCGACGATTTACCGGAACCGGACAGACCCGTGAAGACCACGAGGCGATCGCGGGGAATCGTCAGGTCGATGTTCTTCAGATTGTGCTCGCGCGCGCCGCGCACCGAGATGACCCGCGCGTCGCGAGCCCCGTCGAACAGCGCCTCGATCTTGGCTTCGACCCGCTCGGCCTCGGCTTGCGATGTCTTGGCAGCGGCTTTGGCTTTGGCCATGGAGTCTCTTCGGAACGTCTTCGGCGCGGAACTCGTCGGGACTCGACCGGAGCCCCTGCGGCATGTCGGGCGCACCACCGCGTCGGGCAAGGCGCGCGCCACGCATAGCCGCTCTTCAGCTAGAACAAAAAGCGTACGCGGACAATATCGCGGCCTTCCGGCAGAGGTTTCAGCCGCCGCGACCGCACCGAATGGCATGAGGAAGTTCGCTGCCGACGGTTTGGAAGACGCGGCCCCCGCGGCTTCGGCTGAGGATTGGGCCGACCCCTGCCGCCTCCGCAGACGGATCAGTTGCTTCGCGGTCCAGCGGTCGCGTGAGTGAAGCGGATCACGAAGCAACTGGATGGTTCGCTGAAGCTCCCGACCCGCCCTGCCTAAAAATTGAAGGGATCGACCAAAAATTGATCATAAGATAAATTTGAAACATAACTTTTACCGGCTGCTCCGACAGTGCCGCAGCGTTTCGAAGCAGGTTTCATG
Organism: Methylobacterium sp. 001424705; assembly: GCF_059816145.1. Lineage (NCBI taxonomy): Bacteria > Pseudomonadati > Pseudomonadota > Alphaproteobacteria > Hyphomicrobiales > Methylobacteriaceae > Methylobacterium > Methylobacterium sp. 001424705. Next base: position 82,549 of record NZ_JCBANU010000021.1, on the reverse strand, counting down.
TGATGTCCGCCGGTCTTTTCTCATCGCTGCGCATTCGGATTCTTCTGGTTGCCCTCGCTCCATGTCTTGCGTTTGCGATGGTCGTGGGCCTTGCCATTACTGAGCGGATGAATGCTCGGACCCGGATGGTCCATGTGCAGGACCTCGTCGGCATGGCGGGCCAGATCAGCGCCCTGGTGCACGAAGCCCAGCGGGAGCGCGGGGCATCGAGCCTCTATCTCGCCGCCAAGGGGACCAAGTTTCGGTTCGAACTCGATGCACAGCGCCTGCGGACCGATGCCGCCCGGGCAGCCCTGGACGCGGGCCGGACCGGCCTCGACCTCGCCGCCTTCGGAGCCGGCGTCGCCCGTCGCAATGCGGCGCTGACCAAGCAGCTGGCGGCGATCGTCCCCCACCGCGCGGCGGTCGACGGGCTCGGTCGCACGCCGGCCCAGAACATGGGGCTGTATTCGGGGGTGATCGCGAGCGCGCTCGACCTGGTGCGCGAGGTTTCCCAGGTCGCCGCCAGCGCCGATCTCGCCGCCCGCATCAGTTCCTACTCGTCGTTCCTCGCCCTCAAGGAGCTGGCGGGCCAGGAGCGGGCCGCGGCCTCGGCGATCTTCGGCGCCGGCCAGATCGATCTTGCCGGCCACGAGCGTCTGGCGGGTCTGAGCGCGGGCCAGGGCACCTACGAATCCCTGTTCCGCCTCGGGGCCGAGCCGGAACAGGCGGCCCTCCTCGATGCCGGCAAGACTGCGCCCGCGGCCCGGGAGGTCGATCGTCTCCGCCGCCTCGTTCTCGACACGCCCCCCGGCACGCCGCTCGCCTTCACCGATGCGCCCGCCTGGTTCCGCCTCGCGACCGAGCGCATCGATACGCTCAAGACGATCGAGGACCGGCTCACCGCGGATCTCGGAGCCGCCGCCGGAGCAGCCCGCGCCGATGCCGAGCGGAGCGTCCTGATTTGGATGGCCGTGGGACTCGCGATCCTGGTCCTCTCGTGCGGCCTCGCCTTCGCCTTCGGGACCGCCATCGCCCGTCCGCTCACCCGTATCGCCGCCTCCCTGACAGCCATCGGCCGAGGCGAGGAAGCCGGCCCGATCCCGCAGAACGGCGCCCGCGAGGTTCGCGCCATCGCGGCAGCGGCCGTCGACTTCCAGGCCAGCGTGGTCGAGCGCCGGCGCATCGCCACGGAAGCCGACCACCTCACCGCCCACGCCGCGGCGGCCCGCCGCGCCGAGATGGTGGCACTGGCCGATCGCTTCGAGGCCCAGGCCAGCGGGATCGTCGAGGCGGTGTCGGCCTCCGCGAGCCAGCTCGAAACGGCGGCCTATGCCCTCACCCAGGCCGCGACCGATACGTCATCCCTGAGTGGGTCCGTAGCCGCAGCCTCGGCGGAAACCGCGGCCACGGCCGACACCGTGGCGGCAGCCACAGAGGAGCTCAGCGCCTCGGTGCGGGAGATCGGCAACCGCGTCGAGGCCTCGAGCGCGGTCGCCGGTGAGGCGGAGCGCGATGCAGCGCGGATGGCGGAGGATGTCCATCGCCTGGCCCAAGCGGCGAGCAGCATCGGCGAGATCGTCGGCCTGATCACCAGTATCGCGGCCCAGACCAACCTCCTGGCGCTGAACGCCACCATCGAGGCGGCCCGAGCCGGCGAGGCCGGGCGCGGATTCGCGGTCGTCGCCGCAGAGGTGAAGAGCCTCGCGACCCAGACAGCCAGGGCCACCGAAGAGATCGCCGCGAAGGTCGGCGAGATCGCCCAATCGACCGACGCGTCCGTGACGGCCATCGGTGGAATCACCGACGTCATCCAACGCCTGAGTCGGATCTCGGAGGACATCTCGGTGGCCGTCGACCAACAGGAAGCGGCCACGCAGGAGATCGCCCGCAACACGGTCCTGACGTCCGAGGGCACCCGGGCCGTATCCGGCCACGTCGTCGGTGTCCGCGAGGCGGCGGATTCCGCCCGTAGCGGGTCGGCGCAGGTGCTTACCGCGGCGAGCGATCTCGCCCGTCAGGCCTCGGCCCTGCGCCGGGAAGTCGACGGCTTCCTGGTCACGGTCCGGGCCGCCTGATCCGCCCTACGGGTTGGTCTTCCAGGGGTTGATGACGCGCATCGCCGTCAGCTCCGGCTTCACGGATTGGTCGACGCTCGCGGGCATCACCTTGCGCGCCTGCGCCATCATCTTGCGGGCTTGATCCGCTGGGAGAGCGCCGATCGGCAGCATCATCGCGGCGAGCTGGTTGCGGGTGCGCCGATCGACGAAGTCGGAGCGCCCGACGCTCTCGAAGTCTCGAACGGTGTGCCGGTCGTCGGGCCGCCCGGTGAAGACCTTCGCGCCGTCCTTCATCACCACGATGTCGCCGGGGCGGAGGGTCTCGTCCTTCATGAAGGCGGCCGCGGGGCCGGCCTTCATGTCGAGCGGGGTCTGGCGGTCCGTGACCTTGATCTGCAGGGGCTCGGATTTGGGAAGCGCGGCGTAGCGGATCTTCGGACGCTGGCGCGTGGCCTTTCGGATCGAGCGACGGGCCTGCCGATAGTCGAAGCCGGGATCGGCCACCGGCGCGGGCGCGGCTTGCTGCGCCGGCCGTGCGGGCGCAAAGAGCAGGTCGAACAGGCCGCCATCGGCGCTCTGCGCGCACGCCGGAAGCGTGAGCATCATCAGTCCGAAAACGGGGGCGGCGACAGTGCGCGTGGCTGCGGAGAACGGGATCGTCGGCATCGATGTCTCCGGGTGAGGCGCCCGACGGCGCGCCGAGATGACCCCTTAACAAAAGCACAACCTGAACAGTTCCGAGTTTTTCAAAAGATGGTGAGGGCTGTGCCAAGACTTCGCGAGCCTGCTTTCGCAGCCGAGAAGAGAAAAAAATCCGGCTCGGATCGCGTCCGCGGACCGGTCGCCTGATGGTTGCAAGTGAACACCTGGTTCCGCGCCCGCATCAGCGTTCGGCGCGCGACGCGATCCTGGCTGCACGTGCTGACGGCCGGACAGGATTTCTGCTCGGCGACACGACCGGCCTCGGCAAGACCCTGTCGGTCTGGAGCGCGGTGGCGGCCATGCCCGAGCGCGATGTCCTCATCGTCTGTCCCAAGGGCGCGATGCCCCAGTGGCGGCGCACGATCGCCTTGGCGCATCTCGGCGAGAAGGCGGTGACGCTCACCAATTACGAGCGCACCAAGGCGCTGATGGCGCCGCCTCCCGCCAGCAACCGGCGCTCGACCCGGGCAAAGAACAATGCGCTCGCCCGGCATGGCACACCGCAGCGGACCTGGTCCCTGGTGGTCTTCGACGAGAGCCACCGGATCCGGAACCCGTACGCCCAGCAGAGCCTCGTCTGCCGGCAGATCGCGGAGGCGGCCGCCTTCACGATCTATCTCAGCGCCACCGCCGGCCAGGCCCCGCACGAGCTCTCCTATCTCGGGCGCCTGCTGGGTGAGGCCGCGGGCCAGCCCACAGCGACCTTGGCGGACTTCCGAGGTCTGATGCAGCACCTCGGGATCGGCCGGGCCAAGGGCCGCTGGACTAACTGGTCCTGGGACGCGAACCCGCGCGACTGCACGGTGATGGCCGACCTGCTGTTCAAGGGGGAGGGGGCGATCGGCCTGCGCCGGCGCCCCGGCGACATCGCCGGGTGGCCCGAGGTGCAGCGCGCCCTGAGCGCGGTCGCCCTCACGCCGTCCGAACGCCGCCTCTACGACGCGACCTGGCGCGAGTTCCGCCGGGAATGGGGCCTCCTCGGTGGCAGCACCCGCAAGCCGGCCGGCTGGGCGGCGGACCTGCGATTCCGCCAGAAGGCGAGTCTGCTCCGGGTCTCGGGCACCACGGCCTTTGCCGACCTCCTGATGGAGGACGGCCAGGCGGTAGCGATCTCGGTGGCCTTCCTGGAGACGGCTTCCGCGCTGGTCGAGGCGATGCGGGGGGCGGGCTGGCGGGCCGACGCGATCACGGGCACGCAGTCGGGCGAGGCGAACGAGGCCGTGCGGCTCGCCTTCCAGACCGGCGGGCTCGACGCCGTCGTCTTCACCGTGACGGAATCGATCTCCCTGCATGCCCACGAGTTGCCGGGGGGCGAGAAGCCGCGCGCGCTCATCGTCCACGACCTGCGCCACAGCGCGATCCAGCTGACGCAGATCGAGGGCCGCTGCCACCGGGACGGACAGCAGGCGACGATCTACTACGCCCTCGCCGAGGGCACGGTGGAGGAGAGCATCGCCGCCACCGTCGTCGGCCGCATGGCCTCGATGGACGCCATGGCGGGCGAGGACACCAGGCTGATCGACGCGATCGCCCAGGCCATCGCCGAGGTGCAGGCCGGCGAGGCGGCCTAGGTCGGCCTCGTTCCGTTGGAACGGGATCGAACCGCCACGGTTGTGGCCATCAGGGTCCCGTCTCGCCGGGGCGCCTACCCCCAACGAGGAGGACCGTCCCGATGGCACGACCGACGCCGAGCCTTAGCCGCCTGATCAGCGAGGGCCTGCGCCATGGCGGCGACCTCGTCGGCCAGGAACTCGAGCTGATGCGGCGCGAGACGGACGGGAACATCCGCGCGATCCTCGGCCTCGTCGCCCGGTTCGGCACCGCGCTCACCCTCGTGGTCGCCGCCCTGGTGATGCTGTTCGTGGCACTGGTGAAGGGCATCGCCGCCCTGATCGGGTCGGAAATCCTGGCGGCGCTCATCGTCGGGGCGCCCTTCGCTGGAATCGCCCTTGTCCTGATGGTGCTGGGCCTGCGCCGGATGGATCGGTCCAACCTGCTGCCGCGCCGCTTCGAACGCCAGGTGGAGAAGGACGCCGCCCTGGTGGCCAGCCGCGTCGCCGACTGAACCTCAGGCCTTCCGGACGGAGCCGAGCAGCGCGTCCTTGTCCACGCCGAGCGCCGCGGCGATCTCGGCCAGGGCCGCGTGCTCCGGCTCGCTGATTCCGGCCTGGTCGGCGACGTCCGCGGCGATCAGGAACACGCTGGTGCGCTGGGCGATCTCGCGCTCCGCGATGGCGGCGACGAAGTGCAGGTTCTCGGCGCGGCCGGCGCGGGTGCGGGCGCGGGCGATCCCCTCGAACAGCTCGGCCTCCAGCTTGAGGGTGTCGTAGCCGCGCTCGAGGATCGGATTGGACCGCATGCCGGCGAGCGCGACCTCGATCTCCTCCTCGTCGATCTCGTAATCCGCCAGGATGACGTTGGCCGAGGCCGAGACCGCCGCCTCCATCAGCGCCCGGTCGCCCAGATAGGCGCCCATGGTCTGAGAGAAGCGCCCGACGAACTCCTGAAACACACCCATCCGGCTCCCCGAAGACTTTCAAAATGGGCGGCACCCGGATCTGGCCGGACCGTCCCACGACACCGCTTTCGCATCAAAAGCTTGGCGCCGGAGGCGTGTCAACGCACCTGCCGCTTCACGGCTCGCACGCCTTGGGCGGATAGTCGTGGGCCGCTCCCTGCGGGTCGGTCACCTGCCAACCGGTGCCGGCTTCGGCGAGATAATCTGGCCCGGCCGGGACCTTGCCGTGGCCGCCCGGGATGTCGAGCACGTAGAGGGGTTGGGCGAGACCCGAGAGGCGTCCGCGCAGGGCCCGGACGAGGTCGCGGCCGGCGCCGAGATCCGTGCGCAGGTGGCTGGTCCCGGGTGCGAGGTCGCCGTGATGCAGGTAGTAGGGCTTGATCCGGTTCTCGACGAAGCGCCGCATCAGCAGGGCCAGGGTCTCCGGATCGTCGTTGATCCCGGCGAGCAGTACCGTCTGGCTCACCATCGGGATGCCGGCATCGACGAGGCGCGCCATGGCCGCGCAGGCCGCCGGGGTGAACTCGCGCGGGTGATTGGCATGCAGCGCGACGAACACCGCCCCCTCGAATCGCTTCAGGGCCTCGATGAGCTCCGCACCGACCGAGCCGGGGTCCACCACCGGAACCCGGGTGTGGATGCGCAACACCCGCACGTGCGGGATCGCCGCGAGGGCGGCGGCGATCTGGGCCAGCCGGCGCGGCGCCAGGGCGAAGGGGTCGCCCCCGGTGACCACGACCTCCCAGATCTCAGGCCGTTCGGCGATGTAGGCGAGGGCCCGGGCAAGATCGGCCTCGCCCAGGGTCCCGAGGCCCTCCGGCCCGACCATTTCGCGCCGGAAGCAGAAGCGGCAATAGACCGGACAGACATGCAGCGGCTTCAGGAGCACCCGGTCCGGGTAGCGATGGACCAGGCCGGGCAGGGGGCTGTGGGCCCCGTCGCCGATGGGGTCGGCCGCCTCCTGATCCTGCGTCTGCAATTCCTCGACCCGGGGCAGGAACTGCCGGGCGATCGGGTCCGCCGGATCGTGCGGATCAATCAGCTCGGCCATGTCGGCGGTGACGGAGACGGCATAGCGGGCCGCCACGGCCTCCAGGGCCGGAAGGTCGGCGGGGGCAACGAGCCCGACGCGGGCGAGGTCGGCCGGCCGACGCAGGGACGGACTCATCGCGCCGGCCCCACCACCGGCGTCCAGAGCACATCCTCGATGTGGCGGGCATCGGTCGCCAGCATGACAAGGCGGTCGAGGCCGAGGGCGATTCCGCTCGCCTCCGGCATGATCGCCAGGGCGTGGAGGAAATCCTCGTCGATGGGATAGGACTCGCCGTAGACGCGCGCCTTCTCAACCATCTCGAGCGTTAAGCGCCGGCGTTGCTCCTCGGCGTCCGTGAGCTCGCCGAAGGCATTGGCGAGTTCGACGCCGCAGGCATAGAGCTCGAAGCGCTCGGCCACGCGCGGGTCGCGCGGGCTCGGCCGGGCCAGGGCGGCTTCGCTCACGGGGTACTCGCACAGGATCGTCGGGCGCCCGAGCCCGAGATTCGGCTCGATCCGCGCCACCAGGACCCGGCTGAACAGGTCGGCCCAGGTGTCGTCAGCGGCGACCCGGAGCCCGGCCCCGGACACGGCCGCCGCGAGCGCCGCACGGTCGGTGGTGCCGTCGGCATCGATGGTGGCGAGGAGGTCGATGCCAGCACGCGTGGCGAAGGCCTCCGCCACGGTCACCCGCTCGGGCTTCGCGAAGGGATCGGCCGTGCGACCGCGATGGCGCAGTGTCGGGACACCCGCCGTCTCCGCGGCGAGCGCCAGGAGCTCGGCCCCGTCGCGCATCAGCGCGGTGTAGTCGGCCCCGGCCCGGTACCATTCGAGCATGGTGAATTCCGGGTGGTGCAGGGGCCCCCGCTCGCGGTTGCGGTAGACACGGGCGAAGCTGACGAGGCGCGGCTCGCCGGCGGCCAGGAGCTTCTTGCAGGCGAATTCCGGCGAGGTGTGGAGGTAGAGCGCCTGCCGCGCGCCGTCCGGACCCAGGGCCTCGGTGGCGAAGGCCGAGAGATGGGCCTCGTTGCCGGGCGAGACCTGCAGCGCGGCCGCCTCGACCTCGACGAAGTCGGCCGCCGCGAAATGCGCCCGGAAGGCCGCGACGATGCCGTTGCGCACCATCAGGGCTGGCCGGCGGTCGGCGTGGCGGTGGGGCGCCCACCAGGGGGAGGGGGTGTTCATGCGGCGAGCTTTGCGACCTGCTTCAGACCTGGAATCGACGTCTCGGGAGTGGCGTCTCGCGGAGCGACTGGCAACGGTGGCGCGGATAGGTTAGTGGCGGAGCCAAGATGTCGCTCCCGCGGAGAGATCCGCGTCGGGGTGCCGAGTCGTTTTTCTCAACGAACACAGCAGGACCAGACCCCGTGAAGGTGATCGCCTCTACGCTCCGCAAGGGCAACGTCGTCGACAAGGATGGCAAGCTCTACGTCATCCTGACGGTCGAGAACATCCACCCCGGCAAGGGCACCCCGGTGACCCAGCTCGACATGCGCCGCATCACCGATGGCGTGAAGGTGTCCGAGCGCTACCGCACCACCGAATCGGTCGAGCGCGCCTTCGTCGAGGACCGGGAGCACACCTTCCTCTACGAGGACGGCGAGGGCTTCCACTTCATGAACCCCGAGAACTACGATCAGGTCGCGATCCCCAAGGACGTCGTCGGCAATGCCGCCCCGTACCTTCAGGAAGGCATGGCCGTGATGGTTTCGACTCATAACGGCGTGGCGCTGACCCTCGATCTGCCGCAGCGCGTCGTCCTCGAAGTCACCGAGACCGAGCCGGCGATGAAGGGCCAGACGGCCTCCTCGTCCTATAAGCCCGCGATCCTCTCCAACGGCGTTCGTACCGCCGTGCCGCCGCACATCGCCGTCGGCACCCGCGTGGTGATCATGACCGAGGACGGCTCCTACGTGGAGCGCGCCAAGGACTGACCGTACCGGAGGATCGCGAGCCGGAGTCACGGAGCCGGCGCCGTTCCCTCCGCTGCCTCGTAACAGCCCTGCGACAGGCCCTGGGCCCGCAGGCGCTCCTCGGCGGTGAAGCTGCGCGGCCGGTCCGCCCAGAGGTTTTCCCGGCGGAACGCATCGGAGACGCAGGCCGCCGCGCGGGTGCAGGCCTGTGTCTCGCCCCCCGTCGCGACGCAGTTGCGCACGTAGAGCGCCCGGAATTCGGCCACTCCCGCCTGCGGGTGCGGGCCCGTCACGGTCACCAGCCCCAGGAAAAGTCCCATCAGGATCGGCTGGTGGATCAGGTAGATCGCCAGGCTGTGGCGCCCGGCCCAGGCCAGCCCCCGCGCAAGGCGGCCGGTGGGCGTCCAGGTCGCGTGCCGCGAGCGGCGGACGGCGGCCAGGCCGTACAGGGCCGTCGCGACACCGGCGAGAACCAGTCCGAACCAGGGAAACAGCGGTACGTAGTCGTTGGTCTGCGGCATGGCGCGCCCGAGTCCCAGGAAGGACAGCATCGGCGCATCGAGGATCCCGCCCGAGATCAGGTGCGGCCCTGCCAGAACGAGCGCCGCGGCGAGAACCGAAGCCCAGCGCGGCAGGACCCGCAGGAAGGGCAGCGCCAGCACGCTCGATACGGCGATGCAGTGCAGGATTCCGAAGAAGATGTAACTGGACGGATCGGTGACGACCGTCGCGATGGTCACGAGCAGCGCTGCACCGGTGATCCGGGCCAGCCGCAGAACGAACGGCCGCGCCGCGAAGCGCTCGCCGTTCATCAGCACGAGCCCGATCCCGACGAGGAGCAGGAAGCTTCCGGCGATGCCGTGTGCGGCGAGACGGCCCGACGGCGTCAGCGCATAGTTTTCGGGCGTGAGACGCACCGCCCCGAGATCCCAGGTGGCATGGTAGAGCGCCATGGCCACGAGGGCGATGCCGCGCGTGACATCGAGGGCCGCGTACCGGAAGCGGGGTGCAGCGGAGGAGGGGGGCGGGCGCATCATCGCGCAGGCCCTAGCATCGATCCCGAGCCGTCGCGACGGTCCAGGGTCGATGACAGACTTCGCAGCTTTTCCGCGCCCTTGGCTAACAAATTTTGATCGCCGACGATCCGAGCCCAAAAATATTGAAGCTCAGCGCGAGCTTGGGGCGCGATCGTCGGGGGTCTGCTGTTGCCCCCGCACCGCCCTGCCGAACAATGCGGCATCGAAGTCCAACGAGGATCGCCAAACGGGCTTCCGCCGAGTCATGACTTTGTTAATCTCTGGTGCGGGTCGCGAGACGTGATTCGGTGTGGGTTGCTTACATGTCTGACGAGTTCGGTTCAGGCCCCTTCGGGCAGCGTTCGTCGGGAGAGCAGGACGACACCCGCGCCGTCGAGGGCCAGGGCGCCGAGGCGCAGCGCCCGCTCGACCTCACGGAGGTATCGGGCCGGATCAAATGGTTCGACGTGGCGAAGGGCTTCGGCTTCATCGTGCCGGACGACGGCTCGGCCGACGTGCTCCTCCACATCACCTGCCTGCGTCGGGACGGGCATCAGAGCGCCAGCGAGGGAGCCCGCGTGGTGGTCGAGGCCACGGAGCGGCCCCGCGGCTGGCAGGCCTTCCGGGTCATCTCCCTCGATCAGTCCACCGCGCTCCATCCCTCCGAACTGCCCCTGCCGCGCACCCACGTCACCGTCACGCCGACCAGCGGCCTCGAAACCGCCGTGGTGAAGTGGTTCAACCGCCTGCGCGGCTTCGGATTCCTCAGCCGCGGCGACGGGACGCCGGATATCTTCGTTCACATGGAGACGCTCCGCCGTTACGGAATCGCCGAACTCAAGCCGGGCGAGACCGTTCTCGTCCGCTACGGCGATGGTTCCAAGGGCAAGATGGCCGCCGAAGTTCGGCTCCTCGACGGTGCACTGCCCGCCTCACACTGACGGATGGTCCGGTGGTCACGCGACGTTTGATCGATTGGCGCGACGGGATTCGCGCGCTCCTCGCCCTCGCCTTGTTCGGGCTGCTCCTCGGCCACGCGACGGCACAGGATGCGGCCTCCGGGCCGACCGAGCCGCTGAGCATAGTCGGCCGCCAGGGTCGGCACGTCTTCGCCGTCGAGGTGATGCGCACCGATGCCGACCGCTCGCGCGGATTGATGTACCGGCGCACCATGGCGCCCGACCACGGCATGCTGTTCGACTTCCAGGCCTCAGCGCCCGTGGCCATGTGGATGAAGAACACCTACCTGCCGCTCGACATGCTGTTCATCCGGGCCGACGGCACCATCGCCAAGATCGCCGCCGATACCGAGCCGCTCTCCACCAAGGTGATCCCTTCGAACGAGCCGGTTCTCTCCGTGCTGGAGCTGAACGCCGGAACGGCCGCGCGTCTCCGGATCCATGCCGGCGATCGGGTGGAGCATGCGCTGTTCGAGCGGACGCCGCGCTAGGGCTGCCTTTGCTCCGATCGAACACACCAAGAACAAACACTTGACGCTCGATCGATTTATCCCCACTGTTCCCTCAATGTTCTGATCCATTTCGGGACGGCCACGCGGCGGCTCCGAAGCTGGCGAAGAGGGGACATCATGTTCGACCTGCCCTTGGACGACTCGCCTCTGGACGATCTGCCACTCGACGACCTGTCTCCCGACCACGGGTGCCAGCCGATGGCGATCCTGTTCGAGAACGCCGACTGGTGCGTCGCCGCCGACGGCCTCGTGCATCGCGAGACCGGCTATTTCATCGCGCGTGACATGGTTTCCCAGCGGCGGGGCGACCTCTGGGAATGGCCGATGCATCTGGCCGAGAAGAGCTGGTGCACTCCGCGCAGCTTCCGGGAAGCGTTCCTCGCCGCTGTGGCGGCATTCGGGGTCGAGATGGATTCCGGCCTCTCGCAGTCCTTCGCGATCGCCTTCGGGGTGGTCGCCGGCGCCGGGACGCGACGGGGCGACGCGGGCTTCGTGCCCCTGGGCGATCTCGTTCGGCCGAAGTCGGCGAGTTCCGGGGTGGCCCGGAAGCGCACCCCGGCCGGCGAGGCCCGTTCGGCGACGCGGCGCGCAGGTTCGCCGGCCGATCCGCGGACGGGCGAGGCGGCACGCCAGCGCGTGGCCCTCTGAGACTGTTCGGCGCGGCGCCGAGCCCTAACTTCCCGGTTGCGATCCAGGATGTCTTCGTCCCGCGCGATCGCTTCTCCCAGTTCGCCCCGGGAACACCATGTCGCACACGTCGGATCATCGCGCTGACACCATGCCGCTCGAGGGCCTCGACGGACTCCTGACACCGCCCTTTTCCCGGCGCGGTTTCGTCATGACGAGCCTGATGACGGGGCTGACCCTCGCGACGAGTTCCGTCGAGGCCCAGGTCATCAGGACCGACGCCGAGGACATCGAAGCCGGTGAAGTGAAGATCCCCGCCGCCGATGGCCCGATGCCCGGATACCGGGCCATGCCGAAGGGAGAGGGGCCGTTTCCGGTCATCCTCGTCATCGAAGAGATCTTCGGCGTTCACGACTACATCAAGGATATCTGCCGCCGGCTCGCTAAAGTCGGCTACTGTGCGGTCGCTCCCGAGCTCTATGCCCGCCAGGGCGATCTTTCGACCATGACGGACGCGAAGGTGATCATTCGCGATGTCATCTCGAAGACTCCGGACGCCCAATGGATCGCCGACCTGGACGCCGCCGCGGGCTGGGCGGTCTCGGCCTCGCATGGGGATCCGTCACGGATCGGAACGATGGGCTGGTGCCGCGGCGGCCGTGGCGTCTGGCTCTACGCCGCCCACCGGAAGGACCTTAAGGCGGGGGTCGCGTGGTACGGACCCGTCGGCGGTGAGCGCACCGAGATCCAGCCTCGCACGGCCACGGATCTGGCGGCGGACATCAACGCACCGCTCCTGTGCCTGTACGGTGGCGCGGATACCGGCATCCCGGTCCCGGCTGTGGAAGCCGCGCGGGACAAGGCCAAGGCCGCTGGCAAGTCGGTGGAGCTCTTCGTGTATCCGGACGCGCCGCATGGATTTCATGCGGATTACCGGCCGAGCTACCGTGAAGGCGATGCGAAGGACGGTTGGGCGCGGGCCCTAGCCTTTCTCAAATCTCATGGTGTTGGCTAAAAACCTCGCGAAAGCGTGGCACTGAAAGCACAACGGGCCTGCGCGGCGTTCCTTCGGGGCTATTGGTCGGTTCCGCCACATTGACAGCTTCGCGCCTCCGTGGCGCAAGATTGCACTTGGCCCGCCGTTCTGGCCCGAAGAGCGTACCGGACCCATGAGTGCAGTGACCCCATCTGACGCACGTCCCGTGATCCTCGTCGTCGAGGACGAGCCAGATGAGCGGTTCCTCGCGGCCGAGCTTCTCGAAGAGACCGGCTTCCGGGTGATCGAGGCCGAGACGGCCGAACGCGCCCTGGCGATCCTCAATGATCGGGGCGATGAGGTCAGCGTCGTTTTCTCGGATGTCCGCACACCGGGGCCGATCGGGGGCTTCGAACTGGCCCGGATCATCGGCGTCACCTGGCCGCGTGTCCGGGTCCTTCTGACCTCCGGCGATGCCGGGGACCAGCCCAGTGACCTGCGCGTCTCGGCGACGTTCATTCCAAAGCCCTGGCGCGCGGCGGATATCCTGGCCTGGGTCGAGGAGGCCGCCGGACGCCCCGACGACGCAGCCTCCGGGCCGGACGTCATCGGCTCCCCTCTGCGCGGAACCTGAAATTATCATAGATCAGTGGAAACATCGGGGCGCTTGACCGTTGTCCGGGTTCACGCAATCGAGAGGCCGCGCGATGGCCCGAAAGCCGACGATGAACTTTGCCCCATCGGTCCGTGCCCAGCGTTTGGATGAAGCGTGGTCGTCCCTGACCGCCTTGCCCGAAGATCGGATGCTCGCGACACTCGGAAGCAGTCTTCGCGACGTCTATCGAGCGGTTACCGACGCAACGCAGCCCAACGATCTGATGCGTCTTGCGGCAATGATCGACGAGCGGCGCGGCCAGTTCAAGCGCTGAATCCCACATTCCGCCGGCCCAGTGCGGCGGGAATACCGCACTCAGACGCGTCGGATTGCCGTATGGTTCGGCCCACATTCGATCCGTGCTTCGCGAGGACTGGCCTTCGAAGCTCACGGGCCGCGTCATCGGACTGTCCATGCGTTTCACACTGAGCCTCGGCGTTGCCGCTCTGGGCCTCGCCGCGCTGATGGCGGCGGTCGTTCCAGCCATCGCCGCCGCCCCGCCGAGCCAGCCCGCGGAAGGGCCCGGCGGGGTCGGCGATCGCGCTGCGACCGTCGTGAAGCGCGGCCTCGGCAAGGCCGGCTCCGGCAGCTTCGTCTTCCACAAGGCGGGCGCCGCACCGGCCGAGGGCCGCCCGGTCGTCGTCTTCCTTCACGCTTGGGGGGCCCCCAATCCGCAGGCCTACGGCAGCTGGATCGACCACCTCGCCCGAACCGGCTCGCTCGTCATCTTTCCGCGCTTTCAGGACCTCAACCGGACGCGCCCGTCGGAGGCGAGCGCGATCGCCGAGCGCATCCTCAAGTCGACGCTGTCCGACCTGGCGAGCGATGCCGACGCCAAGCCTGACCCGAAGCGGGTCGCAGTCATCGGGCACCTCGCCGGCGCACCGATCGCCGCCAACCTCGCCGCCGACGCGGCCGAGCAGGGCCTGCCGATCCCGCGTCTCGTCTTCGCGATCATGCCCGGCGGTATCGCCAGCGACGCACGTGCCCGTGGGATCGTCCTGCACGATCTCGGCCGGATCGCGCCCGAGACTCTGGTCATCACCGTCATCGGCGACCGGGACGCGCGGGCTGCCGACCTGGCGGGGCGACGCATCCTGCGGGAGGCCAGCGGCGTGCCGAGCGAGCGCAAGCTGTTCGTGCGCGCCCTCTCGGACGACCATGGGTTTCCCGCCCTGGCCGCGACGCTGACGTCGCCGGCCGGCGTGGATGCCGCCTATGACGGATCGGCAATCAAGCTGCCGCCGGAGCCGCCCCGCGACCCGAAGCAGCCGGCACCGCCGTTCAAGTGGTCGCCCGACATGGCCCTCACCGGCGAGCAAACCACCCTGGTCTCCCAGATCAACAATTCCCGCGCCGACAGCCTCGACTATCTGGCCTATTGGAAGACCTTCGACCTCGCCGCGGCCGCGGCCTTCGGTGGAACAGATGCCGCGAGCTTGAAAGCCAACCCGCGCTTCAGCGACATGGAGCGTTGGGCCGACGGCTGGCCGGTCAAACGCCTCGTCGTGGAAACGCCGCGCCCGCCCGCGGCCCAGCCGGCCGCCGCACCGACCCCGGCGACGACGGGTACCCGCCCGAAGCCGGCGGCGTCGCGCCGCCCCTGACGCGCGCGTTCAGCCCCGCCGTACGGCCGGGAGGCGGAAGCCCGCATTCGTGAGGGATCGGGGCTCTGGCGCACGCTTTGCGTGGAGGTGTCCGGGTCAACCGGATACGCCGCCATGCCCGATTTCATCGCTATCCTAGCCGCGTCAGCGTTGTTCTGTGGCACCGTGATCGTCCTGAATGGCCTGACGCGCCTTCTGCTTCAGATGCACGGATCGATCGGCGATCTCGCGGAGAACGGCTTCGCGCAGTACGGCCTCGCCCTCGCCGTAGCTGGTCTCGTCTGGCGACGCGTCGTCCGCCGCAACGCTCTGTGACGTCGATCCCGGTTTCCGCCCTGCGGCGCCATCGAAGAACTGAGTGAAACGTGCCGTCCATCGCCCGGGGAAAACGTGGCGAACCTGTGACGAACCCAGGAACCGTCCCGCTAACTTGGCGTTATGCTGTCATGAGGTCGCAGCCGATGCTGCACCGTACTTGATGAAGGGTAGAGTCACATGCTCGGATGGGCCGTTACGTTCCTGGTCGTCGCCCTCGTCGCGGCGCTGCTTGGTTTCGGTGGAATTGCCGGTACGGCGATGGAAGCCGCGAAGCTCGTGTTTTTCGTCGCGATCGTCCTGTTCGCCATCTCGGCTGTGATCGGCCTGATGCGCGGTCGTTCGCCGACGCTCTGACGTCCCTCGACGCAAGCGCGCCGGACGTTTGAAGACATGAAAAGGGCCGCTCACGAAGAGCGGCCCTTTTTCGATGCAGGCGGAGGCGCCGCCACGGACCTATGCGGCCCAGGGAGGGAATGCAGGTGCGACGGGTACCGCCTCAGCTCGAGGGCTCGGAATTGGTGGCCGAGGCGTCGAGTTTGGCAATGAGATCGCGGAATCGATCCGGCACCGGTTGCTGTACGATGGTGTCGTACATGGCCCGCAGGTGAAGCCCGATTCGCTTCTGTGTATGATCACTCAGGCCCTGCCCGGGCAAAGCGTCGCCTGTCTTCGGGTCGGCACCCTCGGGTGAGGGGCCGGCACCCGGTCCGTTTTCGTCCATACGTCGGTCCCCTTGGATGTCGACAAGCGACATCGCCGCGATTGTTTTGCGGCTTCACATAGGCCATGGCTGCACCTGCAACGCTGGTGTGAACAATCGGTTCCCGCTCAGCGGAACGGAGCCCTGCATTCCGCGTTGTGGCGGAGGCGCCCGATAGAACGGCAAAGCCAAGGGGATATAATGTCGACAGCTCAACTCGTCGTTCAGCATCTGCCGTACCTGCGCCGTTATGCGCGGGCGCTGACCGGCAGCCAGGTTGCTGGCGACGCCTACGTGGCAGCCACGCTGGAAACACTCGTGAACGAGCCGGAGACACTCGGCCGCAGCTCCAACGTAAAGGCCGACCTGTTCCGTGTCTTCACCCGCATCTGGAACTCGCTCTCGGTGAACGGCCAGAGC
Source organism: Methylobacterium sp. 001424705 (assembly GCF_059816145.1). Classification (NCBI taxonomy): domain Bacteria; kingdom Pseudomonadati; phylum Pseudomonadota; class Alphaproteobacteria; order Hyphomicrobiales; family Methylobacteriaceae; genus Methylobacterium; species Methylobacterium sp. 001424705. Next base: position 66,555 of record NZ_JCBANU010000021.1, on the reverse strand, counting down.
GAGCAGGTTCAGCACGATCTGCCGGCGGAAGTCCGCCTCGGTCAGATCACGCCTCTGCCGCGCCAGGCCTTCCTGCTCTCCTGCCTTGAGGGCTTCTCCGAGGAGGATGCCGCGATCATCCTCGACGTCGACGTCAGCCAGGTCCGCGACCTCGTGGACGAAGCCGGACGCGAGCTCGCCGCCGACATGGCGACCGAGATCCTCATCATTGAGGACGAGCCGCTGATCGCGATGGATCTCGAAGCGCTCGTGGAAGGCCTGGGCCACAATGTGATCGGCGTTGCACGCACCCGCACCGAAGCGATCAAGATCGCCTCCGGCGGCACGCGCCCGGGCCTGATCCTGGCCGACATCCAACTCGCCGATGGCAGCTCCGGCCTCGACGCGGTGAACGACCTCCTGAAGACCTTCGAGGTACCAGTGATCTTCATCACGGCCTATCCCGAGCGCTTCCTCACCGGCGAGCGCCCCGAGCCGGCCTTCCTCATCGCCAAGCCTTTCCAGCCGGCCAACGTCTCGGCGGTGATCAGCCAGGCGCTGTTCTTCCAGCAGAGCGCGCGTCGGCGCGAGGCCAAATCGGCCTGATCGTCCGCCAAACGCGCACTGGCCGCCTGCGAGGATCGGCTTACGAGCGACGAAACGAACCCCGGTCCAGCGGCCGGGGTTTTTTCACGCCACCTTCACGGGCCACCGCCGCCAGGAAAACCGGCACAAAAAAACGGGTCGGATTTGCTCCGACCCGTTGAAAGGTTCCGGCCTATGCACAAGGGGAATGCGGGGGAGGACCAGGCGGCCGGGTGCAGGAACAACGACCAGCGCTCGGAGCGGTTCCGATCCGGCATCTCAGCGAGCGCTTTTTTTCTGTGCCGATGCAGATTCGCCACAGGATCCGAGAGCCCCGGGGCCATGGCCTCGGCAATCCAGAGAATGCGACGCATCGCCTTAAGGACTGGATATCCAGATCAAAAGGGTTAAGGAACCGTTGTTTCCGGTCTGCGTTGAGCTGACAACCTGTCAAGCTCTGCGCGGAGATTAGGACAATGTCTCGGTCTGGCTTCTTTCTCAGCGTGAGTGGACCGGCCGCCATACTGACGTTGCTGATTCATCCGACGATCCGCCTGGCGGCCGATCAGTGGGCGCCCGCAACCAGACCGGTCGCTTCGCTTGCGCAGCAAGAAAATCCCGAAATCCGTGACATTCCGGCAACGGTTGGCCAGGTGCATCTCGCGTCCGTTCCGAGTGTGGCACCGCGTTCCGAGCCGGTCGCTCCCGCTCTGGGGAGGACGGCCAGCGATAGGGAGCTGCTCCGGCTGCGCAAGCCGCTCCAGGAAGGCTGCGAGCGGGCCATCAGTTCCCTGGCCGGCCCGGAGGCCCGTCGTATGGTGCCGGGCCGTTGCATGACCTGACCGAGACCGATCGAACAATTGAGACATACGAAAACGCCCCGTTCTGCTCGAACGGGGCGTTTTCGTAGATTCATAAGGTACGAAAAAGGCGCGTAGCCCTTGAGGGCCACGCGCCGAGACGGATGCTACTCGTCGCCGGGACGGCCGGAGCCGCTCGACTGACCGCCCTTGCGGCCCGCATTCGAGGCCAGCTCGCGATCTTGCGAGAACGAGCGCTTCTCGGCCGGCACGCTGCGGCCGCCCTTGCTCGCGATTTCCCGCTGCCGTTCGAGGTCCATCGATGCGAAACCTCGCTTCGAGGTGGAATTTCCTGATGCCATCAGCGCCTCCTCAGCTTTGCGTTCACTGCCAAGACAACCTTTGCCAATATCGATGGTTCCTCATCTGATCGCTGAGCGAGCAGTCCAGGCCCCGAGGATTGGCGATTAATTTAAGCTTAACCGTTAGATGTAGAGGCTGTTCTGACGGGCTGAGGCCCAGGCGGATCGCTTCCGCTGGGGGCGCCGCAGCCCGCGGGCCGTCGGGGTCTGGACAAAGGGGCGCCGACCCGCATTGGATGCGCCAGGATCGTGCCGGACCGGGAGGGACGTCGCGTCACGGGAGCCCGACTCAATGACCCTCGAGACAGAGGTTTCGTCCCTTCGCCAGGTGCCCCTGTTCCGCGGTGTCGAGCCGTCGCGCCTGAAGCTTCTCGCCTTCACCAGCGAGCGCGTGCATTTCGAGGCCGGCCAGCAGCTCTTCGCTCGGGGCGACGCGGCCGATGCGGCCTATCTTCTCCTGGAAGGTTCGGCGGAGGTCTCCATCGACGGACCGCAAGGTCCTTTTCGCCTGGCGCTGCTGGGCGCGAACGCCCTCGTCGGGGAGATGGGCATCCTCGCCGACCAGCCGCGCTCGGCGACCGTCGCCGCCGTCAATCCGGCCATGGCCCTGCGCATCGATCGGACGGTCTTCCTGGAACTTCTGGCGCAGTTCCCGCCCATCGCCATCGCGGTGATGCGCGAACTGGCGCTCCGCCTCGAACAGACCAACCAGCAGCTCGCCCAGAGCCGGGGCTGAGGGCGAAGGCCGAGCCGCGTGCCTACGGGGAGGCCGGGTAGGTGATGAACTCCATCAGGGAGCCGTCAGGGTCTCGGAAGTAGAGGCTCACCCCGGCGCCGGCGGCACCGTTGCGCTCCACGGGTCCGAGCTCGATCGTCACGCCCAGCGACGCGAGGTGGTCCGCGGCCTGCTCGATCGTGCCCGACCAGCGAAAGCACAGATCGCTGTTCCCCGGCTGCACGGGGATCCGCGCCAGCGGCGTCGCGTTCACCCCCGGCCCGTGCACGTTCAGCTGGACGCCGCCGAAGCGATAGACGAAGGCCGCCCCGCGGGAGATGATCTCGGCCCCCATCACGTCACGATAGAACGCGTTCGAGCGCTCCCAGTCCGTGACGTGGATGACGCAGTGGTCAAGATGGACGGCGGGGGCGAGGTCGGCCAGAGGGGCGCCCGCATCGATCTCGGAAAGCACCTGCGTTTCGACCATCGTCACCCGTACTCCGGAGCCCATGGCGGCCCGGAGCCATCATGGAAGTCCCGTTCGCGCGATGCAATGCGCGGGGCGCAACCCGGCTCGTCCCGCCGTCATCATCCGATCTCGGACGCCTCCGCCGCAGGGCTGCTCGAGCACGCAACTGCTTACCTGCGGCGGGAATGACACAACGTCGGCGCCCCGGGAGCGGTAGTCAGGGGACAGAGCCGTCCTCCGACGCGTCGAAACGTGGAGCTGTCCATGCCGTCCCGCCGCCTCATCCTCGGCCTGATCCTGATCGCGCCCCTCGCGGCATGCCAGTCCCGTGGCCCCGTGAACCTGGCCCAGGACGACGAAGCGGCCTGGTACACCGGCACGATGCCGGACACGCCCTACGACGTCCCCCTGGTCGACAAGTCCCGGCTCGATCCGAAGTATCGCCGGCAGGTGGTGCGCTACACCGGTCCGGAGAAGCCCGGCACGATCGTCGTCGACATCGACAACCGGCAGCTCGCCCTGGTGCAAGAGGACGGGACGGCGGTGCAGTACGGCGTCGGCGTGGGCAAGCTCGGCTTCTCCTGGAAGGGCCAGGCCCGGGTCGGACGCAAGGGTGTCTGGCCCGACTGGAGCCCCACCACCACGATGGTCTCCCTCAACCCGGACCTGCCGCGCACCCGCAAGGGCGGCGTCGACAATCCCCTCGGCGCCCGCGCCCTCTACCTCTACCAGGGCAACCGCGACATCCTCTTCCGCATCCACGGCACCAACGAGCCCTGGAGCATCGGCGAGCAGATGTCGTCCGGTTGCGTGCGGATGCTCAACGAGGACATCGTCGACCTCTACGAGCGGGTGCCCTTGGGCACGCAGGTCCTGGTCAGGCGCAACGGCAAGTACCGCGTCTGACACCGCCTCTGAGCCGCCACGCGGCGCCGACAAGTCCTGAAGCCGTGCCGGAGCGCGCCCCATGACCATCACGATCTCCAGTCTTCAGCCTGTCATCGCCCTGGCCGCCGGCGTGCTGATCCTGATCGTCCCGCGGCTGCTGAACTTCATCGTGGCGATCTACCTCATCCTGGTCGGCCTGATCGGCCTCGGCGTCTTCCGCGCGCTGGGCTGATCCGGCAACGGCTCCGTTACAGCGGGCCCGAAGCGTCACGCGGTGCCCGCCTGGAGAAGCCGTTCATCTTGCGTTGCAGCAGAAGATGGTCCAACCCGCCGTGTTAGGCATGGGGCAGTGTTCACTCCTGCAAGCGGACGGATACAGATGGGCAAGTGGGTCTACTCCTTCGGTGACGGCAAGGCCGAGGGCCAGTCGTCCATGCGCAACCTCCTGGGCGGGAAGGGCGCGAACCTCGCGGAGATGTCGAATCTCGGTCTTCCGGTACCACCCGGTTTCACCATCACGACCGAAGTCTGCACGTACTATTACGACCACGGACAGCAGTATCCGGACGAGCTGAAGAGCCAGGTCAAGGCCGCCCTGGACGCCGTCGGCGCGCTCACCGGACGCGGCTTCGGCGATCCGGAGAACCCGCTCCTCGTCTCGGTCCGCTCGGGCGCCCGCGCCTCGATGCCGGGCATGATGGACACCGTGCTCAACCTCGGCCTCAACGACATCACGGTCGAGGCCCTGGCGCAGGGCGCCGGCGACCCGCGCTTCGCCTACGATTCCTACCGCCGCTTCATCACCATGTACTCGAACGTCGTCCTCGGCGTGGAGCACCACGCCTTCGAGGAGGCGCTGGAGCACTACAAGGAAGGCAAGGGCGTCAGCCTCGACACCGAGCTCGGGGCCGAGGACTGGAAGCACCTCGTCGGCAAGTATAAGGCCATCGTGAAGGCCGAGCACGGCGCCGATTTCCCGCAGGCCCCCGAGGACCAGCTCTGGGGCGCCATCGGCGCGGTGTTCGATTCCTGGATGATTCCACGCGCGAAGAAGTACCGCGAGCTGAACAGCATCCCGGAGAGCTGGGGCACGGCCGTCAACGTCCAGGCCATGGTGTTCGGCAACATGGGCGACACCTCGGCCACCGGCGTCGCCTTCACCCGCAACCCGTCCACCGGTGAGCGCGCCCTCTACGGCGAGTTCCTGATCAACGCCCAGGGCGAGGACGTGGTGGCGGGCATCCGCACCCCGCAGGACATCACCGAGAAGGCCCGCATCGAGGCGAAGTCCGACCGTCCGTCGATGGAGCTGGCCATGCCCGAATCCTATGCGGAGCTGGTGCGGATCTACGGCCTCCTCGAGAACCACTACCGCGACATGCAGGACATGGAGTTCACCATCGAGAGCGGGAAGCTCTGGATGCTCCAGACCCGCAACGGCAAGCGCACCGCCAAGGCGGCCCTGCGGATCGCCGTCGATCTGGCCGCGGAAGGCCTGATCACCGAGGAGGAGGCCATCGGCCGCGTCGAGCCCGCCGCCCTCGATCAGCTCCTGCACCCGACCATCGACCCGAAGGCCGAGCGCAAGGTCATCGCCGCCGGCCTGCCGGCCTCGCCGGGCGCCGCCACCGGCGAGATCGTCTTCAACTCCGAGGATGCCGAGGCCGCTCGCAAGGCCGAGCGCAAGTGTATCCTGGTGCGCGTGGAGACCTCTCCGGAGGACATCCACGGCATGCACGCCTCCGAGGGCATCCTCACCACCCGCGGCGGCATGACCAGCCACGCGGCCGTGGTGGCCCGCGGCATGGGAAAGCCCTGCGTCTCCGGCGTCGGCTCGATCCGCGTGGACTACAAGGCCGGCACCCTCTCGGTCGCCGGGACCACCCTGAAGGCCGGCGACAAGATCACCATAGACGGCTCGACGGGCCAGGTGCTCCTCGGCGAGGTGGCGATGCTGGAGCCGTCCCTGTCGGGCGAGTTCGCCACCCTCATGGGCTGGGCCGACAAGGTGCGTACCATGAAGGTCCGCACCAACGCGGACACCCCGACCGACGCGCGCGCCGCCCGCAACTTCGGCGCCGAGGGCATCGGCCTGTGCCGCACCGAGCACATGTTCTTCGAGGGTGACCGCATCGTCGCCGTGCGCGAGATGATCCTCGCCGACGACGTGGAGGGCCGCCGCGCGGCGCTCGCCAAGATCCTGCCCTACCAGCGCCAGGACTTCGTCGAGCTGTTCACGATCATGTCGGGCCTGCCCGTCACGATCCGCCTCCTGGATCCGCCGCTGCACGAATTCCTGCCGCATACCGACGAGGAGGTCCGCGACGTCGCCACGAGCACCGGCGTCTCGGAGGACAAGCTGCGCCGCCGCATGACGGAGCTGCACGAGTTCAATCCGATGCTCGGTTTCCGTGGCTGCCGCCTCGCCATCGCCTTCCCGGAGATCGCCGAGATGCAGGCCCGGGCGATCTTCGAGGCTGCCGTCCAGGCCGCCAAGGAGACCGGCGCGCCCGTCACTCCCGAGGTGATGGTACCGCTCGTCTTCACCAAGATGGAGTTCGACATCGTCAAGGCGCGCATCGATGCCATGGCGAAGGCCGTCGCTGCCGAAACGGGCGGCACGGTTGATTACCAAGTCGGCACGATGATCGAGCTGCCTCGGGCCGCGCTCCGGGCCGGCGACATCGCCGAGACGGCGGAGTTCTTCTCCTTCGGCACCAACGACCTGACGCAGACCGCCCTCGGCATCTCCCGCGACGATGCCGCGACCTTCCTTGGCGCCTACACGCAGAAGGGCATCCTGGCGGCGGATCCGTTCATCAGCATCGATCAGGAAGGCGTCGGCGAACTCGTGCGCATCGGCGTGGAGCGCGGCCGGGCGGTTCGTCCCGACATCAAGCTCGGCATCTGCGGCGAGCACGGCGGCGACCCGGCCTCGGTGGCGTTCTGCCAGGACGTCGGCCTCGACTACGTGTCGTGCTCGCCCTACCGGGTGCCGATCGCCCGTCTCGCGGCCGCCCAGGCGGCTCTTGCCGCCAAGGCCGCAAAGGCTGCCAAGTAGGATCGCACGAGGGGCCGCGGCGACTCGCACAGTGTCGCCGCGGCCCGACGATGACGGATCGGGACGGCCGCGCGCCGTCCCGGGTCAACGGTCGAACGAACCATTCAACAAATTGTCGAAAACGCGGCGAACCGATTCCGCGCGGGCACGTTCAGTGCTAGTGCCAAACCATGACGCGCAGGCAACCCTGCTGACTGGGGCGGCAGCCAACGCGTGGGATCGCCGGCATGAACGACACCAGCCCACCCCCCCTGTTTCTCAACGAAAGTCCCGTCGCCGTCCCGCTGCCCCGCGTGATGCAGCAGGCGTATCTCTGGATCGTGGCCGGCCTGAGCGGCCTCGCCACCATCGTGCTGTTCGTCTTCGCCGTCGCCACGCAGAGCGGGGCCGATGCCGAGCGGATCGCCGGCGCGCAGGAGAGCGGACGCTCGAACCTCGCGACCCTGGTCAGCAGCCTGGCGGCGATGCACGGTCGTCCCGGCGCGCTCTGACGCCTCCGCTTAACCGCTCCGCAACCATACCGCACGATAGTTGAACGCAACGGCCGCTTCCGTGTCCTCCTGGGACCGGCGGTGTGAGCGTTTGGCATCCTGGTGCGAGTCGGTTGCGTGGGTAAGAAACAGGTACGGCGCGCGTCGCATCTGCGCTGGCTCAGCGCGGCGATGACTCCCTGGGCGGCGGGCATCGGGCTGCTCGTCTCCTTCACCGCCACGGCCGGCACGGACATGGCGCCGGGCTCCGCCGGGCGCGCGGCCGGTCCGGCTCGGCTCCTCGCGACGGCCTCGCCCGGGGCCCGGCTTGCGGGGACGGAGACGCGCTCGCACGCGCCGCACCGGGTCTACACCCGCAGCACCACCGAAGGCCTTCTCTTCGCCGAGGGCCGGGGCGACGCCCTCGTCGTACGGACGAGCCTCGCGGAGCCCGTGAGCGGCTTGCTGGAATCGGGATCGGCGACCTGGAATCCGGACCTCGATGCCGGCTTCGTACCACCCCCCGACCTCGGCCTCGATGCGAGCGGGGAGAGCGAGGGCTCGGTGATCGCGGTGGAGGATGGGGCGACCCCCGCCATTCCCCGCGCGGAAGCGCTCTCCTCGACCACCCCGGCCCCGGCCGATGCGACGCCGATCGAGATCGCCGCCGCGAGCCTCGTCTTCCCAGGCCTGTCGCCGCGGGGATCCCAGGCGGACGGCGCCACGCCGGGTGCGGCCGTGCCCCCGGACGTCGCACGCCACCGCTACGCCGACCTGATCGGGCCCGACGCCATGGACCGCGAGCAGCGCTGTCTCGCCGAGGCCGTGTACTTCGAGGCGCGCAGCGAATCCGAAGAGGGGCAGGCGGCGGTCGCCCAGGTCGTCCTCAACCGAGTGAAGAGCGGTCTCTATCCCAGCAACGTCTGTGGCGTCGTCTATCAGAACCGCCACCGCTACATGGGCTGCCAGTTCTCCTTCGCCTGCGAAGGCAAGTCCCTGCGCATCGCCGACGGGCCGTCCTGGCAGAACGCCACCCGGATCGCCAGCGCGGTCATCGAGGGGCGGACCTACCTGAGCGAAGTCGGCGGAGCGACCCATTACCACGCGGACTACGTAAAACCAGGCTGGTCACGGCGCCTGAAGAAGATGGACGTCATCGGGCGGCACATCTTTTACCAGCTCAAGCGCGGTCAGACCTGATTTTCTCGACAGTTCCGCGTGTTTTACCTAAGCAGTGAAACTTCTAAGTAGTCCTAAGCTTGGGTTAATTTTACCTTGAGTCTCGATACAGCTTGATCGAGCGGCAACTTGGCGGCCTCTGGAACGTCGAGATGCGCGCGGGCTTCGCGCGCCATCCCGTCCTATCCAGCGTTTCGAGCCGAGGAACCCGTCATGACCACGCCGGTCGCAGCCCGTATCAGTCTCGCCGCCATCGCGGGCGCCGTCATCACCCTGTCCTCCGCCCAGGCCGGCGGCTGCGGCGGCGCCGAGTGCTACCGCCACGTCAACACCCCTCCGGTCTACGGCGCGGTGTCCGAGCAGGTCCTCGTCCGCCCGGCCGAGACCGTCTACCGCACCATTCCTCCGGTCTACGAGACCGTCTCGGAGCGTGTTCTCGTGGCGCCCAGCGGCCGGGTCTGGCAGACTCGTCGGGATGCCTATGGTGAGCTGATCGGTTGCTGGGTGGACGTGCCGCCGCAATATTCCGTCCGCCGCCGCCGCGTCCTCGTGCAGCCCGCGCAGACGATTCCCGAGACCCTTCCGCCGCAATACGCCAGCGTCCGCCGCCGGGTCCTGGTGCAGCCCGCCCGGTCGGGCTGGGTCCCGGCCAATTACGGCCAGGGCGGCTATCCCGGCGCCTTCGGCCCCAGTCTCGCCGTCGGCTCGATTCCCGACGCCTTCGGCATCACCGGTGCCAGCTCGGCCGATGTCGGCGTCGGCCTCGGCTTCTCCTCCGGCAGCATCTACGACGGCTACTGAGCCCTTCGTCGCCGACCCTTCTCCGGCTCCGGACGCCAGCGGCGCCCGGGGCCGCTTGATTCGGACCGTCCGTGCCACACCTCAGTCCCGTCAGTGGAGGCGTGCCATGGGTCGGTTCAAGGCTTGGGTCATCGAGAAGACCGAGACGGGGCAATCCATCGCCTTCCAGGATTTCGACGACGCCGACCTGATGCCGGGCGACGTCACGGTCCGGGTCACCCACTCCACGGTGAACTACAAGGACGGGCTGGCGATGACCGGCAAGTCGCCGGTGGTGCGCCGTTTCCCCATGATTCCCGGCATCGACTTCGCCGGGATCGTCGAGACCTCGGATCATCCCGACTACCAGCCCGGCGATGCGGTGGTGCTCACCGGTTGGGGCGTCGGCGAGACCCATCTCGGGGCCTATGCGCAGCGCGCCCGGGTCAAAGGCGACTGGCTGGTGCCGCTTCCCCAGAGCCTGAGCCCCGCCCAGGCGATGGCGATCGGCACCGCCGGTTATACGGCGATGCTCTGCCTGATGGCCCTCGACCACCACGGCGCGACTCCGTCACAAGGACCGGTTCTCGTTACCGGCGCCTCGGGTGGCGTCGGGTCCGTGGCAGTGGCCTTGCTGGCGCAGGCCGGCTGGCACGTCATCGCCTCCACCGGCCGCGATGCGGAATCCGACTACCTGCGCGGCCTCGGTGCCTCGGAAATCCTCGACCGCGCGGAGCTGAGCCAGCCCGGCAAGCCGCTGGCCAAGGAGCGCTGGGCAGCGGCGGTGGATGCGGTCGGATCGGTCACTCTCGCCAACGTCCTGGCGGGGACGAAGGTGGACGGTGCGGTCGCCGCCTGCGGTCTGGCGCAGGGCATGGACCTGCCGACCTCGGTCGCCCCGTTCATCCTGCGCGGTGTCTCTCTGCTCGGCATCAACAGCGTGACGACGCCGCAACCGAAGCGCCGGGCGGCCTGGGACCGGCTCGCCCGGGAGCTCGATCACGACAAGCTGGCGGCGATGACCCAGACGGTGCCGCTGGCCGGCGTCGATACGGTGGCACGGGCGATCCTCGAAGGCCGGGTCCGGGGACGCACGGTTGTCGAGGTCGCCTGAGCATGACGGAACGTCGGGCAGGCGCCGGGCGTTTCCCCGATCATGAGCCAAGCATTCGTCCGTGAGCGTGACGGTGAAGCGGTGTTCGAGGATCTTCCCGAACGCACGATCTCTTCGCACCCGAATTTCGTCACCCCCGAGGGCCTGGCCCATATCGAGGCGGAGGTCGCACGCCTTCAGGCCGCGTTCTCGGCCCTGACGCCCGAGGCCCAGGCCGACGTAGCCCGGGTGAATCGCGATCTCGCTTATTGGACCGCCCGGCGCAGTTCCGCGCAGTTGGTCGAGGCGGAGCCGGGCGACGTGGTCCGCTTCGGCTCGACTGTGACGATCCTGGCTGAGGACGACAGCCGCCGTACCTACCGGATCGTTGGTGAGGACGAGGCCGACCCGGCCCAGGGCACGATCTCCTATGTCTCGCCGATGGCGCGCGCGCTGACCGGCAAGGTCGCCGGCGATGTCGTCGAGGTGAACGGGCACGAGAGCGAGATCTTGGAAATCGCCTGACGGGGTCTCGTAAATCGGGTCAGGGGGCATTGGCCAGGGCCCGAATGACGCGCAAGAAAAAAGGCTCGGATTGCTCCGAGCCCAAGAAGGGAAAAGGCCATTGGGGGCTGAACTGGCCTTCGTACGGGGAAAACACGCCCCCGGCGGCTTGGTTCCAGCGCATCCCGAAAAAATTCTAGCGCGGCGCCGCAGCCCTCCGAAGCCGGTCGTTGATAGCCTCGCCGAGACCCCGCTCCGGAATGGGCGCCACCGCGATCACCGGCGCCCCGAGGCCGTCGAGCTGGCGCAGGGCCGAGAACAGCCGGGCCGCGGCCTCGGCGAGATCCCCTGTGGGACTGAGGTTGAGGCGCGCCTGCGCCGCATCCGCTCCCGGGAGCGGCACCGGCCCGAACAGCAGCGCCACTTCGTCCGGTGCGGCGGCGGTCGCCTCGAGGCGGACCTGCGCCCGCGGCGCGTAGTGGGAGGCGAGGAGTCCCGGGCCGACCGGATGGGCTGTATCCCCCCGCTCCGGGCCGGCCAGAGCGAAGCCGAGGCGCGCTTCCAGCGCCTCCCGTGTGACGCCCCCGGGCCGCAGCAGCCGGGGTGGACCGCCGAGACAGGCCACCACGGTGGATTCGACGCCGACCGGCGTCCCGCCGCCATCCAGCACGGCAGCGATCCGGCCCTCAAGGTCCGCCAGGACGTGATCAGCACGGGTCGGGCTGACGCGTCCCGAACGATTGGCTGAGGGCGCGGCGACGGGCCTGCCGACCTGCGCCAGCAGGGCCCGGGTCAGGTCGGGCGCCGGCACCCGGAGGGCGACGCTCGGCAGGCCGGCCCGAGCGAGGTCGCAGACGCGGCAGCCCGGCGCAGCGGGCACCACCAGCGTGAGGGGACCGGGCCAGAACGCCGTGGCGAGGCTGCGCGCCGCGTCGTCGAACAGGCCCTCGGCGAAGGCCGACTCCGCGTCGGCGAGATGCGCGATCAGCGGATTGAAGCGCGGCCGCGCCTTGGCGGCGAAAATCTTCGCGACCGCCGCCGGGTCGGTGGCATCGGCCCCGAGGCCGTAGACCGTCTCAGTGGGGAAGGCCACGACCTGCCCGGCCCGGAGCAGGGACGCGGCCGCCGCGATCCCGGCGGCGTCCTCGGTCAGCCGACGCGTCGCCACCGCCGGGATCGCGTCGTCGGGGATTGACCCGAGATCGTTCATATCTAAACTATCTTCGCTGGCGCCCCTTCGGCGGGGAAAGCCTGGGCCTAGCGCCCGTCCGGGCCATGCGTCAAACACGGGGCGACACGCGTCGATTCAACCAAGGCGCGGGAGGAAGCAACATGACCTATCGCGCTCCGGTGGCCGACATGCTGTTCGCCCTGCGCCACGTGGCCGGGCTCGACGCTGCCCTGGCGGCCGGCCTGCACGGCGACCTCGCCGTGGACGACGCGGAAGCCGTCCTGGCCGAGGCCGGCAAGGTCGCCGAATCGGTCATCGCCCCCCTCAACCGGGTCGGCGACCGGCACGGCACGCCGCTCAAGGAAGGTGCCATCACCACCCCGCCGGGCTGGCGCGAAGCCTACCGGACCTGGATCGCCGGCGGCTGGAACGGCCTCAGCGCCGACCCCGACCATGGCGGGCAAGGCCTGCCCCTCGTGCTTAACGCCGCCTGCAACGAGATGTGGAACGCAGCGAGCATCGCCTTCGGCCTCTGCCCGCTCCTCACGGCGGGCGGGATCGAGGCCCTGGCCCAGCACGGCTCGGACGACCTCAAGACGCGCTACCTCGCCAAGCTGATCTCGGGCGAATGGACCGCGACCATGAACCTGACGGAGCCGCAGGCCGGCTCGGACCTGGCCCTCCTGCGCAGCCGCGCCGAACCCCTGGGGGACGGTCGCTACGGCATCGTCGGCGCGAAGATCTACATCACCTACGGCGAGCACGACCTCACCGATAACATCGTCCACCTCGTGCTGGCCCGGCTCAAGGACGCGCCCGCCGGCACCCGCGGCATCTCGCTGTTCCTCGTGCCCAAGATCCTGCCGGACGGCAGCCGCAACGACCTGCGCTGCTCCGGCATCGAGCACAAGCTCGGCATCCACGGCTCGCCCACCTGCTCGATGGCCTTCGGCGACGACGGCGGCGCCGTCGGCTGGCTGATCGGCGAGGAGAATCGCGGGCTCGCCTGCATGTTCACGATGATGAACTCGGCCCGCCTCAACGTCGGCCTCCAAGGCGTCGGCATCGCCGAGCGGGCCTACCAGCAGGCGCTGGGCTATGCCCGCGACCGGCGTCAGGGCAAGGCGCCCGGCGCCCCCGAGACCAGCCCCATCGTCGAGCACGCCGACGTGCAGCGCATGTTGCTGACCATGAAGGCCTTCACCCAGGCCGCGCGCGGCATCTGCTACCTCACCGCCGCCGCCCTCGACGCGGCCGAGGGCCCGGAAGGGCAGGGGGCGCATGACCGCGCCTCGCTGCTGACGCCGGTGGCCAAGGCCTTCTCCACCGACATCGCCAACGAGGTGACCTCGCTGGGTGTCCAGGTCCATGGCGGCATGGGCTTCGTCGAGGAGACCGGCGCCGCCCAGCACATGCGCGACGCCCGCATCCTCGGCATCTACGAGGGCACGAACGGCATCCAGGCCATCGACCTCGTCGCCCGCAAGTTACCGCTCAACGGCGGGGCGACGGTGCGGGCGCAGATCGCGAGCCTGCGCCGGACCGCCGAGGGCTTCCTCAAGGATCCCGATCCGGCCTTCGGCAGCCTCGGCGCCCGGCTGCGTGCCGGCATCGAGAGCCTCGACCGGGCGACGAGCTTCCAGCTCAAGGCCCTCGCGTCGAACCGGCCGGAGGCGGCGCTGGCGGGCGCGACGCCGTATTTGCGCCTGTTCGGCTTGGTCCAGGGGGGCGCCTGCCTCGGTCGCCAGGCGCTCGCCGCCCACGCGGCGCTCAAGGCGGGGGACACCGATCCCGCCCATGCGGGCCGGATCGCGCTGGCCCGGTTCTTCGCCGACAACCTGCTGACCGCCGTGGGCGGCCTGGAGGAGAGCGTCGTCGCGGGTGGGCGCTTCACCGAGGACGCCGCCCTCGCCCTGGCGAGCTGATCCGGCCCCGCCGAGCGTCGCACTCGCGCGGATCGAACACCATCCAGGAGGGCAGGGCACCATGAGCGAGCACATCGCGATCGCGGATACCGCCGACGGCGTCCGCCTCATCCGCATCGACCGGCCCGAGAAGAAGAATGCGCTGACCGGCGCCATGTACGACGCCCTGCGCGCCGCCCTGGTGGAGGCCGACGAACACGATGCGATCAGCGCCGTGGTGTTCGCCGGGGCGCCGGGCGCCTTCAGCGCGGGCAACGACCTCGCCGATTTCGTCGCGGGCGCGAGCAAGCCGTTCCGCGAGGCGCCGGCCCTGCAGTTCATCCGCCAGCTCGCCCGCACGCGCACGCCGATGATCGCGGCCGTGGACGGGATCGCGGTGGGGATCGGCACGACCCTGACCCTGCACTGCGACCTCGTCTATGCCAGCCCGGCGGCCCGCTTCCGCATGCCCTTCGTGGAACTCGGCCTCGTGCCGGAGGCGGCGTCGAGCTACCTGCTGCCGCGCCGGGTCGGGCTCCTGAAGGCCACGGAGATGCTGCTCCTGAGCCAGCCCTTCGACGCGGACGAAGCGCTGGGTCTCGGGCTCGTCAACGGGGTGATGCCGGCCGGGCTGCTGCTGGAGCATGCCCGTGCGCAGGGCGCGCGCCTCGCCGGGCTGCCGCGCGGGGCGGTGCAGGCGACGCGGGCGCTGATCCGGGGCGACCAGGCCGCCCTGGACGCCGCCCTGGAGGCCGAGGCCGTGGCCTTCGAGGAGCGCCTGCGGTCGCCCGAGGCCCAGGCCGCCTTCGCGCGCTTCCTCGGCCGGGCCAAGCCGGCGTGACCCCCGCACCGGACCTGCTGCGCGGAAAGATCTGCCTCGTCGCCGGCGCCTCGCGCGGGGTGGGACGCGGCTTGGCGCGGGGGCTCGGCGAGGCCGGCGCCACCGTCATCGTCACCGCCCGGTCCAGCGAGACCGGGCCACGCACGGAGGGGCGGCCCGAGACCATCGAGGATACCGCCCGCGCGGTCGATGCCGCCGGTGGCGAGGGCCATCACTACCTCTGCGACCACACCAGCGAGCGCGCCGTCGACACCCTGGTCCACTGGGCCCTGCGCCGGTTCGGGCGCATCGACGTGGCGGTCTCCAGCGTCTGGGGGGGCAACGAGGGTTATGACGGCGAGCGCTACGCCGATGGCGCCGCCTGGGGCACGCCGTTCTGGCGCCGCTCGGCCGAGCCGTTTTCGGACTTCTTCGGGAGCGGCCCCTATCCGGCCCTCCTCCTCGCCCGCGCCGTCGCCCCCGCGATGGTCTCGGCGAAATCCGGCCTCATCGCCTTCGTCTCGTTCGACACCGCGCCGGGCTATCTCGGCGACATCTTCTACGACCTGACCAAGGCGGCCACGAACCGGCTGGCCTTCGCTTGCGCCGAGGAACTGGCGCCGCACGGGGTCACGGCGCTCGGGCTGTCCCCCGGCTTCGTGCGCACCGAGCGCGCCGTCGACATCGGCCATGCCGACCGGGCGACGGAGACCCCGCTCTATGCCGGCCGGGCGCTGGCCGCCCTGGCGGCCGACCCGGCCGTGGCGGCGCGGGCCGGGCAGATCCTCCATGCGGGCGACCTCGCGGCCGAATACGGCTTCACCGATGCGGACGGCACGCAGCCGGCCCGGTTCCAGATCAACGCCGAGGAGAGCTGAGACATGAGCGATTCGCTGCAGGGCAAAACCCTGTTCATCACCGGGGCGTCCCGCGGCATCGGACTCGCCATCGCCCTGCGGGCGGCCCGCGACGGCGCCAACATCGCCATCGCGGCCAAGACCGACGCGCCGCATCCCAAGCTGGCGGGCACCATCCACACCGCCGCCGCCGCCATCGAGTCGGCGGGCGGCCGGGCGCTGCCGCTTCTGGTGGATGTCCGCGACGAGGACAGCGTCGCCTCCGCCATCGCCCGGACGGCCGAGACCTTCGGCGGCATCGACATCGTGGTGAACAACGCCAGCGCGATCGCGCTGACCCGGACGCCCGAGACCGAGATGAAGCGCTTCGACCTGATGCATGGCGTCAACACGCGCGGAACCTACATGGTCAGCAAGTACGCGATCCCGCACCTCGCCAAGGCAGAAAACCCGCACATCGTCATGCTGTCGCCGCCCCTCGACATGGCGGAGAAGTGGTTCGCGCCGCACCTCGCCTACTCGATCGCCAAGTACGGCATGTCGCTCTGCGTGCTCGGGCTCGCCGGCGAGCTCAAGCGCCAGGGCATCGCCGTGAACGCTCTCTGGCCGCGCACCACCATCGCCACGGCGGCGGTGCAAAATCTGCTGGGCGGCGAGGCGCTGATGCAGGCGAGCCGCACGCCCGAGATCCTGGCCGACGCCGCCCACGCGCTGTTCCGCCTGCCCGCCCGCGCGGTGACGGGCCGCTTCCTCATCGACGACAGCTTCCTGGCGGAGCAGGGTGTCACGGACTTTTCAAAATACCGGGTCACACCCGGCATTCCTCTTGCGCCGGACTTCTTCGTGCCGGATGCGAGCACACCGCCTCCCGGGGCCTTCGCCTGAGACATCCCGCGTGATCTTCATCCACCAGCCGGTCGCCGGCGCCGGGCAGACCCTGCTCGAGCGCCGTTCCCTCGAATTGCAGGAGCCGATCCCCGACGACACCGTCTGGCTCGACATGGTGCGGCCGAGCCGGGAGGAGGACCTTAAGGTCGAGGTCTTCATGGGCATCTCGGTGCCGACCCGCGAGGAAATGAAGGACATCGAGCCCTCCGAACTCCTCTACGTCGAGGACGGGGCGCGCTACATGACCGGCCGGGTGCTGAGCAAGGTCAGCGAATCCGAGGAGCCGGGGCTTGCCGGCATCACCTTCATCCTGCGCGGCAGCCGCCTCGTCACGGTGCGCTACGAGGAGCCGCAGGCCTTCCGGATGTACACCCAGCGGGCCGGCCGCTCGACGGGCAACGGCCCCTCGGCCGTGCCCTCGGGCGAGACCATCCTGGCCGGGCTGATCGAGACGGTGATCGACCGGGCGGCCGACGTGCTCCAGCTCCAGGGGGAGCGCATCGACCGCCTCTCGGGCAAGATCTTCGAGGAGAAGGAGGACCCGAGCGCCCGCAACACCGCCCTGCAGGACACCCTCCGGGCGCTCGGGCGCCACGGCGACCTGATCTCGAAGCAGCGCGAGAGCCTCGTCTCGATGGAGCGCATCCTGCTCTCGCTCTCGGCGACCTACCGCACCGCCAAGGCGCCGCGCGAGTTGCGCGAGGACGTCCGCTCCACCCTGCGCGACCTGCAGTCCCTGGAGGAGCACGCCACCTTCCTGTCCTCCAAGATCCAGTTCCTCCTCGACGCCACGCTCGGCCTGGTGAACCTGGAGCAGAACAACATCATCAAGCTGTTCTCGGTCATGGCGGTCGTGTTCATGCCGCCGACCCTGATCGCCTCGATCTACGGCATGAACTTCAAGGCGATGCCCGAATTGGATTGGGGATTCGGATACCCGATGGCGGTCGTGATGATGGTCGTGGCGGCTGTCCTTCCATACGTGTTCTTCCGCTGGAAACGCTGGTTGTAGCGAGTATCCGATGCATCCTGTTAAGGATGCCGATGCAATGTAACCGCGCTTGGCATGATCCGGAGGGCGGATGCATGCTCTTGGAGCGGTTCCATGACCTTCAAGACCCTGACCATCCGCACTCGGTTGGTTGCCAGCTTCGCGATCATCACATTCTTCATCGTCGCAATTGGCTGGCTTGGAATGTCCGGTGTCGGACGGATCAACGCACTACTCACCGCCGTCCAGACCAATTGGCTTCCGAGCGTGCAGGTGAGCGGTCGGATCGACGTCGCCCTGGCCCGCTACACCACGAGCCTGCTGCGCGTGACGCAGACCACGGATGCCGGCGACCAGGCCAAGATCGAGGCCGACATGACCAAGCGCCGGGAACAGGTCGGTGCCCTGTCCAAGAGCTATGAGCGCCTGATCAGTTCGGATGCGGAGCGCGGGCATTTCCAGGCCTTCAGGCGGGAGGTCACCACCTTCTTCGGCGTGGCCGACCGGATCGTCGCCGCCGCCCGCACCGCCCCGAAGGGCGAGGCTTACGCCCTCTACCTCTCCGACGGCGTCGAGCCGCGGCGGCGCGCCTCCACCGCCCTGGAGAAGCTCATCGAGATCAACGACGCCGGCGCCGCGCAGGCCGAGGCGGAGGGCGTCGCCCTCGCGTCCCAGACGACGTCGATCGCGCTGGCGGCCCTCGGCGTGGCCGTCGTGCTCGCGGTCCTGCTCGCGACCCTGATCATCCGCAGCGTCACGCGGGGCATCGACTCGGTGGTGCAGCCGATGACGGCGCTCACCGCCGGGAACCTCGCCGTGACGGTCCCGCACCAGGGCACCGGCACCGAGATCGGCCGCATCGCCGACGCCGTCCAGGTCTTCAAGGAGAGTCTGATCCGCATGAAGGCCCTCGAGGCGGACACGGCCTCGGCGCGGGCCGGGGCCGAGGCCCAGCGTCGCCGGGCGATGCAGGAGATGGCCGACGGCTTCGAGCGTGCCGTGGGCGGCATCGTGGACTCCGTGGGCAGGGCCGCGAGCGAGTTGCAGGCGACCGCCCAGGCCATGAGCGGCACCGCGAGCGAGACCGCCGGGCGTTCCCTGTCGGTGGCCGCCGCCGCCGAGGAGGCAGCCTCGAACGTCGAGACGGTGGCGGCGGCAGCCGAGGAGCTCGGCTCCTCCGTGCAGGAGATCGGCCGCCAGGTGCAGGGCTCGGCCGAGCTCGCCGGCGCCGCCGTGCGCGAGGCCGGCACGACCGCCGCCCTGGTGCAGGAACTCAGCGGCGCGACGGCGCGGATCGGCGACGTGGTCAAGCTGATCTCCGACATCGCCGGTCAGACCAACCTCCTCGCGCTGAACGCCACGATCGAGGCGGCCCGGGCCGGCGAGGCCGGGCGCGGCTTCGCCGTGGTGGCAACGGAGGTGAAGGAACTGGCCGGGCAGACGGCCCGGGCCACCGACGAGATCAGCACGCAGATCGCGCGGATCCAGGGCGCCACGGCCGAAAGCGTGCACGCCATCGACGCCATCCGCGGCCGGATCGACGAGATCAGCGCGGTGGCGACCACCATCGCGGCGGCCGTCGAGGAGCAGGGCGCGGCGACCCAGGAGATCGTGCGCAACGTCGCGCAGGCCGCCACCGGCACGGGCGAGGTCACGGCCAACATCGCTGGCGTGGCGGGAGCGGCCGAGGAAACCGGCGCCGCGGCAAGCCAGGTCCTGGCGTCCGCCTCGGCCCTCGCGCGCCAGTCCGACCATCTCGGCCAGGAGGTCGGCCGCTTCCTCGCCGGCGTCCGCGCCGCCTGAGGCCGGCGACGCGCCCCCGGGGGATCCGTCTCCCCGGGGGGCCTGAGCCCCTTGCCCATCGGGTCGAATTTGCGGATCGTCCGCGGATGTGTGGACGCTTCTTCATCGCCCAGGCTCCGGACATCTTCCGGGCCTTCTACGGCTATCCCGAGCTGCCGAACTTCCCGCCCCGGTACAACGTGGCGCCGACCCAGCCGGTGCCGGTGGTGCTGTCCGAGGGCGGGCGGCGCCGGTTCCGGCTGGTGCGCTGGGGTCTGTGGCCGAGCTGGGTCAGGGACCCGAAGGACTTCCCCCTCGTCATCAACGCCCGGTCCGAGACCCTGCGGGAGAAGCCGACCTTCCGCGGCGCCCTGCGTCACCGCCGCTGCGTCTTCCTGGCCGACGGGTTCTACGAGTGGCGCCGGGAGGGGACGGGCAAGGCCGCGACGAAGACCCCCTTCATGATCCGCCGCGCCGACCGGGCACCGATGGCGCTCGCGGGCCTCTGGGAAAACTGGCTCGGGGCCGACGGCTCGGAGGTCGACACGGCGGCCGTCGTCACCACGGACGCGAACGGCACGATGGCGGCGGTGCACGACCGCATGCCGGCGATCCTCGCGCCGGACCAGATCGATTCCTGGCTCGACACCCGCGACACGGAGCCGGACGCCGCGGTGAAGCTGTGCCGCCCCTGTCCCGACGACTGGCTCACGCTGGACCCCGTCAGCGCCCGGGTGAACGACGCCCGCATCGATGCGCCGGACCTCATCGAGCCCCTGGCCCGGCCGCAGAGGGGCGAAGCCGGGCGGTCTGCCCCGCCCGCCGCGCAGCCGCGCTCCAGCGACGAGGATGCGCAGGGTGCCCTGTTCTGAAGGGGGACCCTCGGGACGACGCCGTCCTTGCGTTCGGCCCCCAAAGGTCGCATCGCTCCCGCGGCCCGGCCGGGCGTTCAGGGGAGCACAGCATGACGGCGGAAGAGATCGACCAGATGAACCGGGCGCGGGACAGCCTGGCCCGTCAGCGCGCTGCGCTCGCCCGGCGGATCGGCAGCAGCGAGGTCGCGGCGCCCTCGGCGGCCGAGGACCTCACCCGCATCCTCCTCGCCATCGAGGCCGTGGACCGGGCGCTCGTGGATGCCGGCCGACCCTACCTGCGTCCCGAGAGCTGAGGGCGCGGGCAATGGACGAGACCCGGGATGCGAACGGCACCAAGCTCGCCGACGGCGACGCGGTGACGCTGATCAAGGACCTGAAGGTGAAGGGAACTTCGACGACCCTGAAGCGCGGTACGCTGATCAAGAACATCCGCCTGACCGACGATCCGTCCGAGATCGAGGGCAATGCCGAGAAGGTGAAGGGCCTCGTGCTGAGGGCCGAATTCCTCAAGAAGGCCTGAGGCGGGGCCTCGCCGGCCCCGCGCCGCAGGCCGGCCTGGCGAGCGCCTACTCGTCGGACGCCGTGGAGACGCGGGCGGGCGAGCGGGTCAGGCTGCGGATCGCCCGCAGGGGACGACCGGATTTCTCGGAAATGGCGCGGTCCTGGTCCTCGATGAGCTGGCGGGCCGGCTCGTCGCCGTCGAGGCCGCCGAGGATCTCCATGGGGACACGCCGGTTGGAGGCGCGGGACTCATCGTCATAGACGACGTCGAACAGGACGGAGCCGCGCTCCTGCGGTTTCGACTTGGTACGCTTGGCCATGACGGGACGGTGCTCGAACTGCAGGGGTGGGGAAGAGACGCCGACGGCCACGGATGGGCGGGGCGGGTGCGCGTACATCCGGCGTCACCCAGGCCCGGCCTCGTGGCCGTCTCCGATCGAGCGACGCGGGGTCGCGATCGGCATCTGTCTTAAATGGTCTCGCCGTTCCCGCTTGGCAACCCGTTTCGCCGGGTCGCACCGCCTGTCCGCCCGGCCCGGTGTCTGGCACGATGCATGCGCCGCGGAACGGCCGGGCCGGCGTGGCGGCCCCGGCGCACGCCAGATCCGACGGACACGTCGAGTGCCACGGAGCCGGGAGACCGCATGACCGACACGCGACCGCTGACGCGCTTCTCCGTCGAACCGTTGAGCCGGATGACGCGACACCTCTCGGCCGTGGCCTCCGGCCGCGCGGAGCCCGACCGCGTCCTCACCGGCGCCCGCCTGCTCTCGACCTACTCGGAGCGCATCCTGCCGCATCGCGAGGTCTGGATCGCCGGCGGGCGGATCGCGGCGGTGAAGCCGGCGGGAACCTACCGGGGCAATGCGCCCCGGCGCGACCTCGGCGGCGGGCTCCTCGCGCCGGGCCTCGTCGACCCGCACCTGCACATCGAGAGCAGCATGGTCACGGCCTGTGCCTATGCCGAGGCCGCGCTCCTCAACGGCACCACCACGATCGTCTGCGACAGCCACGAAATCGGCAACGTCCTCGACGCCGACGGTATCGCCTGGATGCTGGAGGATGCCCGCGCGGCGCCCCTGAACATCTACCTCACGGTGCCCAGCACGGTGCCGGCGACCTCGCCCGAACTGGAGACCGCGGGCGGCGACCTCGATGCCGCCAAGATCGCGGCCCTGTTCGATGCCTGGCCGGAGGCGATCGGCCTCGGCGAGAAGATGGATTTCGTGGCGGTCTGCGAGGGCGATCCCCGCGCCCATGCCATCATCCAGGCCGCCCTGGAGCGCGGTCGCCCGGTCTCGGGCCACATCTATGGACGCGACTTCGTGGCGGCCTACGCCGCCAGCGGCGTCACCGACACGCACGAGGCGATCGACCGCGACATCGCCGACGACCTCCTGGAGGCCGGAATCTGGATCTACCTGCGCGGCGGCCCGCCGACCACGCCCTGGCACAGCCTGCCGAAAGCCATCGGCACCATCCTGGATTACGGCGCCGCGGCCAAGCGGATCTGCGTCTGCACCGACGACCGCGACGCGCAGGATCTCCTCGCCTTCGGCCTCGACTGGGTCGTGCGCGAGGCGGTGCGCATGGGCGTCCCGAAGGTCCAGGCCTGGTCGATGGGCTCGCTGCACCCCGCCGCCCGCTACGGCCTCGATGGGGAGATCGGCGGCTTCGGCGGCGGGCGCCGGGCCGACCTCGTGCTCCTCGACGACGACCTCGTGCCCCAGTCCACCTGGTACGGCGGGGAGCTCGTGGTCGACGACCGCCGGATCACGCCGTTGCTCGATGCCGCGCTGTCCCGACCCTACCGCTACCCCGCGCCGGCCTACGCCACCATGCACCTGCCCGACCCGCTGCCGGCCCTGACCCCGGACCTGCCGACAGGCCCGTGCCGGGTCAACGCGATCCGCACCACGCTGCCGGGCATCGAGCTCACCCACGAGATCGTCGACCTCGTGCCCGGACCGGACTGGCCCTCGACCCTCGGGGCCAACGACCTCTGCTTCGTCACCGTGATCGAGCGCCACGGCCGGGCCGGCAACGTCGCCCACGGCTTGCTGCGGGCCTTCGGGCTGAAGCGGGGCGCGGTGGCGAGCAGCGTCGGCCACGATTCGCACAACGTCATCGTCGCCGGCCTGAACGAGGGCGACATGCGCGTCGCCCTCGATGCCCTCGGCGCGATCCAGGGCGGCGTCTGCGTGGTGGAGGACGGGGCCGTGGTCGCCCTGGTGCCGCTGCCGGTGGCGGGGCTCCTGTCGGACAAGCGCGTCACCGCCGTGGCCGAGGAAGTCCGGATCCTGAAGGAGGCCTGGGATCGGGCCGGCTGCACCATTCCGTATATGGGCTTCAACCTCATCCCGCTCTCGGTGATCCCGGAGATCCGCATCACCGACAAGGGTCTCGTCCTGGTGCCGGGGATGCGGATCGTGCCCCTGTTCCAGGCGGCCTGACGTTTTCCCGCTCCACGCGCGGGAACCAGGGCGGGGTCTCCCCGTTGTCAGGCAGGTCTCAACAGCCTCTCGATCCTCCCAAGCTTACACAGCCTGCATGCCGTGATCGGCGCGCGGGCTGTTTCTTTGTCCCGGGCTTACCCGGACTTGGGATCGCCCGACGATCGGGTGGACGGAAGGGGCGCCAGACCGGTCCTGGGAGTTGCCCCGATGCGTAGTCTTCTCACCCTCATCCTCGTCGGCGCCGTCGCCTTCGTCCTCGTCGGCATGTACGTGGCCCCCGGCCAGCCGGAATTGCGGGCCTGGTACCTGCGCAACGCCTGCGAGCATCTCGACAAGGTGTCGCCACAGATCTGCGCCCCGGCCCGCAAGGCCGAGAGCGGGGTCCCGACCTGAACGCGATCGACTGGTTCTTTCGCGACCGGAAGACCGGTGCGATCACCATCGGACAATGGCCGAACGCGCCGCTGCTGATCTTCATCGGCTGCGCGCTGGTCGGCTGGCTCGACGGGCCCGGCGGCCGAATCGGTCCCTACCTGCGTATTCTCGGCGCGGCGGCCCTGGCATGGTGGGCCGTCGACGAGGTCGTACGGGGCGTGAATCCGTGGCGGCGGTGTCTCGGTGCCGGTGTCCTGGCCTTCCTGGCCTGGAAGTTGGCGCGGGCGGCCCTCTGAGGGCCCCCTCGCGTCTTGCCGAACCCCGTGCGTCGCCTATTCTCGCTGTCGCGCGTGACGCGCCGGAGGATTCGCAGGCATGACGTTCTTCATCGGGATCGCGGGGCCCTGGATCGTCATCGCCGTGCTCGAGATGCTGTCGCTCAGCCGCCAGCGCGAGCTGGATGCCGAAGGCCTGGCCCCCGGTGCGTCGTCGCTGAGCGTTGCCCACAGCGCCTACCTCGCTTAACCCGCACCCATCCGAGGCGCGCCGTCCGGCGCCCGGGCGGGATGCGAGGAGCGACGTGGTGCGAGCAGGCGAACAGGCGACCGGCGTGATGCCCGGCCTACGGGGCGTGCGGATCTGGCTCTACGTTCTGGCCGCCCTCGTCGTCGGCATGGTCGCCGTCGGCGGCGCCACCCGCCTAACCGGTTCCGGGCTCTCCATCACCGAGTGGCGCCCCGTCACCGGGGCGATTCCGCCCGTCTCGGCCGAGGCCTGGGCGGCGGAGTTCGACAAGTACCGCGACACGCCCCAGTACCGCATCCTGAACCAGGGCATGGGGCTTTCGGACTTCAAGGTCCTGTATGCCTGGGAATGGGGCCACCGCCTCCTCGGCCGCATCGTCGGCCTCGTCTTCTTCCTGCCGCTGCTCTGGTTCTGGTGGCGCGGCGCCCTGACCCGGCGCCTCGGCCTCGGCCTCCTCGGCCTCGGGCTCCTGGGCGGGCTCCAGGGCGCGATTGGCTGGATCATGGTCGCCTCCGGACTGCAGCCGGGGATGACCGCGGTGGCGCCCCTCAAGCTCGCCCTGCACCTCACCACCGCCAGCCTGATCCTGGCCGGTCTGGTCTGGCTCGCCGCCGGATTGCGGGCGCCGGACGCCGCCGTCGAGGTCGATCCGCCCCGCCTGCGCCGGACGGCCCTGGCCATCATGGCCCTCGTCGTCGTGCAGATCTTCCTCGGCGGCCTCGTGGCGGGATCGAAGGCCGGTCTCCTCTACAACACATGGCCGACCATGGACGGGCACCTCATCCCGCCGGTCGCGGAGCTCTTCGCCGGGACGCCCTGGATCGAGAATTTCGTCGACAACCTCGCCCTGGTGCAGCTGAACCATCGCCTGACCGCCTACCTGCTGCTGGCGGTGGCCCTCGTTCATGCGTTCGACGCCCGCCGGGCGCGCGCGGGCTCGGGCATGGGCCGCCGGGCAACCGGCATCGCCGCCCTCGTCCTCACCCAGGCCGTCCTCGGCATCACCACCCTGCTGCTGGCCGTGCCGCTCTGGGCCGCGCTCGCCCATCAGGTCTTCGCCATGGCGGTGCTGACGATGGCGACGGTCCATGCCCGGCGAGCGGCCCGATCCCACGTCCCGGCGCCCCTCGGACGCCCGTCGACCCCCTTCGGCTACGAAACGCTTACCGGCAGGACGGCGTGATCGGCAGGGCAGCGTGATCGACAGGGCAGCGTGATCGACAGGGCTCCCTGAGCGACACGGTTGCCGGATCGACGCGATCGCGTGACGGATGCGGCCGAGGCCCGGCATGTGCGGATCGCCACATCGCGACCGCACTGCAACGAACCACTCTGGCCCCCGCACGTTCGACCCCCGTCGGAACGCGGCCGGAGCCCTCGGGTCCCCCCTCGTCCGACGCACCTGAACCGCGAGAGGACGATCCCTGCATGCAGGATACCGAGACCCGGCGCACGCCCGCATCCGAGCCGACCCCCTCCGAGCCCCGGACGACCTCCGAGCCCCGGACAGCCGCCTCCGCCGGTCAGACCCCATCCCCGGCGAAGCGCCGTCACGGCAAGCAGGCCTGGTTGGCCCTCGGCCTGACGGGATTGCTCGGCGCCGTCTGGGCCGTCGCCATCGCGAACCGCTATCCCAACATCCTTCCGGGCTAGTCCTCGCCCGAAGAGATTCCTGTTGATCGCTCCAACTCGGTAGTTGTCGCGGGGAACGCGGCAACAGGTTCAAGCGTAGCCTCAACGGATATACCGGAGGTCGGCGATGCTTTTAGCGGACGACGGACGCCCTACGGGAGTGACCTGGAACTATACCCGGAAAGAAATCCTGGCGGATGGCGCCGTCCACGTCGTGGGTGTCGCCCTCGGCGTCGCGGGTGCCATCGCCATCGTGGTGATCGCCGCCCTCTCGCCGCTCTCGCTCCTCGAGCGTGCCGGGGTCACGATCTACGCGGCCGGCCTCGTCTCGATGCTCGGCGTCTCGGCCACCTACAACATGTGGCCGGTGTCCCGCCGGAAATGGCTGCTGCGGCGCGCCGACCACGCCCTGATCTACCTGATGATCGCAGGCACCTACACGCCCCTGGTCGCCCTGGTGGGCGACGGATTGCCGGCGTGGAGCCTTCTCGGCACGGTCTGGCTGGTGGCGGCGATCGGCATCGCCCTGAAGCTGCTCCTGCCCGGGCGCTACGACCGGGTTTCGATCGGCCTCTACCTCACCCTCGGGTGGAGCGGGGTCGTCGCCTACGACGCGGTGATCGGCCGACTCGGCAGCGATGCCGTCTGGATGCTCGCCCTGGGCGGCGTCCTCTACTCCCTCGGGGTCGTCTTCCACGTCTGGCGCAGCCTGCCGTACCAGAACGCGATCTGGCACGCCTTCGTCCTCGCTGCGACGGCCTGCCATTACGGGACCGTGATGGCGACCGTGATGGGCGCCGGCGCCTGAGGGGCGACCGGGCCCGGCGCCGGGACGCCGTGCTTGGAGTCGGTCAGAGGTTCGAGGCCGGGAACGACCCTTGGCGCTACTTGCCCGTGCAGAGTCCGCGATCGGCAAGGTTGCGGTGCTCGCGCGGATCGCAATCTGTCGAGAGGAACGAGGCCCACTCGGCGGGGGTGCCGTAGAAGGCGTTGCGGTCGACGTCGCCGCGCACGCCCGGAACCCGCCCGGTCGAGGTGAACTGCCACAGCATCCACTTGCGCTTGACGTAGCGCTGCTCCGGCTCGGCGGCCGTGGAGCGGACCCAGTGCGGGTAGTCCGGCAGCTCGTCCTCGAGCACGTCCTTGTGGAAGGTGATGTCGGTGTAGATGATCGGTCGCTTGCCGGTATAGCGCTCCATCTCGTCGAGCATGTAGCGGATCATCGACAGGGCCTGGGCCTTGGGCAGCTTCTTCGGGCAGAGCTGCGAATGGCCGTTCCACTCCACGTCGAGGACGGGGGGGAGGGCGGTCGGGTCGTTGGGGACGTTCTTCTTGAACCAGGCCATCTGGTCCTGGGCCGAGCGGCACCAGAAGACGAAATGGTAGGCGCCCCGCGGCACGCCGGCCTGCGCGGCCCCGTCCCAGTTCGTCCGGAAGCGCTCGTCCACGTGGTCGCCGCCCTCCGTCGCCTTGATGAAGGCGAACTGGGTGCCGGCCGCACGCACCGACATCCAGTCGACGGGACCCTGCCACTTCGAGATGTCGATGCCCTGGACCGGGTGCTGCTTGGCCCGCGCGACGCCGGGATGAGGCTTGGCATCGCCCTTGGTCGGATAGAAATCCGTGGTTCCCGAGCAGGCCGCGAGGGCGGACAGCACGGCCACCGCCGCGCCGCGCCGCAATCCGGCGCGCAAGGCGGTCAGCGGCGCACGCTGGTTCTGACGTGCCGGGGCAGTCCCGTTCCACAGCCGCATCGTTGCCCGACCCACCAGCTTCTACGCGCTACCAATGGCTAAGGGATGACCCGGGCGCGGTTAACAGACCTTTGACGGCAATGCGGCGGATTTCCGGAAGCCGTGTCGGGCAAGCCACATAGGCGGTCGGCATCCACCCTGGCCCCCACGGGCACCACCCCCTAAGTGCAGGCCGTGCCTGCGGGTTTGGGACACAGGAGGGTGCCGTGAAGGTTCTGTTCACCATCGGGTACGAAGGTCTCGATTCCGAGCGCCTGATCGCGGCTCTGAAGGAGGCAGAGGTTGGAACCCTGGCGGATGTCCGCGCCGTGGCGAATTCCCGCAAGCGCGGCTTCTCCAAGACCGCCCTGCGCACCAGCCTGGAGGAGTCCGGCATCGGCTACGCCCATGCCCGCAGCCTCGGCACGCCGAAGGCCGGCCGACAGGCGGCCCGCGCCGACGATGCCGCGCTGATGCGGCGCATCTATTGCGAGGAGGTGCTCGACACCGCCGATGGCGGCCTCGCCCTCGACGAACTCTGTGCCCTGGCCGACCGCACGCCGATCTGCCTGCTCTGCTTCGAGCGCGAGCCGGCGCGCTGCCATCGCCGCGTCCTCGCCGAGCGGATGCAGGCGCGGGGCTTCACGACGGTGGACCTGTTCGGGTGACGCCCGCTGCCCTCGCCACACGTAGGCCATCGGCGCGTTGACAATCTAGAGTTATCCGGTTTTCACTCAACCGGGGGTGACGATGCCGGATTTGCAATGACGCGCAAGGCGCTGGATCAGACGTTGGGCTTCCTCCGGGCCCTCGACCGGACCGCGAGCACCGACGATGTGGGGCGCCTGCTGGTGACGGAATTCGCGGCGCACGGCGTGTCCCATGCCATGGCGGGGACCATTCCCCGCAAGGGGACGCCGGCGCGGCAGCAGCACGGACACATCCTGGTCAACACCTTCCCGGAGGAATGGGGCCGGCGCTACCTGGCGCGCGGCTACGCCTTCCACGACCCCACGGTCCGTCACCTCGCCCACAGCACGGCGCCCTTCGCCTGGAGCGAGCTGGGCGAGCGGTTCGGCGACGATGCCGGCGCCCGCCGGGTGATGGCGGAGGCGGGCGAGTTCCGCCTGCGCGACGGGATCACGGTCCCGCTGATGACCCTCGACGGCGACATGGCGGGTTTCAGCCTCTCGGGCGAGCGCCTCGGGCTGAATCCCGGCGACCGGCCGATGCTCCATCTCATCGCCACCTACGCCTTCGGCCATCTCCTGCGCCTGCGCGGCCCGGCGGGGGCGGCGCGGGCCGCCCGGCTCGCGCCGCGGGAGCGCGAGGCCCTGCAATGGGCGGCGGAGGGCAAGACCGACTGGGAGATCGGCGAGGTCATGGGCATCTCGACCCACGGGGTCGACTTCCACCTGCGCTCGGCCCGGACGAAGCTCGGCACCACCAACCGGACCCAGGCGGTCGCGGTGGCGTTGCGGCGCGGACTGATCACCTGACGCGGCCCCCTCGCGGGGGCCATCGCGACCACCCGCGCAGGGTCCGCCGGCGTCGATCCCGCACGCCTCGCGGCGTCGACCTACGGGTTCCCGTAGGTTTGTGACGGTCCCGATCATGTCAGAACCGGCCTCGGAACGGAGGTTTCGACATGATTCAGATCGTGACACCCGCGAATGAATACTGCTTCCGCGAAGAAATGGAACAGGTCTGGCGCCTGAGGCACGCGATCTTCGTCGAGGAAAAGCGTTGGCTCGACCTCGCTCGTCCCGACGGGCGCGAGATCGACCAGTTCGACACGGCCCACGCGATGCACTTCCTCGCCATCGAGGCGGGGCGGGTCATCGGCTACAGCCGGCTCCTGCCGACGACCCGGCCGCACCTCCTCTCCGACGTGCTGCCGCAGCTCTGCGAGGTGGCGCTGCCCTGCGGCCACGACACCTGGGAATGGACGCGCCAGGCCGTCGCCCGGTCCCATCGCGGACGGGGCAAGGCGGTGAATCCGGTCTCGCTCACCCTGCTCTCCGGCATCGTCGAGTGGGGCCTCGCCAACGGCGTGCGCCAGCTCGTGCTGCAAATGCCGACCCTCTACCTGCTGCACGTGGTGCAGCTCCACTTCCGGGCCCGGCCGCTGGGCCTGCCGCAATCGATCAGCGGCGAGGACATCATCGCGGCCACCGCGGAATTCGACGAGCGGACGCTGGCACGCCTGCGCGCCCTCACGGGGCGGACGGACTCCGTCCTCGCTCCGACCTACCCCTACCTCGCCGCCTGACGCGCGGCCGCAAAGGACCTGCCATGCTCACCCTGATCCAGCCACCGAAGGGCGAGGCCTTCGACGTCCTCGCCGCCCACTGCATCGCGGCGCGGGCCGTCATCGCGGAGGCCGGGACGCCGGTGATGCGGCGGTTG
This sequence comes from Methylobacterium sp. 001424705, assembly GCF_059816145.1. Taxonomy (NCBI): domain Bacteria; kingdom Pseudomonadati; phylum Pseudomonadota; class Alphaproteobacteria; order Hyphomicrobiales; family Methylobacteriaceae; genus Methylobacterium; species Methylobacterium sp. 001424705. Next base: position 36,748 of record NZ_JCBANU010000021.1, on the reverse strand, counting down.
ATCGACCTTCTGCTGTTTGAGATCGCCGTCGCCATGGCGGATCCATCGGACAATCCGGCCCTCGTCCCGGAGCCGGTCGCCTGAGGGCGGACGGGCGGACCGGCGCCGGAGACTCAGCGCCCCATCAGCGCATCCACGTGGGCGGCGACGGAGAGGCCGAGCCCCTTGAGGCTGTAGCCGCCCTCCAGGACCGAGACGACGCGCCCGCCGGCATGGCGATCGGCCAGCGCCATCAGGCGGCGGGTCGCCCAGCCGAAATCGGCTTCGGTGAGCTCAACATGGCCGAGGGGATCGAGGTGGTGGGCGTCGAAGCCCGCCGAGATGATGATGAGGTCGGGGGCATAGGCGTCGAGGCGGCGCAGGATGCCGGCCTCGAAGGCCTCGCGAAAGACCGGGCCGTCGTCGCCCGCCCGCAGGGGTACGTTGACGATGGTGTCGTGGTTGCCCCGCTCCGACGCGGCGCCCGTACCCGGAAACAGCGGCATCTCGTGGGTGGAGGCGTACATCACGGAGCGGTCGTCCCAGAAGATGTCCTGCGTGCCGTTGCCGTGGTGGACGTCCCAATCGACGATCGCCACCCGGCTCGCCCCGTGGGCTTCGCGGGCATGGCGCGCCGCGATGGCGGCGTTGTTGAAGACGCAGAACCCCATCGCGGTCATGCGCTCGGCATGGTGGCCCGGAGGCCGCATGGCCACGAAGGCATTGGTGCACTCGCCCGCCATCACGGCATCGACCGCGTGCACGGCGCCGCCGACCCCGCGCAGGGCCGCCTCGACGGTGCCGGGGGAGAGCAGGGTGTCGCCGTCGATCTGGACGTAGCCCTCCGTCGGCGACGCCTCGATGATCGCCTGCACGTAGGGCACGGGATGGACCAGGGTGGGCACCGAGGTCTCGGCCCTCGGGGCCTGGCCGCGGACAAGCCCGGCGAAGCGCTCGTCCTCGAGGGCCCGCTCCACCGCCCGGATCCGGTCGGCGCGTTCGGGATGCCCTTCCGGCATGGCGTGATCGAGGGCGGACGGGTGGCTCACGTACAGCGTCGTCACGGTCATCCCTTTGCGGCCGCCGATCTGTCGCTTTAAGACAACAGATGATGCCAATGTATCACATCTTGCGCATGATCACGTTGCCGGGATGCGCGCTCGGCTCGGGTTGTGCAAGACCTGTCCGAACACGAATCGATCAGACCGCGCCCGGTGACCGGCGGGTCGAGACAGGCCCTCATCCATGCGCGCGCCCGCCCTTCTCCTCCTGATCGGTACGCTGCTGCCGCTCGGCGCCTGCAACACCCAGACCAGTCCGGGGGCGACCGGACCGCTCGCCGCAGCGCCCGCCCCCATGAGCGGGCCGGAGCGCGACAAGGCCTGGATGAAGCTCGCGCCGAGCGCCCCCGTCGATCCGAAGATCGCCCGCGCCACCGTGGACTACCCGACGCGGGAAGCGCCCGGAACCGTCATCGTGGTCACCAAGGAGCGGCGGCTCTACTATGTGCTGCCCGACGGCAAGGCCGTGCGCTATCCCGTGGCCGTGGGCCATGCCGGCATGGCCTGGGCCGGGACGGCGGAGGTCGACCGCAAGGGCGAATGGCCGGACTGGAACCCGCCGCCGGAGATGCTGGCCCGCCGGCCCGACCTGCCGAAGCGCCTGGAAGGTGGCCCCACGAGCCCGATCGGGGCCCGCGCCCTCTATCTCGCGGAGGGCAAGAAGGACACGCTGTTCCGCATCCACGGCACCAACGAACCGGAGAAGATCGGTCAGGCGGTCTCTTCGGGCTGCATCCGCATGCGCAACGACGACGTGGTCGACCTCTACGACCGGGTGCCGATCGGCGCGAAGGTGGTGGTGCGCTGACACTTAACCAAGCGCGGGTGGTTTGTCGGTCGCGGCGGGTCGTTCGTCGGCACCAGCCCCCGGCGCATCCCGCGGTGACGCCCGGCGGGACGGTGGGCCGGCGGAACGCCGACCGCCTCGCGCGGGGGTTCGCCGTCACGAACCGGGCGGATGGAGCCGCCGACGGCCGATCCCGACGTGACGATGAGTGCGTTCGCCTGCGCCGCGAGAACCGGCAGGCACAACGGGAGCGCGACGTCGTCGCGCCCGAGACGGCCGTTCCGGGCGAGGTCATGGCGTCGGGACGGCCGATGCCCAGGCACCCCGCCGCACGTCCCGGCACGAAGGCGCGACCCCCGAAACGCTCACGAACACCTGGCGTGCCCGGTGACCCTCGCGTGTGCCGAGCCCTGCCTGCAAGGCAGGCGCGGGGCGCGCGGGGATGGCGAGGCGGGCAGGATCATCGGAGCGCCCGCCGCCTTTTGGGGCGCCGGACGCCCCCCGGTCGACGCGCCGGGCGCCGAACGGCCCGCCGTGAGCCAGGCCGTCTTCGCCCCGGATGCGCCGGACCGCTTCGCGGCCTACCACGACCTCTACGCGATCGGCCCGACGGTCTCGCGGATCGGCGACCGCCTCCAGGCCGCCGTGAGGGGGCGCCGCGCCGCCGGATTGCTCCTGCGTGACCGGCAGATCGCCGGCGCCGTCCACCAGCGTGAGGCGGCGCGCATCTGGGGCGGCGGGACCTCGACATGCGCGCGGTCGCCTCCGGCTCCGGCCTGTCCCGCAGCGCCCTCTACCGGGCCTTCGTCCCGGTCGGCGGGGTCGGGCACGAGATCCTGCGCCGCCGCGTGGACCGCCTGCGCTCGGCCATCTTCCGCAGCGGCAGGGACGTGCGGATTTCGAATCTGGTCTGGACCCTCGGGTTCGCCACGCCAAGTCATGCCGCGCGGGCCTTCAAGGGCACCCACGGCCTCGCGCCGGGCAGCTCCGCGCGGAAGTCCGGGCCCCGGAGGGGCGCCCCGTGGAGGACCTCGAACCCGATCATCTGCGGGGCTGGATCCGGGGCCTGAGCGGATCGTCCCGGCTCTCCTGAGCGGTCCGGTCGGCGCCAGATAGACCTGGCCTCCCGCGACGGCGCCGATTAACAACGCGACCGCACGAGGGAGAGCCAGACCGATGCAGAGTTTCGTCCGCGCCAAATTGCACGGCCTCCGGGTGACCGGTGCCGACCTGAACTATCATGGCTCGATCACCCTCGACGCGGACTTCTGCCGGGAGGTTGGCCTCGATCCCCTCGAATTCGTCGAGATCTGGAACAAGATGTCGGGCGCCCGGATCAGCACCTACGTCCTCTACGGCGCGGCGGGATCGCGCTGCTGCATCCTGAACGGGGCCGCCGCCCGCACCTGCCAGGTCGGCGACGAGGTCATCATCGCCTCCGCGACCTACGGCTCCATCGAGGACGTGATTGCGCGCAAGCCGAAGGTGCTGATCTTCGGCCCGGACAACGCGGTCAGCGACCGGGTGACCTACGACGTCTTCCGCGACGCCGAGGGACGCCTCGACATGCGCATCCTCGGGCCCGGCATCGCGGGCTGACGGGGCGCCGGCTCCGCCCGCGGCCCTCGGAGCGGGGAGGGTGCGCCGGCTCCGGAGCGTCAGGATTTCGAAAGGCTCATTCGTGAGCAGGCTTTAACCTGAACAGTGATTCAGATTTGCCCGTTAACCGCTTGAACGATGCCGTCCTGCATAGTCGAACCATCGACAGGGACACAGACCGGCCAAGATAAAGCCGGGGAGGCATCAAGAGATGATCAACCTTTCGCTTCAGGTTTTCTGTAACCGTATCGTTGCAGCCGATTGCATCACCGCCGAGGACGTCCAGATCCTGGCGCGCGAGATTCTCCCCGATGGCTTCGTGTGCCGCGACGAGGCCGACATGCTGATCGCCCTCGAGCGCATCGTCACCTTCGCGGATACGAGTTTCGGCGACTACCTCGTCGCGTCGGTGGTGAATTTCGCCGTCTGGGGCGAGCGCCCCACCGGCTACATCGATGCGGGCGTGGCCGCCTGGCTGGTGGGCAGCCTGCGCGCCGGCAGCGGCCCGACCCGTCTCGCCGCCCGCCTCGCCCGCGAGGTCGTGCGTGAGGCCCAGGCCAGCGACGAAGCCCTCATCGCCTTCGCGCTGGCAGCCAACCGCGCCACCGCCGAGAGCGACCGGATGCGCGAATTGCTGGCCGCCTAGGAGCCGCCAGCCCCTGATATTTCGCATTCAAAATCATATGGTGCATCGCACCGTGAGATTGTCGGTCGTGGCCGTGCATAAACAGGCCCCCGGCCTGGATCGATCAGCTTCCCGAAGCCGCATAACTGCTTTAACGGGAACCAGCTTGGGCGTTTGCAAGACGCCGCATGTTCCCTGACGGACCAGAGTGCGCGGAAAGATGTTCGACAAGATCCTGATCGCGAACCGTGGCGAAATCGCCTGTCGCATCATCAAGACCGCCCGGCGCATGGGCATCAAGACCGTGGCGGTCTACTCGGATGCCGACCGCGACGCCGTGCACGTCGCCATGGCCGACGAGGCCGTGCATATCGGTCCGGCCCCGGCGGCGCAGTCCTACCTGCTCATCGACAAGATCATCGACGCCTGCAAGCAGACCGGCGCCCAGGCCGTGCATCCGGGCTACGGCTTCCTGTCCGAGCGCGAATCCTTCCCGCGCGCGCTGGAAGCGGCCGGCATCGTCTTCATCGGCCCCAACCCCGCCGCCATCGCGGCGATGGGCGACAAGATCGAATCCAAGAAGGCGGCCTCGGCCGCGACGGTCTCCACCGTGCCGGGCTTCCTCGGCGTCATCGAGAGCCCCGAGCACGCGGTCACCATCGCGGACGAGATCGGCTATCCCGTCATGATCAAGGCCTCCGCCGGCGGCGGCGGCAAGGGCATGCGCATCGCCCATTCCTCCGGCGAGGTGGCGGAGGGCTTCGCCCGCGCCAAGTCCGAGGCCGCCTCGTCCTTCGGCGACGACCGCGTCTTCGTGGAGAAGTTCATCACCGACCCGCGCCACATCGAGATCCAGGTGATCGGCGACAAGCACGGCAACGTGATCTACCTCGGCGAACGCGAGTGCTCGATCCAGCGCCGCAACCAGAAGGTCATCGAGGAGGCGCCGTCGCCGCTCCTCGACGAGGCCACCCGCCGCAAGATGGGCGAGCAGGCCGTCGCGCTGGCGAAAGCCGTGAACTACGATTCCGCTGGCACCGTCGAGTTCGTGGCCGGCCAGGACAAGTCGTTCTACTTCCTCGAGATGAACACCCGCCTGCAGGTGGAGCATCCGGTCACCGAGATGATCACCGGCCTCGACCTCGTCGAGTTGATGATCCGGGTCGCGGCCGGCGAGGCCCTGCCGCTCGGCCAAGCAGACGTGAAGCTCAACGGCTGGGCCGTCGAGAGCCGGGTCTACGCCGAGGACCCGACCCGCAACTTCCTGCCCTCGATCGGGCGCCTCACCACCTACCGGCCGCCGGCCGAAGGCGAGTTCGGCGGCGCCATCGTCCGCAACGACACCGGCGTGGAGGAGGGCGGCGAGATCGCGATCCACTACGACCCGATGATCGCCAAGCTGGTCACCTGGGCCCCGACCCGGGCCGAGGCCATCGAATCCCAGGGCGAGGCGCTGGACGCCTTCGCCATCGAGGGCATCCGTCACAACATCCCGTTCCTCGCCGCCCTGATGGCGCATCCGCGCTGGCGCTCGGGCAACCTCTCCACCGGCTTCATCGCCGAGGAGTTCCCCGAGGGCTTCGTCGCCCCCGAGCCCAAGGGCGCGATCGCCCAGCGCATGGCGGCCGCGGCCGCGGCCATCGACCACAAGATGAACCAGCGCAAGCGCGGCATCTCGGGCCAGATGCGCGATCCGGCCCTGCTGCATTTCGAGCGCGACCGCGTCGTGGTCCTGGCGGGCGAATCCTACCCGGTTACCGTCGACGCCGTCGGCGGCACCCTGATCGTCACGGGCGCCGACGGCACCACCTGGCCGGTCTCCTCCGACTGGCGCCCGGGCGAGCCCGTCTGGCAGGGCGAGATCGGCGGGGCCCGCGTGGCGATGCAGGTCCGCGGCCTCCTCAACGGCGTCGCCCTCCAGCACGCCGGCGCCGCGGCCGAGGCCCGGGTCTACACCCAGCGCGAGGCGGCCCTCGCCGCCCTGATGCCGGTCAAGGAGGATGCCGGCTCCGGCAAGCAGGTGCTCTGCCCGATGCCCGGCCTCGTCAAGGCGATCTTGGTCAAGGAAGGCCAGGAGGTGAAGAACGGCGAACCCCTGGCCATCGTCGAGGCGATGAAGATGGAGAACGTGCTGCGGGCCGAGCGCGACGCCACCGTCGCCAAGATCGCCGCCAAGGAAGGCGACAGCCTCGCGGTCGACGCGGTCATCCTCGAATTCGCTTGACGCGCGGCCGGCCCCGGGCCGCGTCGCCTCCCGTCCCGGGACGCGGCGCGGCCCGGGCCGGACGTCCTGGACCCGGTCGATGCCCCTCTACTTCGCCTACGGTGCGAACATGGATGCCGGCGCCATGGCCGCGCGCTGCCCGCGCTCAACCTTGATCGGGCAGGGCCGCCTCAACCGGCACCGCTTCATCATCATGCGGGAGGGCTACGCCTCCGTGGTGCGCGACCCACGCGCGACCGTGCATGGTATACTGTGGGATCTCGCCCTCGGAGACGTCCCGGCCCTCGACCGCTACGAGGGCGTCGCCTCGGGCCTCTACATCAAGGCGATGCAGCCGGTCTCGGTGCCGGGCGGTTCGAAGCGGGCGCTGATCTATCTCGGCGGCACCAGCGCCACGGGGGCGCCCCGTCCGGGCTACCTCGAAGCCGTCCTCGCCGCGGCTGTCGCCGCGCAGTTGCCGGCTGCCTATCGCGCGGAATTACAGGCTTGGCAGCGCGGGCGCGCCGGTTGAGCCATGCTCCCCGGATGGTCTTCGATCGCCCCGGTCCGGCTTCGGGCTGTCGAAGACGAGGCAAGTCCGAACGGAGTCCTGCGCGCGCAGGTCCCTCTCCCTCGGCGGCGTGCCATCGCGTCTTCCGGACCGCCGCCGCCCAACGATGCTACGAAGGACAAGACTGCGATGCCCGAGATCCGAACCGTCGCGGTGATCATCCAGGGCCGGGTCCAGGGCGTCGGCTACCGGTTCTGGACGCGCGGCGAGGCGGATCGCCAAGGCCTCTCCGGGTTCGTCCGCAACCGCCCGGACGGGTCCGTCGAGGCCCTGTTCTCCGGAGCCCCCGACTCCGTGGCACGGATGCTGGACGCCTGCCGCCAGGGTCCGCCCGGTGCCCGCGTCACGGACATCGCCGTGACGGAGCCTGCGGTCGCACCGCCGCAGACCGGTTTCGCGATCCGCTGACGCTTCGTCCCGGGTGAGACACATCCGGCCCCCCTTCGTCTGGACAGGGCGTCGGCTTCCGCGCTAGCGCCCGGGCGGGGCGCCCGGCGATCGGTCGTCGAGAGACCGGACGCGATGCTGACCGCCGACTTCTCCTATCTCGACCTCGCGGCCCTCAGCTACTTCGTGGCCGCCTGGGCCGGCTACGGCATCGCGGTGGCGCGCATGCGCGGGCGCCGCACCAGCCTCAGCCAGATCATGAATGCGCAGCGGGCGGAGTGGACGCGCCAGCTCATCGGGCGCGACAACCGCGTGGTCGACACCACGATCAACGCCTCCCTCCAGAACGGGACGGCCTTCTTCGCCTCGACCTCGCTCATCGCCCTCGGCGGCGTCCTGACCCTGTCACGCTCGGGAGACGACGTCCTCACCCTGTTCGGTACGCTCCCCTTCGGCGCCATCGCCACGCGCTTGACCTGGGAGATCAAGGTGGCGGGCCTCGCGGTCGTCTTCGTCTACGCCTTCTTCAAGTTCTCCTGGGCCTACCGGCTGTTCAATTACGGCGCGATCCTCCTCGGCGCGGTGCCGCCGAAAGGTTCGGATGCGACGCCGGAGCAGATGCTCCGCGCAGCGCGCAAGGCGGCCGCGATGAACATTGCCGCCGGAAGCCACTTCGCGCGCGGCCAGCGCGCCTTCTTCTTCGCCCTAGCCTATCTCGGCTGGTTCGTGAGCCCCTGGCTCCTCATGCTGACCACCACCGCGGTGGTGCTGGTGATGTGGCGACGGCAATTCGCCTCGCGAATTCGCGCCGCCCTGCTGGCGGAAGACGACGGGACAGGGCAGGGATGGCAGCCATGACGATTCCCAAGAAGCCCACGCGCCAGCGCACCTCCTCCCCGAAGATCCCCGCCGCGAAGGCGCCCCCGAAGGTCGCGGCGAAGCCGGAATCGAAATCGACGGGTCGCCCCGAACGCAAGGGGCCGTCCGAAACGCTGATCGCGGAGACGATCCTGCGTCTTCTCGCGGCTCGCGAGGCCGGTAAGACCATCTGTCCGTCCGAGGTGGCCCGGGAACTCGGGGGACCGCAGCCGGAGGGCTGGAGCCCCCTGATGCAGCCCATCCGCCGGATCGCTGTGCGGATGACCAAGGCCGGCGAAGTCGCGATCCTGCGCAAGGGAAAGCCGGTTGAAGACCCGGACGATTTCCGCGGCGTCTATCGGCTCGGGGCCGCGGCCCCCGCGCCGGACGAGGCCTGAGGCGCCGGCAGCAGGGCATCGGTGTAGCCGCTGAGCCGATAGGCGACGAGGCCGAACCACTCCTTGGTCACGATGTCCAGGAGCGCCAACCCCTCGGACGCGAAGGCATTGACGTGCAGGACGTCTCGCCAACCGCCGGTGCGATAATCCACGGGATAGGCGGTGACGGCGAAGCCGGCCTCGCGGAAGCAGCCGATCGCCCGGGGCATGTGCCAGGCCGAGGTGACGAGAAGCCAGCGCTCCCCCGGCTGCGGCTTGACCATGTCGGCGGTGAAACGCGCGTTCTCGCGCGTGTTGCGCGAGCGATCCTCGAGGATCAGCCGGGTGCGCGGCAGCCCCATCGTGTCGGCGTAGCGACCGACGATCTCGGATTCCGAGGCCTTGCTGCCGCCGAGGCTGCCGCTTCCGCCGGTGAAGACGAGACGGCTCTGGGGATAGCGCCGGGCCAGATCCGCCATCGCGACCTGTCGCTCGGCCGCGTCGTTGAGAAGGAGTTGTCCCCGATCCGCCGAAAGCCGGGTCTCGATCGCACCGCCGAGAACGATGATCCCGGTGACCGGTGCACCATCGTCGACGAATGCGGGAAATCGCTCCTCGAGCGGCAGGGCGATGAGGACGGGCAGGGGTGACAGGCCGGCGACCAAAAGGAACATGGCCGCCAGGCCGCCGATCCAGAGCCCGCTCCGAAGCCATCCCCCTGTCGCCAATCCGATCCCCAGCAGCACGAGCAGGGCAAGGGCGTTCGACGGCGTCACGACGAAGTACAGCAGCTTCGACAAGGGAAAGAACATGCACGGGCAACCGGAGCGGGTGGGCAGGTGAGGCGTGATACCGCAACGGCCGCGGCCTTGTCCCGCGCGTTACCCGGTAGCGCGAACCAGCGCATCGGACAGAGGCGAACCGAGACATCGTCATGCCCACTCGCATAGACGATGGAGCTGACAAATCCGTCCCGGATCAGCCCTACGCAAGGACCACCGATTGCACTTGATCCGCGAACGGCTTAGGTTAATTTCATGGAGTGGGATAAATTCCCACGGGTAATATTGTCAATGCCACGCTTTTTCATCGACCTCCACGACGGAGCCAATTTCGTCAAGGACAAGGTCGGATTCGAATTGTCCGACGAGGATGCAGTGCGCACGAAGCTCGTGCGCATCATGGCCAAGATCGCGCAGGAATTCAGCGTCGAGACCGAGCGACAGGACTACTTGGCGATCGTGCGGGGCGAAGAGGCGCAGGTCCTGTTCCGGGCCCATCTCTCGCTCGATATCGAGCGGGTCGACGGCGCGGTCGAGGTCATTCCGGACGAAGCCTGACGACGTCCGACCGACGCGCGGTGATTTTCGTCCCAGCACGTCCTCCTCGGAAACCGATTTCTCGGTGGCGGTGGGAACTCGGACGATCGTCCTGCACCGGTATCGCGGAGCCGTCAGTGCCCCTGCGGCCCTACAGGAAGGCTTTCGGGGAGGGCGCCCGACGGCCTCACCGTCCGTAGATATCCTCGACGCGGATGATGTCGTCCTCGCCGGTGTAGGAGCCGACCTGCACCTCGATCAGTTCCAGGGGGATCTTGCCCGGGTTGGTCAGGCGGTGCATCGAGCCGATCGGCAGGTAGATCGCCTCGTTCTCGTGCACAAGCACCACCGAGTCGTTCAGTGTCACCTCCGCCGTGCCCTTGACGACGACCCAGTGCTCGGCCCGGTGGAAGTGCTTCTGCAAGGACAGCCGTCCGCCCGGCGTCACCATGATCCGCTTGACCTGGAAGCGCTCGCCGAGGTCGATCCGCTGGTACCAGCCCCAGGGCCGGTACATGCGCCGATGCGCGTCCGCCTCCGGGTGGCCCTGCGCGCGCAGGCGGGTGACGAGATCCTTGACCTCGCCCGATCGCGCCTTCGAGGTCACCAGCACGGCGTCGGGGGTCGTGACCACGACGACGTCGTCGAGCCCCACCACCGTCGTCAGGTGCTCGCCCTCGCTGTGGATCAGGCTGCCATGGGTGTCGATGGTCTCGACCCGGCCCCGGACGGCGTTGCCGTCGGCATCGTGCGCCAGCACGTCCCAGACCGCGTCCCAGGTGCCGACATCCGACCACGCAAAGGAGACCGGGCGCACGCCGGCATGCCGGGTCCGCTCCATCACGGCGTAGTCGATGGAGGTCTTGGGCGCCCGGCCGAAGGCCTCCGCGTCGAGGCGCACGAAGTCGAGGTCGGTCACGGCCGCATCGAGGGCCGCCCGGGTGGCCGCCAGGATCTCCGGGGCGTGGGCTTCGAGCTCGGCCAGCATCACGTCGGCGCGGAACAGGAAGTAGCCCGAGTTCCAGAGGGCGCCCTCCTCGATCAGCCGCAGGGCGCCGGCGTGATCGGGCTTCTCCACGAAGCGCTCGACCGCGTGGTTGCCCGCTCCGCCCGAAAGGGCTGCGCCGACGCGGATGTAGCCGTAGCCGGTGGCGGGGGCGGTCGGGGTGATCCCGAGGGTCATGATCGCCCCGGCCCGGGCGCCGGCGGCGGAGGCCCGGGCGGCGGCCACGAAGGCGGGGGTATCGCCGATGACGTGGTCGGCGGCCATGATCAGCACGACGCTCTCGGGGTCGCGCCGGGCTGCGTGCAGAGTAGCGACCGCCACCGCCGCGGCGGAGTCGCGCCGTTCGGGCTCGAGGATGATGTCGGCCTGGATGCCCGCCTGCTGCAGTTGCTCGGCGACGATGAAGCGGGCGTCGCTGCTGGTGAGCACGGTGGGGCGCGCGAACACGCCGGTATCGCCCAGGCGCTGGGCGGTGGCCTGGAAGGTCGAGGTCTTGGGGTCTACCAGCGGCGTGAACTGCTTGGGCATGCTCTCCCGCGAGGCCGGCCACAGGCGCGTGCCCGAACCGCCGCAGAGGATGATCGGGTGGATCAAAGCGTCGGCAGACTCGGACATTCTCGCGTTCGCCTCGTCGGGAGCTAAGCGCATCGAGCCGGCCGACCCGCCGCAATCCGCATTCCAACCTGATCGTCACCTAACAGGTTACACCACCCCCCACCAGTCCGGACGCGCCGGCGACGATGGCCACCTATCCGGTAACCTTAAGGCAGACATGGTTTTTTTGCTGTGGGGCGGACGCAAGCTAAAGCGTTGTAGAGACCCGGAAGCCGGGCTTCAGCGTCGCGGTTTCACCGGCTTGCGGGGCGCCGGCTGCGGTCGCCCGATCGGCTTGCGGGGCGTCTGCGCGGCCAGGGCCGCGCGTGCGATGTCCTGAGGACGCGGCGCTCCGCTCGCGATCCGCTTCAGGGCTTCCGCCATCTCTTCAATCATCTGGGCCGATTCACCCTCCAGGGTCTCCTCGGCCCTGATCCCGTTCAGTTCCGGGGCGATCTCCTCGGCCGCCTCGCGCAATTCATCGACGAGTTCGGCGGGCGACCAGCGGGGGTAGGACGTTTGCGGCATGCCGCATCATGCCAGGGCGCCCCGGCTCCGACAACGGCCGACGCTGCCGGTCGGGTGTCGGAATCGCGTAGGTCGCCCGCCGATCGGCGACCGAACACCCCGCTGCAGCGGCGGCTGGACGGGGTCTCTGCCTGCCATGGACCTCAGCGACCGCCCGGTCCCCCATTGGCGCTACCGTTGGGGAAGGCTTGCTCCGGCCGGCTCGCATTGCCCCCCGCGGCCGAGTTCGTGGTCACGGTATCGGCGCCCGTGGCCCCGTACGAGATGACCAGATCGCGGCTGTTGCCGGTGGTGTTGGGCTGGTTCTGGATAATGACGCCGCGACGGTCGTGCGGGGCCAGCACCCCCTGCGCCTGCACGGATGACGTCATCACGATCGCGAGCGCACCCGCGCTCAACAGGGGAGCGGACATCTTCATGGGAAAACCCCGAGGGTTAGATCTGACGCTTCAACCTGCATGGGCAGGGGGCTGTTCCTGTGACGAAGCCGCGCCCCCGGGCGGGGATCCATGCAGTGCGATCGCTTTCCCGCCCGGCGTGGGCGCACGCCGTACGCCGTACGCTGGCACGGTTCGGAGGCGGCAAGACGTCTGAGAACAACCGACCACAGAGCCGATCCGCGCATTCCGTTCGGCCAACGGCGGCGTCCGGAAGCACCGAGATGAAATCCGATGGGACCGGCCTCGTCTCCGCGCCGATCACCGGGGAGCCGGATGGCGAGCGGGGGGTCGGCATCACGACGGGCTGGGGCTGGGCGGGGCGGTTCCGCTCTGGGGCGGCGAGGTGGCAAAACTCACCCCCGGCATCACCCAGGGCGGCAGCGTCCGGGCCTCCACGCTGCCGAAGACCGTCGTCGCACGTCGAACGGTCGGATTTCGGGCGGGGAAGGCCTGCGCCCGCACCACGAGGCGGGCCGCCGGCCGGCGGCCCGAACGCCAACCTCAGTCCGGGATCTCGGCTGCGCGCGTCGGCTCGCGCTGCGGATTGCCGTTCTGTCGCTGCCGGAAGGCGTAGAGAGCGGGATAGGTCCGCAGGCGGGCCCGCATCAGTGAGCCCAGCGGGCGGTGCGCCGCCAGACTGTGTCCGGGGCGAAACGACATCACGTCGTTCATGAAGGTCCTGCGCGCCGCGCCCATGGCCTCCTGCCGGGGGAGCACGAGGCGGGCCACCGGCCGATACGGGCTCTCCGCCTCCGGCCACGGCACGGAGGCATCCTCCACCGGCATCGTCGCGAGGTCCGTACAGAGCTGAACCCGGATCTCGAAGGCGGCCTCCTGCTCTTGGAAATACGCCACGGTGGCGTCCCGGAAGACGTCCGGATTGCGGGTATCCAACGGGTCCCGGCTCAAGCCGTCCTGCCCGGACGAAACTGGTACGGCGACGATCTTGGCGATGTAGTCGCCGTAGCGCAGAGCGGCCTGCGAGTAGTAGCAGTCGGTCAGCGGATGGCGGGCCGAGTGGCCGAAGAAATCCAGGAGGGGACTGTCGCCGCCGGTCACGGCCTTCACCATACTGTTGAGGGCGCCTGCCGTCGCCGACACGGCCGCCTTCATCCCGTCGGGCACGCTTCCACCCGCGCCGGCCTCCAATCCCTTCATGGCACCGAGAAAGCTCGCGGCCGTGCCGTTGGGGAAGACCGGCCCCGTGGCGAGGACGAAATCCTGCGTGTCGGCGTCATGGTCCGGCAGTGTCTCGCCCTGCACACCGAACACCTTGATCGCCATGCCGCGGTGGGTGTGCACCTTGTCCGGCAGGTGTTCGCCCGGCCCCTGGGCAAGACGAACGGCAACTTCGTAGCCGCCCGGTTTCGCGAAGACGCCCTGACGCAACTCCGGTGGGAGATCGTCGCGCACCTGCAGCGTGCCCTTCAGGAAGGCCGACGCCTTGGCGTGGGATGCCCGGACCGCACGGTGTTCGCGCGCCTGGACCTTCTCGCTCGCGTGAGTCATCGCCGCGATGATCTTGGCGATCGTCGCGTCCTCGTCAGGCGCCCTCACTTCGATGCTGTCGCTGTAGCGCAGGGGTGGGCGGGTCTCGGCCATACCGAAGTCCTATCTGGGTGCGTGTCCAAGCGAACCTCGGCGCTCGGCCCGGGTTTCCGGCCGTGAAGCCGGGCCCGCCTCACAATCGCGGCACCCGATGTCTCCGGCACCCGCGGAAGGTCCGACGATGTCGAGCAGCCTGCCGGATGGGACCCCGACGCGGGGCCGGTCATGTCTTCCCGAGGAATCCCGGGAACACCCGAGGAGGCGCTGCGCTTCTCAGGTCGGAACGGTCCGACGGACGACGGAGGCTTCGAAGTCATGCCCAGGCACGCCCCCCTCATCGCAGGCGCGATCCTGATCGGCCTCGCGGGCTCCGCAGCGGCCGCGGACGGTTCGGGCAAGGCGGGTGAAAGGCCCCGGTCGGGGTCGGACGCCCCGGCGGGCTCCGAGACGACGAGCGTCGGAGCCGGCGGGCTGACCGGCTCCGGGGCGATCGAGGAGGGCAGCCACCGCGCCGGCCCAGATGCAGCCTCGAACAAGGAGCCCACGTCGTCGCGGCCCGGCGCCCCAGGGGCGCCGGCCGCCGGAACCACCCGATAGCGGGGATCCGGCGGCGAACGAGCCTACTGGCTCCGGCGTCCGAACGAGACGGCGTAGGCCTGGACCCGCGCGTCGATCAGGGGATCGTCCGAGACCTCGACGCCGTCCGTCAGCGCGTTCGGCATGAACAGCAGCGCCTTCTCGGCCTCTGCGCTGTCGGGCACGACCTTGGAGACGGTGAGGACGCCCAGGTCGACGATTCTCCGGTCCTCGGGCCAGGGCTTGGTGGCGTCGTTGGTCGGGTCGCCCGGCGCGGCGAGCTGCGCCTGAACGGTGAAGCGTGCCGGCTCCACCGCGATGCGGGGACCGATCTCAGCCATCAGGTAATCCGATTCGCGCTTGGCCGCGTCCTCGGGCGAGAGGATGTCCTCGCCCTGAACCGGCACGAAGCGGAAGCGGAACGGTTGGCGCTTGCCGTCCTTGTCGACGAAGACGAAGGCGTTCACGCCGTTATAGGTCTGTCGCGCCAGGCTTGACGGGGTCTTGGCCGTGCCGCCGGCCGTGGCTGCAGCCGGATGGGCGGTGGTGAACCGCTCGAGCGCGGTCGGGTGCGCCGCGTCCGGGCCGCTGTCGGCGACGGCCTGGAGCAGGTCGCGGAACGCCTCGCCGGTCGCGACCGGGAAGTACTTGAGCGCGTTCAGGACGACGTCCATCTCCGAGCCGTCCACGAGCTTGAACTTCAGCGACATCCCGTGCGGATTGGCGTTCTTCGAGCCGTCGGGGATCGTCGGCACGCCGGTCGCATCCGAGAACCGGATCGTCACCGGGACGGGCGGCCCCTGGAACAGCGACGCCTTGCTGATCCCCGCGGCCTCGGCCGAAGGGGTGAAGCTGCCTTCCGCCACCACGCCCTTGGCATGGTTGGCGCGCTTGCCCGGATGCGACCCGAACAGCTTGTTCATGACGTTGATGGTCTGCTCGGCTGTCGTCGCCTCCTCGGCGAAGACCGGCGTAACCGTGACGACAGCAAAGGCGACACCGGCCGCGAGGGTGTACTTGATGCTCGATGGACGCATGACGATCCTCAGGGGAGCGTCGACGCTAGACGCGTCGACCGGCTGGGCTTGGAGTCGTTCTTAAGCGCGAACGACGACGGTCGACAATGCCGGGATTGCTACGCGATCCGGACCCGGCCGGCCCATCACCATCGCGTCACGAAGACATGGTCTCGACAGGGGCCGAGCCCGCTGCCACCATCGGATTCCGGCCCGGGACCTCCACCCTTGTGTGGATCCCGCCCCCTGCAGGGCCGGTGCGTCGCGCCGGCGAGACGAACAGGTTCAGAATGCGTGTATCGGCCTCCCGCGCGGTGATCGTTCAACCCGGTGGCGGCTTCGACGCCGTCGGCTTCGGCGAGCGACCGGTTCCGGAACCCGGACCCGGCGAGATCACCGTCCGCCTGCGGGCGAGTTCTCTCAACTATCACGACTACGCCGTGGTGAGCGGCATGTGGGGCCCGAGCGAACCGCGCGTGCCGATGTCGGATGGGGCCGGTGAGGTCGAAGCCGTGGGTCCGGGGGTCGACGCCTTCGTGGTCGGCGACCGCGTGGTCAGCACCTTCTTTCCGACCTGGACGGAAGGCAGCCCCCAGGTCGAGGGATTCGCGACCGTGCCGGGCGACGGTATCGACGGGTATGCCCGCGAGCGCGTCACGGCCTCCGCGATGGCGTTCACCCACGCGCCGCGGGGATGGGACCATGCCGAGGCGGCGACCCTGACGACGGCCGCGCTCACGGCTTGGCGGGCCCTGCACGGGGATGCGGGCCTGAAGAGCGGCGACGTCGTCCTGGTTCAGGGCACCGGAGGCGTCTCGCTCTTCGCCCTGCAATTCGCCAAGGCCGCCGGCGCCACCGTGGTCGCCACCTCGTCGAGCGCGGAGAAGCTCGAGCGCCTGCGCGCCCTGGGGGCGGACCACGTCCTGAATTACCGGTCCGACACCAGCTGGGGTGAAACGGCCCGACGCCTGACCGACGGGCGCGGAGTCGACCACGTCCTCGACGTCGGTGGTCCGGCGACCCTGGAGCAGTCGATGGCCGCCGTGCGGGTGGGCGGGCACATCTCGGTGATCGGCATCCTGACCGGTGTCGCCGGCCCACTCCCCCTGGTGCCGGCCCTGCTTCGGCAGATCCGCCTCCAGGGCGTGCTCGTCGGCAGTCGACGCCAGCAGATCGAGATGGTCCAGGGCATCGAGGCCTGCGGGCTGCGTCCGATCGTCGACCGCCGCTATCCCCTGGCGGATCTCGTCGCGGCGTTCCGGCACCAGGAAAGCAACCGGCACTTCGGCAAGATCTGTATCGAGATCTGATCCGCCGCCGCGCGCCTCAGCCGACCCGGAACAGGAGGGCGACGGCCGCCACGGCTATGACCGCGAAGGTCGCGAGGATCCCGCCCCCGCGGCAGGCGAATTGGCGTGGCGAATTCTTCGGGGCAAACATCCCGAACGGGTGCAGCACCCGCGCCACCAGCAAAGCGATCAGGAGGCTGCGGACCAGGGTCGGGCTCCCCCCGCCCGCTTCCAGCAGAGCGACGAGGATCAGCGCCAGCGGCACGTACTCCCCGAAATTGCCCTGCGCGCGGATGCGCTTCTCCAGGTCCGGATTCCCACCGTCCCCATGAAGGACGTCCGCCGACAGGCGGCCCGCAACGACCCAGGACGAGAGGCCGACATAGAGAAGGGCGAACGCGGCCGCGTAGAAAGCCGTGAGGGCAGGATAGATCACGGGGTCACTCCGGTAGGGCGGATCTCGATGGCGTGCGCGGACAGGGTCGACGGCAGGACGTTTGAATCCAAGCTCAGCGGGGACCCTGGGCGGTGCGGCTCGGATCGTCGGCCGGGTCGATGTAGTTCAGACCGAAGGGGCCGGTCCCGTTGACCTGCAGTTCCACGGGCTCGCTCGTAGTCCAAAGGGCGTGCGGCATGTCCTGCGGCAGGTAGACGAAGCCGCCGGCGCGCAGCGGTTTGCCGGCGCTCTTGTCCAGCGTCGCACCGTGCTGATGGTAGATGGAGCCGGCCAGGATGGTCAGCGTTTCGGCCTGCGCATGCGTGTGCGGGGCGATCACGGTCTCGGCGGGAAACTTGATGCGAAGTACGAAGGGCCCGGGCTTGGCCGGATCACCCGCCACCCGGCTGATCTGCGTGCCCTTGGGCAGGTTCGCCGGACCGGCCTCGTAGACCACGCTGGCCGCGTCCGGAACGGTGACGCGGCCATGCTCCGCGTGGTCGCCCGCCGCCGCGACGGCCGTGCCCGCAACGGGGATCACCAGCAATGCGGCGGCGAGGGTTCGTGCGAGCGGGCTCATGGATGTCCTTGCTGCGAGAAGCGGGAGGAGGCGGTCTTGGGAAGACACCGGCCAATCCTCAGTGCCCGGCGCCGGGCTCATGGATGGGACATCCATTGAAGCGCTGGCGAAACTCGGCCGAGTGCTTGTAGGGGGCGTTGCGGGCGCGATTGATGTTGCCAAGGGGCTGATGGGCGGCGAGGCCCGTCCAGATGCTGAAGCGCATCCCTTCGTCGACCGCCTGGACGCGCGACGGATCCCAGCTGTCCTGCGGCCGGACGGTGATCAGCCCGACGCGCTGGAACGGAGCTTCCACCTCGTCCCACTCCACCGTCGGATCCTCGACGGGCTGGCGCGCGAGGTCGCGGCAGAGCTGGACGCGGAACTCCCAGACGCCCTCGATGCCGCGCATCTCGGACTGCACCGTCTCGCGGATCGCATTGGGACGACCGGACGCGTCGATCTCGTTCCCGGTCAGCGCGGTGAGCGCCGGGGCAACCGGAGCGACCGAGAACTTGGCGATGTAGTCGCCGTACCGGAACGGCGTGACGCTGTAGTAGGTCTCGCCGAGCGGGTCGACGTTGGGTGCGCCGCCGAGGGACGCCAGCGTCGTGCTCTCGACGCCCACGGCCTGAAGCGCCTTGTTGACGCCCCGCAGCACCGTCGAGGCCGCGACCTTCAGGCCCTCGGCCCGGTCGGTGGTGCCGGCCAACAGCTTCAGGCTGCCGAGGAACTTCTGGGCGCTCGGGGCCTGAAAGACCTTGCCGTTGACCATGATGAAGTTCTGGGTGGCGCCGTCGGCGCCGGCCAGGCGCTCGCCCTCGACGTCGAGCACCTTCAGCGCGAGACCCCGCGGCAGCGAGACGGCGTCGGGGAGGATATCGCCCGCGTTGGTGGACAGGCGCATGAAGACCTTGTGCGTCCCGGGGCGGGCGAACAGGCCCTGGGCGAGTTCTGCGGGCAGGGCGTCATCGATGCGGAGCTCGCCCTCCAGGATGCCGTGCGACTTGGCATGCACCGAACGCACCGCATGTCCGGAATCCTCGGCCACGGTCTGCAGGATCTTGTCGAAGGTCTGGTTGAGCTGCGCGATGGTCTCGTTCTCATCGGACGTCACCGTCTCGACATCGGGACTGTAGCGAACGGGGGCTTGCAAGGTCAGGAACTCCGGTCGGGATCGGCTTGCAGATGAACGGACCGGTCCGGTCTCCGTTCCGGGTTGGTCCCCTTCAACGCTCCGTGAACGCGCCGCCGAGGCGGCGTCAGGCGCCGATCCCGCCGGTCTCACGTGGGATGGCGGTGGTCCCAGAACCCGAACCGCCCGCGGAAGCCGGATCCCTCCGGTTCACGGTCTCGCGGAGGCTTCGGGGGAGACAGGCCCGGTCCAAATCGAGCGATCGCCGTTCTCGATCCCGGCTGCGGGTCCGACCCGGACGCCGTCCTGCCTCCGGCTCAGCGCGGCGCGTGGATGTCCTCACGGCTGCGAAGGAGACCGGGCGGAAGCCCGGGTCGCAGGTCGGCGGCCATCGCCCATTCCCAGAGTGCGCGGTCCAGATCCTGAAGGGTGACGCCGAAGCTTCGGGAGAGGTCACGGCAGAACGCGAGGTAGCGGAGGTAGAGGTCGAGCGGCAGAGACGCCTTCGCACCGATCTCGAGCGGTCCGCAGCCGAGGGCCTTGAGGCCCCGAGGGTCGATGACGGCGTAATGGTCCGGACGGATCGCGGCCAGGATCGCCGACGCAACGGGCACGGCCACGCCAGAGAGACCGGTGAGGACCGACACGGCCACCCGCGGGGTCGTGGCGAGCAGCGCCGTCCGCAGGGCGTCGGCGACCTCCTCGTCGCTGTTCCTCTGTTGACGACTCCGGCCACGGTCGCTGACCTTCCAGGTCAGGATCGGGGCGAGGTTCTCACGCGTGCAGGCGCCGTGCCGGATGCGCGCGCCGGCGGCGAGGGCCGCCCGCTCCTTCGCGTCGATCCGATAGGCTGCTGCGAGGCGTGGAATCTCCAAGGGTGAGAATTACAGGCGGAGCGGTATTGCGGCGTCGCGCTCCGGGCGCGACCGTCCTATGGCACGCGTCGCTCGGAGCGCGAGGGCCAAGATCAGGTCTACGATCTGGAGGACACGGCGTCGCGGCGCCCAAGGGCCAACTCGCGAGCGGCTGAAACCGCCACGAGGGCAGCACCTGTCGGAGTTTCGTGGTCGCGCCTCATGCCATCGAATCCCATCATCCACGGCAACCCTGAGCGCGGGTTCCCGTCGCAAATACGTAGAAAGATGTTACGATCGGGGCGATATGATGCACGCATCCGATAATTCACCTCTCGCCATCGACCTCGCCCTGGGCGGCACGATCACCGTCGGGTCGCACCGCATCTCGGTCGCCGAGGCCGTCACGGTGCTCGACGCGATCGCGGAGACGGGCTCCGTCCAGGGCATCGCGACCGCGCTCGGCCTCTCCTACCGGGCGGCCTGGGAGCGTCTTCGTGCCCTCGAAGCCGGCCTCGGGCACCAGCTCGTGCAGAAGACGCGCGGGCACGGCAGCGCGCTGACGCCCACGGGTGTGCTGCTGCGCGAGTCCCTGGGAACGGCCGCGGCCAGTCTCGCGGCGCCGATGGCCCGGGAAGCACACGCCATCAGTGCCCACCTCGCGCCGGTCCTGACCGGGGCCGTGCGCCCCGTCACGCTGGTCGCCAGCCACGACCTGCTCATCATGGACGTCGCCGCGACCTGGCCGAAGCTCGCCCTGGCGATCGCCGGCAGCGAGGATGCCGTGGCGCGCCTGACCGAGGCCCGTGCCGATGCGGCCGGATTCCACTGCGGTGCCGTCGACTGGCCGACGGCCGGTCCCGCCTTCGCGGACCTCGCGGCCGATCCCGGTTTCCGGGTCAGGATTCTGTTCGAGCGCGAGCAGGGATTGATGCTCGCGGCCGGCAATCCCCTCGGCATCCGCGGCGTGGACGACCTCGCCGCCGGAAATGCCCGGTACGTCAATCGCCAGAAGGGGTCGGGCACCCGGGTGTGGTTCGATCGGCTTCTCGCCCAGCACGACATTCCGGCCGACCGGATCCGGGGCTACGCCACCGAGGAATTCACGCATCAGGCGGTCGCCGCCGTGATTGCCTACGGCGCGGCCGATGCCGGGCTCGGTGCGCGGGCGGCGGCCGACCGGTTCGGACTCGATTTTCTCTCCGTGGGCTGGGAGCGCTACTACCTCGCGACCGCCCAATCCCGGATCGACGCGACCTTCGACGCCCTCGCGGAGGCCCTGGCCGAGCGCGCGTGCCGGACATCCGGCTACCGCCCGCCCGAGACCGTGCGGGGCATCGGGCAAGGGACTGCCGTTCCCGGGGCGCCGCTTCCCTAATCCGCCAGGATCGGCGCGCAGACGGCACGTCCATGGCCCGGCAGTGCGACCACCGCCACGGCGACGCCGTAGATCCGCGCCAGGGTCTCGGGCGTGATCGTCGCGGCCGGAGTCCCGAGGGCGAGGAGTCGGCCCTCGTGCAGGAGGGCCACCCGGTCGGCGCACAGGAAGGCGTGGTCCGGGTCGTGCGTCGAGAGGACGACCGCGATACCCGATCGCGACAGGCGACGGATCTGGCCGAGCACCCGGGCCTGGTTGCCGAAATCGAGGCTGGCGGTGGGCTCGTCCATCACGACGATCCGGGGTTCGCCGGCGAGCGCGCGGGCGATCAGCACCATCTGGCGCTCGCCGCCGCTGATCTCGGTGTAGATCCGTTCCGCGAGGTGCCCGATCTCCAGGGTTTCGAGAACTCGCTCGGCCACGGCGTGGTCGGCCGGGCCGGGGCTCGCGAAGACGCCGAGCCGGCTCGCGCGCCCCATCAGGACGACGTCGCGCACCCGGAACGGAAAGAACCCGCCCTGCGCCTGGGGGACGTAGCCGAGGCTCGCAGCCAGCCGACGCCGGGACCAGCGGCCGATCTCCTCCCCGTCGAGGCGGATGCGGCCGCCGAGGGGTGGGAGCAGGCCCAGGAGCGTCTTGAACAGCGTGGTCTTGCCGCCGCCATTCGGGCCCAACAGGCACAGCACCTCCCCGGGCTCAACGGTGAGGGCGAGGCCGGCGCCGATGCGACGGCGCCCGTAGCCGAAGGCGAGATCCTCGACGCTGAGCATCAGGCCCAGCCCCGCCGGCCGCTGGCAAGGAGCCAGAGGAAGAACGGCGCGCCGATGAGCGCGGTCAGGATGCCGAGCGGCACCTCGATGGGGGCGATGGTGCGGGCCACGAGGTCGACGGCGAGCAGGTAGCCCGCACCGAGAACCAGGGAAGCCGGCAGCAGGCGGCGGAAATCCGGTCCCACCAGCAGCCGGGCCACGTGCGGCACCAAGAGGCCGATCCAACCGATCACCCCCGTCACCGACACCGAGGCGGCGGTGACCAGCGTGGCGGCGGCGATCAGGACCGGGCGCAGGACCCGGGTCTCGATCCCGAGGGCGCGGGCTTCCTCCTCGCCGAGGCTCATCAGGTTCATGCGCCAGCGCAGGAGCACCAGGGGCACCAGACCGAGGCCGATCGCCGGCAGGATCGCGACGACATCCCCCGACGTCACGGAAGCGAGGCTGCCGAGGAGCCAGTAGGTGATGGCGGGCAACTGGTTGTAGGGATCCGCCAGGACCTTCAGGAGCGCGATGGCCGAGCCCAGCACGGCCCCGATGGCGACACCGGCCAGGACCAGCGTCAGCACCGGATCCTGACCGCGCACCGCCGCGCCGACCGCGTAGACGGCGGCGACCGCGCCGAGGCCGCCGGCGAAGGCGAGCCCCTGGATCGCCGCCACGGGCAGGGACAGGAAGATGCCGAGCACCGCCCCGAGGCTCGCCCCCGCCGAGACCCCGAGAATGTCCGGCGAGACCAGGGGGTTCCGGAACAGGCCCTGGTAGGTCGCCCCGGCGGCGGCGAGGCTCGCCCCCACCACCAGGGCGGCGAGGACACGGGGCAGGCGGATCTGGAGGATGACGGTCTGCATCGCCGGGTCGGCCCGCGCGGGCAGGCCGACGAGCCGGGCCCCCAGGATCTCGACCACGTCGCCGAGGGGAACGGCGAAGCGCCCGGTGGCCAGCGCCAGCACCACCAGGGCGAGGAGCCCCAGCATCGGCGCCAGGACGGGCCAGATCCGCGCCCATCGCCGGCGTTCCGCCTTCTCCGGCAGGGCGAGGGCCTCCGTCTCCGGCGTCATGGCTTCGGACCGGGCGCGGCGCCCGAGAGCAGCGCCGCCACCTGCCCGTCATCGAGATCCACATGGTAGAAGCGCCGGTAGAAGTCCCGCGTCGCCGCCTCCAGGCCAGTCGGGAACAGGTCCGGGTAGAGCACCTGCGCCAGCCAGCGGATGCCGATCAGGCGATTGGCACCGGGCGGTGCATCGAACCAGCCGAAGGGCAGGGCCGGCACCTGGTAGACCCGACCCGCGCGGACGGCGCGGAGGCCGGACCAGAGCGGGTCTTGCGCGATCCCACGCAGGAAGCCGGCATCCTGGGTGAGGATCACGTCCGGGTCCCAGGCCAGCACCTGTTCCGGCGAGACGGTGGCGATCCCGCCGGAGCCGGCCGCCGCCGCGACGTTCCGGGCTCCGACCACGCCGAGGAGCTCGACGTTGATCGACCCGCCGAGGCCGGTCTCGAGCCCCTTCGGCCCGCGGGCGTAGTAGACCCGCGGGCGCCGCGCCTCCGGCACCGTCGCGATCACCCGGGCCACATCCGCCACCGCAGCCTCGGACTCACCCGCGAGGTCCGCCGCCGCCGATTCCAGGCCGAGGAGGGCGCCGAGGCGCCGATAGCTCTCCGCGGTCTTCTCGAAATGCCCGTCGAGGAGCACGTAGGGAATCCCGGTCTGGGCCTGGACCCGGTCGGCGAGGGACGCGTAGGTCGGCGCCGTGCTGCCGACATCGAGGATGAGATCGGGCTTGAGGCCGAGGACCGCCTCGACGTTCGCGGTCCCGCCGCGCCCGGTCAGGCGCCCCGTGACGGGCAGGTCGCGGGTCGCGGGAGCGAGAAAGGGCTTCTCCTCCGGGGTCGGGCTGCGGATCCAGCCGACCATCCGGTCCGGCGCCAGGGTGTAGAGCAGGACGGAGGCCGGCGGGCCGGCCGCCAGGATTCGGGCGGGGCGCTCGGGCACCGCGACGGTCCGGCCGGCGGCATCGGTGAAGGGCCGTGCGTCGAGGGGGCCGCCTAGACCGAGCCCCGCCAGCAAGGGAACGAGGCGAAGGGTGGCGTGACGCGCACGGCGCAGACCGCCATGCGGACGTGGAAACGGTGCCGTGTTCACAGGAGAACGATCCCCAGACGAGCGGGTGTCCGCGTCAGTGTAGTGGGTCCGGCAGCCGGCGCCTACGGACGGGATGTCCGGGCCGGTGCGGGCCGCAGAGCGCCGATGCGGCGCAGACGGGACGACGGGCGCTACGCCGCACGGGATCGCTCGGCGTTGCAGGAGGGCAGGAACGACAAGGTCACGACCGGGCCTCTCGTCCGCAGGGGAATCGGTGCCGCGGACCCACGCAGCTGCGCCGCGATCGTCCGGCTCGCCCGGAACGAGACGATGCGCTTCTCGCCCACCAGGACCGGGGCGCCGGACGCCAGGTTTCGCCCCGGGCGCGGCGCCCGGGGGACGGCCGAGAAGACGCCGAGCCCCCGCAATTCGACCCGGTCGTCCGCAGCCAGGGCTTCGGCGATCCGTGCCAGGATGGCGTTCACCACGGCGTCCGCCTCCGCGGCTCCGAGATGCGGGTGTTGCTCGCACATGCGGGCGATCAGACCGGACTTGATCATGGTGGGAACTCAGCACCTGCGAGTGATCGAGAGGAGGGAGAAGTTTCGCGTCTTCTCGCACCGGACGCAGAGGCCGGTTTCCGCCCCAGCAGGGTCTTCCGGCTCGATGGATCCGGGCGCCGTGCGCTCGCGTGTCATCGGAGACTGTTCTCACGAACGTCGACGGCGCAGGCCCGCGACGCGTCCGCCTTCCCGATCCGCTCATCCAGGGTCCGCGCCAGCTGTCGCGCGATGCCCACCAGCGCGGCGACCATCGGCGTCGCCGGTTCGCGTTGCGGCACGACGAGGCCGATCGTGTGCTCGATCTCCGGCTCGACGATCGGGATCGTCCGCAGACCCGGCATCGGCCCGAGGGCGTCGGCCAGCGCGGCCGGCATGATGCTCGACCAGTGCAGGGTGCGCACATGGCTCATCAGGACGATCATCGAATTCGACTCGAGGGTCGGCGCAGGGTCGCTCCCTGAGGCCCGAAGCTGCTGATCGACGATGCGCCGGTTCTGCATGTCGGGCGTGAGCAGGCAGAGCGGCGTCCGGCTGACTTCGGACCAGGTGATGCTGGTGCGCCCGTCGTGCTGGCCGCCGGCCGCGGTGAGAAGCTGATAGCGCTCCTTGAAGAGCGGGATCGTCGTGACCCGGCTCAGCGGCTCACGGTCGAGATAGGTGAGACCGGCATCCGCCACGAGGTTCTCGATCAGGTCGAGGATGGTCGCCGACGTCGCCGACAGCACGCTGAGGCGGACGTCCGGATAGCGGAGATGATACGGGGTGGTCAGCGCGGAGATCATCGGAAGGACGGTCGGGATCGCGGCGATCCGCAGGTGTCCCGCCGGTCCCCGGCGCAGGGTCGCGACATCCTCGCGCATCGCGCGCGCATCGGCGACGATCCGCCGGGCCCAGGCCAGAACCCGTTCGCCCTCGGGCGTGAATCCCTGAAACCGGGAGCCGCGCTGCACCAGCCGGATCCCGAGTTGGTTCTCCAGGCTCTTTACACCGGCCGACAGCGTCTGCTGCGTCACGCAGCACGCATCCGCGGCGCGCCCGAAATGGTGCTCCCGCGACAGGGCGAGGAGAAGGTCGAGTTTGTCGATCACGGGTCCGGGAGAGGAAGCATGGCGCCGTCAGGCTCCGAGACGACCGGTGGTATACATCCGATGCGATCGGCTCAATAAGTCGTAGACTTCCATTGGCCGTGTGAGTTAGGGCCTGGCTCATGGCGGGATTGGACGTATGCGGCCCCGACCCGGAGGCGTGCCGCGAAGAACCCGCGACGGCTGGCGTTGGATGGGTCCAGGGTCGGTGCTGACGGATTTGGCCAAGACGAGGGGTGCCTGATCGGCGCCTCGAGAGGATCGGTCTCAGGACGCCACAGAGGTCTACGCGAGGCCCCGTCCAGCATCCCGGCCCTGGCATCGCGTCCAACGGACGAGAAATCGAACCGGCATTCCCGATCAGGCGCTGCGGGCGCCCCGATCGACGCCCATTCTTGCGACCGACGACGCATGACCGCCCGGCTGGGACCGATCGAACGGGACCGACGCCCCGCTCGGCCCGGCGCGCCTGGAACAGTCTCGTTCTCGAAATCCCGCCCACGGATGCCGATGCCCTGCTCGCCGCCTGGACGGACGACACGGAGATCATGAAGCGCCAGCCCGGATTCGTCTCGGCACCGCGGCACCGCGGCATCGCGGGCAGGGGCGTCTTCCTGGACGACGCCGTCTGGGACAGCGTCGCGGCGTTCCGTGCGGCCTTCACCGACCCCGAGTTCCGAGCCCGTCTCGCCGATGATCCGGGCGAGCGCCACGGCGAGCCCGCAGCTGTTCCACACGGTCGCCGTTCCGGCCCTCTGCGCGGCGTGAACCCCAGCCTTCCTTCCGACGAGATCGCCCTGCGCGAGGACGCGACCGACAAGGCCGACGTCATCGGCGCCGGCGCCGTGGCGGATCCCGCACTCGGACTGGCGGCGGAGTCGGTCCCGAGCCTCGGAGCGCGGCTTCAGGGAACGGGCGCCCGGCAACGGATGAGCGTGCGCGACCCGAGGCGTCCGCAGACCGAGGACCAATTTCTCGGACCGGTCGCAGCACGTGCGGACAGGTCCCGCCCCACCCCGACCGCAGGCGGCGCCGTCATGGCTGGCGAAAAGCCCTCGCTCGCCAACAGGTCGAGCGGACGATCAGGATCGGCCGAACCGTGCCGTTTTGCCCTGCACCGCATGACGTCCGATCCGTATCCTCCACGGTTCGGGGAGGGCTTGCCCGGGGCGCGACAGGACCCGCTGCACGCATGACGGGCGTCGATTCAGCCCGTAAGGTGCGGCCCGGAGATTGAGCATGGCGCACCCTCACGATCATGACGACCATTCCCATGGGAGGCGCCCGGCGAGCGAACTCTCGCCGATGGAATTGCGGGTGCGCGCCCTGGAATCCATCCTCGTGGAGAAGGGCTACGTCGATCCGGCCGCCCTCGATGCGCTGATCGAGACCTACGAGACCAAGGTCGGCCCGCATAACGGGGCCCGGGTGGTGGCGCGGGCCTGGGTCGATCCCGGCTTTCGCGCCCGCCTGCTCGCGGATGCCACTCCGGCCATGCGCGAGCTCGGCGTCGGCGGGCGGGGTGGTGAGCACATGGTCGTCGTCGCCAACACCCCCGAGGAACACAACCTCGTGGTCTGCACGCTCTGCTCCTGCTACCCGTGGCCGGTGCTCGGCCTGCCACCGATCTGGTACAAGTCGCCCCCCTACCGCTCGCGCGCCGTGATCGAGCCGCGCGCGGTGCTGGCCGAGTTCGGCGTGACGCTGCCGGTCGAACAGCGCATCCGGGTCTGGGATTCCACCGCCGAGCTGCGCTACATGGTGTTGCCGATGCGTCCCGCCGGAACGGAAGAACTGGACGAGGCAGCCCTCGCGGCCCTCGTCACCCGGGATGCGATGATCGGCACCGGCCTTCCGCGCGCCCCGGCAACGACCGCATGAACGGGGGGCAGGACCTCGGCGGCATGCACGGCTTCGGCCCTGTCGCGCCCGAAGCCGACGAGCCGCGCTTCCATGCGGCCTGGGAGAAGCGCGTCTTCGGCCTCGCAATGGCCATGGGCCTCTCCGGCGCCTGGAACCTCGATGCCAGCCGGTCGGCCCGCGAGGCGCTGCCGCCGGGCGAGTACCTCGCTTCCAGCTATTACGCGATCTGGCTCAAGGCGCTGGAACGCCAGGTGCAGCACCACGGCCTCGTCACGCCCGAGGAGCTGTCTACCGGCATCGCGTCGGCTCCCGCCGCTCCGGTCAAGCGCGTCCTTCGGGGGGAAGAGGTGGCGCCGCTCTTCGCGCGGGGCTTCCCGAGCGACCGGCCCGTCCCCGACCCGGCGCGCTTCTCGCCGGGCGACCGCGTCCGCGCCCGGATCATCCATCCGGCGGGACACACGCGCCTGCCGCGCTACGTGCGGGGCCAGATCGGGACCATCGAGGCGGTGCATGGCGGCTTCGTCTTTCCCGACATGAACGCGCAGCTCGCCGGCGAGGCGCCGCAATGGCTCTACACCGTCCGGTTCTCCGGCCGCGACCTCTGGGGGGACCAGGCCGAACCCGGCCACACCGTCTCGGTGAACGCCTTCGAGAGCTACCTGGACCCCGTCGAACCGGTACGCTCCGCATGAGCGCCGATCAGATTCCCCGGGACGACGGGGCCGATCCGGTCTTTGCCGAGCCCTGGGAGGCCCAGGCCTTCGCCCTGGTGGTGGCGCTCCACGACCGCGGCCTGTTCGACTGGAGCGAATGGGCGGAGGCGCTCGGGGCGCAGACGCGGCGCACCGGGCAGGCGGCGGACTATGCCGCCTGGCTCGCGACCCTCGAAGGCCTGCTCGCGGCACGCGGCATCGCGGCGCCCGAACGCCTCGCCGCGCGCCGGGCCGCCTTCGCACGGGCCGCCGCGGCGACACCGCACGGCGAGCCGATCCTCCTGGCGAACGATCCGCTCGCGGCCACCCGTCCGGGGTGAGGGGCCGAGACGCTGCGAGAACCGGGCGGGTGCGTGAGCCGTCGCTCCGCAAACGTGGGGCCGGATCGGAGCAGGCGATCTCGGGTCGAACGGTCGAGCGTCCTGAACCCGGCCCGAGGCGATGACGGCGCCTGTCGATCCGACAGGACGAGGCGACACGATCGGCAATGCCTCCGTCGCGTGCACGGGCCTGACACGGATCAGCGTCGGGAGCGACTGGGAGAACACCGAAAGGAATGGCGGAGACGGAGGGATTCGAACCCTCGATACCCCTTTCGGGGTATGCTCATTTAGCAAACGAGTGCCTTCAGCCGCTCGGCCACGTCTCCGCAGGCGGTCGATCTAGAATTTCGCATTCGGCGGGTCAAGCTGCGATTGGCGCAGCCGCAGGGAAATCGATGCCTTCCGGGCGGGCGTGCCGTCGGGGCCACAGGCCCGGTCGATGCCCCGGGGCCGCCGGACGGGCCGGGCAGGGCGGCTCTCGCGGCCGCCGTGCCGTCTCAGGCGCCGACGCTGGCGGCGAGGCGCTTGCGCTGGATCTTGCCGTTCGCCGTGCGCGGCAGCGCATCCAGGAAGCGCACTTCGCGGGGGCACTTGTAGGTCGCGAGGCGATCGAGACACCAGGCCATGATGTCGTCGGCGTCCAGCACGGCATCGGGCTTCGGCACGACGAAGGCGGTGATGACGCTGAGGTCGGCCCGGACCGCCATCTCCGCGACGCCGACCTCGGCGACGTCGGGATGCTCGATCACGACTCCCTCGATCTCGTTCGGCGAGACCCGATAGCCGAAGGCGTTCATGAGGTCGTCGTTGCGGCCGTGGTAGGTCAGGTAGCCGTCCGCATCGAGGCTCGCGCGGTCGCCACCGACGAACCAGTCGCCGCGCATCACCGCGGCCTCCTCCTCGGGCCGGTTCCAGTAGCCCAGCATCAGGCCCGGCTCGGAGCGGTGGATGGCGAGGAGGCCGACCTCTCCGGGCGGCAGCGGCTCGGCCGGGCCCTCGGCCGGCAGGATCGCCACGCGGCGCCCGGGCTGCGGTTTGCCGGGGGAGCCGGGGCGCACGGGGATCGTCGGGCCACTCGAGACGTAGGTCGAGCACTCGCTCATCCCGAGAGCCTCGTAGAGGGGCTTGCCGGTCGCCTGCGTCCAGGCCGCGAGGAGCTCGGGCGACAGGGCCTCTCCCGCCGTCACCCCGTGGCGCAGGATGCCGAGATCGACGGCCCCGAGATCGGCATATTTCAGGATCTGGCGGTAGAGGCTCGGCACGGCGGCGAAGAGCGTTGCCCGATGACGGGCGATGAGGGCCGGCCAGATCGCCGGATCGCGCGGGCCGTCGTAGAGCACTGCCGTGGCGCCGCAGGCCCAGGGATCGGTGATCCCGACGCCCAGCGTGTAGGTCCAATTCATCGTACCGGCATGGAGCATGACGTCGTGCTCCGACAGGCCGAGCCAGTGCGCGTGCATCGGCCGGCGCCCGCGGATGGCGCGATGCGCGTGCAGGACGCCCTTGGGCCGGCTGGTCGTGCCGGAGGTGTAGACCAGGGTCGCGGGGTCCTCGGCCCGGGTGTCCGCGTAATCGGGCAGCAGCGGCCCGGCCTTCATCGCGGCGATGTCGTCGGGCCGGAGCAGGATTCGCCCCCCGAGCGCGGGCGGATCGACGGCATGGCCCGCCCCCACGACCACGACGGACGCGCCCGCATTCTCCATCAGGAACGCGGCCTCGGGCTCGGTCAGCTGCGGCGAGGCGGGCAGGGCCACGAGGCCGGCGGCCAGGGCTCCGAAGTAGACCAGCACGTAGTCCGCCTCGTTGCCCATGCGAATCATCACGCGCGCGCCGGGCGCGAGGCCGAGGGACCGAAGCCCGGCCCCGATGGCCCGGACCGCCCGATCGACCTCGCCGAAGGTCAGGACGCGAACGTCGTCGCCGGCTCCCGCCATGATGAGCGCCGTCTTGTGTGCGCGCAGACGGGCATTCTCGGCAAGGCAGAAGCGCGCGCCGTTGAACGGCGGGGCCTCGGCGGCGGCGGCAAGGGATGAGGTCAAGCGAGGGCTCCGTGGCGACCCGCGCAAGGAAGCCGAAAGCGAGCGCCTCGACAAGGGCATCCGCTCCCCGTTTCCGTCGCGCCGCCCCGCGGCGCGGCCGGCCCTCAGCCGGCGATTTCCTTGGCGGCGACGAGCATCTCCTTCATCGCTTCCGCGGCGGCCTGGTAGGCGGGGGTTCCGACATCCCAGTTGCTGGCCTTGAGGGCTTCCAGCATCTTGCCGGCTTCCGCGAAGGCCTTGCTCTCCGCAGCCACCAGCCGGGCGAAGGCGGGGTGGGCGGCCGGTGCCGTCCCGGCCAGGTCCGTCTTCAGGCTCCGGCCGGGCTGGCCCGACGGGGTGGCCAGG
The DNA here is from genome assembly GCF_059816145.1 of Methylobacterium sp. 001424705. NCBI lineage: Bacteria > Pseudomonadati > Pseudomonadota > Alphaproteobacteria > Hyphomicrobiales > Methylobacteriaceae > Methylobacterium > Methylobacterium sp. 001424705. Next base: position 5,836 of record NZ_JCBANU010000021.1, on the reverse strand, counting down.
ATCGGATCCGGCTGGGCCATGCCGACGAGAACCCGGGCGAGCTTGCGCTTCCACGCGCCGAGATCGGCCGGCAGGCGCACCAGGGCGTAGACCGGCACGTCGCGGGCATTCGCGTTCAGCGCCGTCTGGCCTGTGGCCTCGGCGCGCACGAGTCGGCTCGTGATCTTCTCGATCTCCTCGTGGGTCTTCGAGGCCTTCGCGGCGATGTTCTGCACGCTGGTCGAGATTTCCGAGGTCGCGGCGCGCTGTTGTCCCAGCATGTGCGAGATCGCCTGGTTCAGGTCGCTCGCCTGCGCGATGCGGGCATTGGTCTCGACGATCCGGTGCTCGAGGTGATCGACGATGGTGCGGCCCGTGGTGACGGCGCTGCGGCTTTCGTGAACCGCCTCCGAGATCGCGCCCATCTCGGCGGTGAGGGTGCTCAGCAGCCCGCGGATCTCCCCGGTGGACTTGGCGGTCTGGGCGGAGAGCGACTTCACCTCGGCGGCCACCACGGAGAACCCGCGGCCGGCCTCGCCCGCCCGGGCGGCCTCGATGGTGGCGTTGAGGGCCAGGAGATTGGTCTGCGCCGAAATCGCCGCGATGGTGGTGGCCATCACCTCGATCTGCGCGATGGCGCGCTCGAGGACGACGACGCGATCGGAGATCTGCGAGGTCCGGACATCGATCTCGTGCATCGCCGTGCGCGCCTTCTGCGCGTCCTGGATGCAGGCCTGGGTCTCCGCGAGGGCATCCCGCGCGACGGTCACCACGGTCTCGGAGGTCTGCGCCACCTCCGCCACGGAAGCCGCCATCTCCTCGGCGGCGCCCGCGATCGTCTGGGTGGCGCTCGCCACCTCACCGACGTCGTAGGTCATCCAACCCGTGTTCGTCGCAGCCTCGGAAGCCTCGCGGGCGACGGAGGCGGTGGTGGCCAGGCTGCGCAGGAGATCGGCTTCGCGATTCGCATGCAACCGCTCGATCGCGGCGCGGAGCGGCCCCTCGGGCAGATCGACCGATGCGAGATTTTGGCTCACCATCAGGGATTCCACCGCCTGTACCAGACGGGCTTCGTCGCGGATCCCAGCGGCATCCGGCGCCGTCTCCGTGACGGGCGACTTCGGGGTGGAACGAGCGAAGGGAAGGCCGAGCATCGCGATTGGTCCTGTAAGGCGTAGCGATGTGATCTACCGATCTTCCATTAATGTATCCTTATGGCCTGAAACACCTGCTCAAAATCGAGAAGCGTTCCGCCTCGCACCGCGACGCGCTGTTGTGCAACGCGAACAATTAACAGGTGGCTCGTCGCAATCAGTGCTTGTTGTCTACCACCAGTTTTGGTTTGGTAAGCTTTAGCGTTTCATTATAATTTAGTTAAAATTCCATATTGATTGTTAATATCTATGACGAATTCAGAACCCTCGCGGAGGCCCGAGGGCTCATCCGTCCGGTCCAGCCCAGGTGGGACACCCGGCCGAGCGCGACGTCCACTTCGACACTGGCCGGCGATGCCGGGAGGCCCGCGCGCGGCCCGGGGGATCGCCGCCCGCAACCTCCGGCGAGACCGAGGGGCGTCCGCCTGGACCAAATCTGTTCAGGCGCTGAACCATCCCGCGAGGCCCGGCACGGCCCATCCAATTCAGGATGGCGCCCGGGCAGGTGCGGAGGAAGACGGGCGGCGCGTCGGATCGACGCCGCTCGGCCGCCGGCCCGGAACGAGTCCGGCTCAGGCCGAACGGGAGAGCGGCATCTCGCGCGGGCCGATGAGGTCCGCCTTGCGCTCCAGCAGAGTCGGCGGGGGGACCGGGGCCTCGATGGTGCAGACGACACCGCTGGCCGCGAACAGCAACTGGACCTCGCCATCGAGTTCCCGGGCCAGGCTGCGCTCGATCAGGCGCGAGCCGAAGCCGGTCCGGGTCGGCGGGACGACGGGGGGGCCGCCCGCCTCGCTCCAGCGCAGGATCAGGCGGGTCTCCGCCTGGCGCTCCACCGACCAGGCGATCGTCACCGTGCCCCCCTCCTGCGAGAGCGCCCCGTACTTGACCGCATTGGTGCCGAGCTCGTGGAGCGCCATGGCGATCGACAAGGCCAGGCGCGGCGGCAGCCGCAGGGCGGGACCGGAGACGAAGAACCGGGAGCGCTGCCCCTCCGCCGCATCCAGCGGCGCGATGGCGTCGGCCACGACGTTTCCGAGTTCGGCGCCGTCCCAGCTCTCCCGGGTGAGGACGTTGTGCACCCGGGCCAGGGCCAGCAGGCGGGCCTCGAACGCGGCTCGGGCCGCGGTGGCCTCCGGTCCCTCGAGCCGGCGCAGGGACTGTCCCGCGATCGACTGCACGGTGGCCAGGGTGTTCTTCACGCGATGGTTCAGTTCGTGGATCAGCAATTGCTGGTGCTCGGCGGCGCGCTTGGCGTCGGTGATGTCGACGTTGCAGCCCGTGTAGCCGAGGAAATTGCCGGTATCGTCCGTCCGCGGCACCCCCTCGCAGCGCAGCCAGCGCACGACGCCGTCCTGGTCCACCACCCGGACGTCGGCCTGGAAGGGCACCCGCGCCGCGAAGGCGTCCCGAAAGCGGGTCGCGAAGGCCTCGTAGTCCTCCGCGAAGATGATCCGGCGCCAATCCTCGCCGGCCAGCACGGCGGCCGTATGCAGCCCGAACATGTGGTCGAAATGCATGTTGGCGAAGCTGATCCGGGCGTTCTCGTCGGTCATCCAGATCAGGGCCGGAGCGGAATCGGCCATGTGGCGGAAGCGGGCTTCGCTCTCGCGCAGGGCACTCAGGCCGCGCTCGGTCTCCGCCAGCGCCCGGTCGCGCTCGTCGCTGCGCAGGCGCAGGCGCTGGGAGGCCTCCGCGAGCACGTCTCCCAGGCGCCGGATCTCGTGGATCGGCGAGGTGATCCGCGGGATGACCTCGCCGCGGGCGAGGGCCGGCCCCGTCGCGGCGAGCCGGCGCAGGGGCTGCGAGACCCGCGACCACAGGTGAACCGCCAGGATGGACGAGGTCGCCAGCACCAGGAGGCCGAAGCCGCAGAAGGCCCAGATCCAGTTGCGCAGGCGCGCTTCCACCAGGGCCTGCGGGATGATCGCGGCCGCGGTCCAGCCCGTGAGGCGGGAGCGGGCCTCGACGACCGTCACGGCCTTGAGGCGCCGATCCTTGCCCTCCCAGACATTCGGCGTCGCGGTCTGGTACTGACGCAGGGTCGCGAGGCGCTGCGAGCCGATATTGGTCTCCGGATCGGGCACCCGCGCCAGGATGACCCCGTCCCGGTCGGAGAGGCCGGTGGTCCAGCCCTCGACGGCTTCCCGGGCGACCAGGCCGTCCAGCCGGCCGATCGGGACCGTGAAGCTGAGGATATGGGTGACGCCGCCCTCGCCGAACACCGGCACCGCGACCGCATAGGTCGCGTCCGCGGGCTTCATGCCCTTGACGTAGCCCGAGACGACGGCGCGCTGGCTGCCCGTGGCGATCTCGCGATCGAAGGGCAGCCCGCTGCGCGGCAGCGGGGCCCGGCGCGGCACCGCCGTGTTCACGACCTGCTGTCCGTCCGGTCGCCGAAGCAGGATGTCGAGGCCGACCGCGTCCCGCACGAGGCGCGCCTGGGCGTCGAAATTGTCGAACTCGCCGTCCTTCAGTCGCGGCGATGTGGCGAGGGTCTGCAGCACCGAGACGAGGCCCGCCGTGTCGCGGTCGACGGAGAGGGCGATGCTCCGCACGTTCTCGCGGGCATCCTGTTCGAAGCGGGCCCGCTCGGTTCCCGCATAGCGCGCGAGGAGGATCGCCGTGAACAGCAATCCCGGTCCGATCAGCGCGATCACCAGGGCGACCAGGTAGACCTGGGTCGAGAAACCGCGCTGTCGGACACGCGCGAAGGCGGAGGCGAGCGACCCCCACCCCCGGCGCCAAGTGCGGCGCCCGGTCGGGGTCTCTCCGGGAGGCGGGGTCTCTCCGGGAGGCGGATGGCTCATGAGCGCGCGACGCCCGCGCGATCGATGTGTCCGAGGTCGCGATCCGGCGCGAGGTGATCCCGAACGCGCTGCTTGAGGACCTTGACGTCGGGGAAGCCGCCGTCGCGCGTCCGATCCCAGATCAGGTGCGGTCCGCACAGGATCACGAAGACGCCGCCGGTGCCGGGGATCAGCGCCACCTCCCCGAGGTCGTCGCGAAACGTGGAGAGGAGTTCCTGCGCCATCCATCCCGCCCGCAGCAGCCACTGGCACTGCGTGCAGTAGGTGATCGAAACCCGCGGCTTCTCGGGCGATGGGCGGGGCGTTTCGTCCATGGCGGGTAAAGCGACCGATCGCTCCCGGCTTGTCAACCGAAACGCGCGCCCGGGCACCGCACGGCGATGGTCTTCGGTGGGGTTCGGCGACGTTTTCCCGTCACCCGGCCAAGTTTTTCCCTGTGCGCCTTTATCGCAGCGCCGATGCGCCTATGTGTGTTCACGGGCCGGTGAGGGACCGATCTTCGCGCGGCGCGCCGATGGCCAAGGAGTCCAAGCATGCGTTCAGGTGTCGTCACCCCGACGACGGGTCCCGTCCGGGCCTGGCTCGGCAGGGTTCGGATCGCTGTCGCGGCTCTCGCCCTGGGCACGACCCTGACCGGCTGCGGAGCGATCAATCGGGTCCCGACCCTCGAGGAGCGGGCGAAATCCTCGTGGAGCGAGGTGCAGAACCAGTACCAGCGCCGGGCCGACCTGATCCCGAACCTCGTCGAGACGGTGAAGGGCTACGCGCAGCAGGAGAAGGACGTGCTGATCGGCGTGACCGAGGCGCGGGCCAAGGCGTCGAGCGTCAAGGTCGATGCCTCGACCGTGAGCGATCCGCAGAAGTTCAAGGAATTCCAGGACGCGCAGAACCAGCTCTCGGGCGCCCTCGGCCGCCTCCTCGTCACCGTCGAGCGCTACCCCGACATCAAGTCGAACCAGAACTTCCTCGCCCTGCAGTCGCAGCTCGAAGGCACCGAGAACCGGATCGCCGTCGCCCGCCGCGACTACATCGCCGCGGTCCAGGACTACAACACCGAGGTCCGCACCATTCCGGGCCGGTGGATCGCCGCCGTCTTCTACCCGGACGCGAAGCCGATGGAGACCTTCACGGCGACGCCGAACGCCGAGCGCCCGCCGAACGTGAAGTTCTAGCCCGCCATGGACCGTCCGCGCCCGGGCAGCGCCGGGACAGACGCCATCCGGTCGATCGCCACGCGGCTGATTTTCGGGCTCTGGCTCGTCGTCGGCGCCACCGGCCTCGCGCACGCGCAGGCCGGTGGCGCCGAACCGACCTTCCCCGCCCTGACCGGGCGGGTGGTCGACGGCGCCGGCCTCCTCAAGCCCGAGGACCGGACGGCCCTCGAGACCAAGCTGAAGGCCTACGAGGACAAGACCTCCGATCAGGTGGTGGTCGCCACGGTCCCCAGCCTGCAGGGCCGGACGGTGGAGGACTACGCCAACCGCCTGTTCCGCGCCTGGAAGCTCGGGCAGGCCAAGACCGACAACGGGGCGCTGCTCCTCGTCGCCCCCAACGAGCGCAAGGTCCGGATCGAAGTCGGCTACGGCCTCGAGGGGGCCCTCACCGATGCCCTCTCGAAGGTCATCATCACCACCGCGATCACGCCGCGCTTCAAGACCGGCGACTACGCCGGCGGCATCAACGCGGGCGTCGACGCGGTGCTGTCGATCCTCGCGGGCGACGCCGAGGAGTGGCAACGCAAGGCGCAGGTACGCAGCGACGAGGCCGATCCCGGACAGGTGGTGATCTTCATCATCCTGTTCTTCGTCGTCCTGTTCGTCGTCTACCGGATGAACCGCGGGCGGCGGGGCGGTGGGGGCGGCTTCATCATTCTGCCGGGGCCATCCTCGGGGG